>NZ_JBHTVT010000009.1:0-174168 GCF_042792795.1 Isoptericola sp. NPDC056605 | reverse complement strand
GGCGGCCGTGCCAACGGCCCCCGCCGCGGCCCCCCCCCCCCCCCCCCGGGCGGCCCCCCCCCTGCCCCCCCCCCCGCCGCCCCGGCCCCCCCGGCTTCTCGCCGTGGGGCACGGGCCGTCGTCGTGCGGCTGCGGGGTGCCCCGGGTGGGATTCGAACCCACACTGGATCGGGTTTGAGCCGATTGCCTCTGCCGGTTGGGCTACCGGGGCGCGCCGCCCATCCAACCACGCGCTCGAGGCGGTGGCCGAACCGTCCGACCGCTGGTCGGCGGGCAGGCCGTCGCCCTCGTCACACCCGGCACGGGACGCGGCGCCCCCTCGCGGCCACTAGGATGGACGGGTGACCGACGAGAAGCCCCACGACGCGAAGCCCGAGGCGACGGTGCCGCTCGACCTGCCGCCCCTGATCGACCAGGAGCCCGAGGCCCCGAAGACGCCGGAGCGACCCGCGCGTCGCGCGGTCGTCGTCGAGGACGAGGCGCTCATCCGGATGGATGTCGTCGAGACGCTCCGCGAGGCGGGGTTCGACGTCGTCGGCGAGGCGGGCGACGGTGAGACCGCGGTGCGGCTCGCCACCGAGCTCAAGCCCGACGTCGTCGTGATGGACGTCAAGATGCCCGAGCTGGACGGCATCTCGGCGGCCGAGCGGATCGGCAAGGCGCACGCCGCGCCCGTCGTCCTGCTCACCGCCTTCTCCCAGACCGAGCTCGTCGAGCGGGCGCGTGACGCCGGCGCGATGGCCTACGTCGTCAAGCCCTTCACGCCTGCGGACCTGCTCCCGGCGGTGGAGATCGCGATCTCCCGCTACCAGCAGATCGGGGCGCTCGAGGCCGAGGTCGCGGACCTCACCGAGCGGTTCGAGACCCGCAAGCGCGTGGACCGCGCGAAGGGCCTCCTGATGACCAAGATGGGCCTGAGCGAGCCGGAGTCCTTCCGCTGGATCCAGAAGACGTCGATGGACCGCCGCCTCACGATGCGCGAGGTCGCGGACGCCGTCATCGAGCAGGTCGGCGGAGCCTGATCCGCACCACGGTGGCCCGGTCGCAGGAGGAGTCCTGCGACCGGGCCACTGCCCATTGTGCGAGGGCGACAGGGTCGCTATCGTCGCCTGGGTGTCGTGACCAATCTGTGATATTCATGCTTCAACGACCGTGACCCCGGGGCTGCCGGGGCGGGCCCCCGAAGACGGGTGGGAAGGCTCCCACCGCACCGCGCGGGGACGGTCATTCGTCGAGGAGGTGCCGATGCGTGCAGCGGTCGAGGTCCGGCCGGTCGAGCAGGACGACATGGTCGATGTCGCGCGCCTGGCGGAGCGTGCCGTCGAGGAGTCGCCGTCGGCCGCGCAGGGAACCCCCTCGGACGCCTCCCGCCTCCTGGAGCACCTGAGCGTGCTGCTGGGCGCGGGCGGGCAGGTCCTCGTCGCGAGCCACGAGGGCGAGATCTGCGGGTTCGCCGTGCTGCGCGTCATCGACCCGTTGCTGTTCGCGACGACCACGAGCCTGTACGTCGACGCCGTCTTCGTCAGCCCGTCGGCCCGGCGCCGCGGTGTCGGCCACGCGCTCCTCGCGGCCGCCGCCGCCGTGGCGGGGGAGTGCGGCGCCGAGAACGTCTACTGCGCGCCGGCCCCGGGTGCCCGCGGCATGCACCGCTTCCTCGCCCGGTTGGGCTTCGCCCCCACGTCGGGGCACCGCGTCGTCGCCACGGCGACGCTGCAGCGCCGCCTGGTCCAGGAGAACCCCCGCGGGACACGGACGGCGGCCCGCGCGGGGCGTCGGGAGGCGACCCGCGCGGCGATCGAGGACCTCGTCGCCCGCCGTCGCCGCGCCCGGGCCGCGGGCCTGCCCACGGGCCCGGTCGACCTGCGGGCCTTCCAGGCCGAGCGCGACGCCGCGCTGCGCGAGGCCGCCGACCGGGCGGCCGACCGCGGCGAGGGCCCGGAGGGCCCGGACGGCGTGACCTCGCTCGGGGTCGCGACCCGTCGCGACCCGGCGAGCGAGTCCGTCCCGTCCTGAGCCGTCCGCCTCGAGCGGAGCCCTCCGTGGTCCCGCGGCCCGCGCCGCGTCCCCCGGCACCCCGGCCGGGACCTCAGCGGGCGTCGAGGATCATGCAGGTGAGTCGCGCGGTGCACACCCGACGGCCGTCGTCGTCGGTGACGACGATCTCGTAGGCGGCGGTCGACCGCCCCAGGTGCAGGGCGGTGGCGACCCCGTGCACGCGTCCGGACCGCGCGCCGCGGTGGTGCGTCGCGTTGAGCTCCAGGCCCACCGCGGCACGCCCCGGCCCCGCGTGCTGCTGCGCGGCGACGGAGGCGAGGGTCTCCGCGAGCGACGCCGTCGCGCCGCCGTGCAGCAGCCCGGCCGGCTGGGTGTTTCCGGCCACCGGCATGGTGCCGCCCGTGCGTTCGGCCCCCACCTCCGTGAGCCGGATCCCGAGTCGCTCGATGAGCGTGCCCTGCGCGGCGGCGGTCCACTCCTCGAGGGTGCGGGGGAACCGGGGCGCGTCGGCGGTGGTGTCAGACATGGGCGATAGGTTGGCACCCGTGACGACCTCCGCGCGAACCGGGACCCGCCCACGCCTCCTGCTGATCGACGGCCACTCCATGGCGTACCGAGCGTTCTTCGCGCTGCCGGACACGCTGGTGACCTCCAGCGGCCAGGTGACGAACGCCGTCTACGGGTTCACCTCGATGCTGACGAACCTGCTGCGCGACGAGCAGCCGACGCACGCGGCCGTCGCGTTCGACGCCGGGCGGGTGACGTTCCGCACCGAGCGGTTCCCCGAGTACAAGGGCAACCGTGACGCGACCCCCGAGGTGTTCCGCGGGCAGGTGCCGCTCATCAAGGAGGTCCTCGAGGCGCTGCGCATCCCCGCGCTGCAGCGCGAGGGCATCGAGGCCGACGACATCCTCGCCACGCTCGCCCGCGAGGGGCGCGAGGCGGGCTTCGACGTCCTGGTCTGCTCCGGTGACCGGGACTCGCTGCAGCTCGTCACCGAGGACGTCACCGTGCTGTACCCGAAGCGCGGCGTGTCGGAGCTCGCGCGCATGACGCCGGAGGCCGTCGCCGAGAAGTACGGCGTGCCCCCGCAGCAGTACCCCGACCTGGCGGCCCTCGTGGGGGAGTCGAGCGACAACCTGCCCGGCGTGCCCGGCGTCGGCCCCAAGACGGCGGCCAAGTGGGTCACCACGTACGGCGGCCTCGAGCCGCTGCTGGAGCACGTCGACGAGCTCAAGGGCAAGGCCGCGGGCAACCTGCGGGAGGCGGTCGAGCAGGTGCGCCTCAACCGTGAGCTCAACCGGCTGCTGGACGACGTCGAGCTGCCCCTGTCGGTGGACCGGCTGGGGCTCGACGGGTTCGACCGGGAGGCCGTGCACCGGGTGTCCGACACCCTGCAGTTCGGCGCGCTGCGCGACCGCCTGCTCGCGGCGGACCCGTCCGCGGAGCCGGTCGAGGCGGCCGAGGTGGCGGGCGTGCAGGTCGCGCTCGCGGAGCTCGAGCCGGGCGGGCTGGGTGCCTGGCTGGCGGCGCGCTCCGGTCGCGCCCTCGGGCTCGAGGTCACGGGGACGCCGACGCCGGGTGCCGGTGACGCGTGGGACGTCGCGCTCGCCGACGACCACGACGGCGAGACCGCTGCCGCCGTCGTCGACCTGGCGGACGCGACGCCGGAGGACGAGAGCGCGCTCGCGACCTGGCTCGCCGACCCCGCGGCGCCGAAGGCCGTGCACGGCGCCAAGGCCGCCTGGCACGAGCTCGCCGGGCGCGGTCTGGACCTGCGCGGCGTGTCCTTCGACACCGAGCTCGCGGCATACCTCTGCTACCCCGACCAGCGTGGCTACGACCTCGCCGACCTCACGGTGCGCCTGCTCGGGCGCGAGCTGTCCGCGGGGGAGGCGCCCGACGCCGCCGGACAGGGCGCCCTGGACCTCGCTCTCGACGGTGGTGACGATGACCCTCGGGCGCGGCAGGCGGCCGTGCGCGCGGCGGCCGTGGTCGACCTGGCGCAGGCCCTGTCCGGGCAGCTCGCGGACCGGGGAGCCGCGGGGCTGCTCACGGACCTGGAGCTGCCGCTCACGCAGGTGCTGGGCCGGATGGAGGCTACGGGCATCGCGGCGGACGTCGAGTACCTCACGGAGCTCGAGAAGCAGTTCGCCTCGATGGTGGCCGACGCGGCCGCCGACGCGTACGACGTGATCGGCCGGCAGGTGAACCTCGGCAGCCCGAAGCAGCTGCAGGAGGTGCTGTTCGACCAGCTCGGCATGCCCAAGACCAAGAAGATCAAGACGGGCTACACCACCGACGCGGCCTCCCTGCAGGACCTCTACGTCAAGACCGAGCACCCCTTCCTCGAGCACCTGCTGGCGCACCGCGACGCGACCCGGCTGCGCTCGACGGTCGAGGGGCTGCTCAAGTCCGTGGCGCCCGACGGGCGGATCCACACCACGTTCCAGCAGACGATCGCGGCGACGGGCCGCCTGAGCTCCACGGACCCGAACCTGCAGAACATCCCGATCCGCACGGAGGAGGGGCGGCGCATCCGCCGCGCCTTCCGGGTCGGTGAGGGCTACGAGACGCTGCTCACGGCGGACTACAGCCAGATCGAGATGCGGATCATGGCGCACCTGTCCGGCGACGAGGGGCTGATCGAGGCCTTCCGGTCCGGCGAGGACCTGCACCGCTACGTGGGCTCCCGCGTGTTCGAGGTGGCTCCCGCGGACGTCACGCCCGAGATGCGCTCGAAGATCAAGGCGATGAGCTACGGGCTCGCGTACGGGCTGAGCGCCTTCGGGCTGTCGCAGCAGCTCACCATCCCGACCGGCGAGGCGCAGTCGCTGATGGACGACTACTTCACCCGCTTCGGCGGGGTGCGCGACTACCTCACCGGGGTGGTCGAGGAAGCGCGGGCCACGGGGTACACCGCGACGATCCTGGGACGTCGCCGCTACCTGCCGGACCTCACGAGCGACAACCGGCAGCGGCGGCAGATGGCGGAGCGCATGGCGCTCAACGCGCCCATCCAGGGCAGCGCGGCCGACATCATCAAGGTCGCGATGCTCGGCGTGCAGCGCGAGCTCGACGAGCGCGGGCTCGCGTCGCGGCTGCTGCTCCAGGTGCACGACGAGCTCGTGGTCGAGGTGGCGCCGGGGGAGCGCGAGGCGGCGGAGGACGTGCTGCGGTCGCAGATGGGCTCCGCGGTGGAGCTGGACGTGCCGCTGGACGTCTCCGTCGGCGCGGGGGCGACCTGGCACGACGCCGGGCACTGACGGCTGACGGCCCGGCCGGCGGACGCGACAGGACGCCGGCCACGACGGGGAGGGGAGCACGATGGACCTCGGTCCGGCCCGCGCGGTCGCCGACCACGAGATCCCGACGCGCGCGGCGCTGCGCGTCGCGCCGGGCACCGTGGTGCGGGTCGGGGACCGCGACGACACCTGGCCCGCGTTCGTGTTCGTCACGACCGACGACGGGGGCAGCGGGTGGGTGCCCGCGCGGCACCTGGACGACGCCCGTCCTGTCGCGGTGGTCCGCACGGCCTACGACACGCAGGAGCTGGCGGTGACCGCGGGCGAGCGGGTCGAGGTCACCGCCGACGACGCCGAGTCCGGGTGGAGCTGGTGCGTCGCGCGGGACGGCCGCGCCGGCTGGGTGCCGCACCGGGTGCTCGGGCCCGCCTGAGCCGGTCGGGCCCTTCGGGTCAGTCCTTGGTCGTGACGAAGATCGCGGTGCCGGGCAGGACGGCGCCGCGCTCCGGGCTCCAGCCGCCCCAGGTGGCGTCGTTCCAGTCCGGCCACTCGGGTTCGACGACGTCGCGCAGGCGCAGGCCGGCGGCGGCGACGTCGCGCACGTGGTCGCCGACGGTGCGGTGGTACTCGGCGTAGCGCACGTCGCCGAGGTCGTCGGTCTCGACGTAGGGACGCCGGTCGAAGTACGAGCGGTGCACGGTGAGTCCCCGGGCGGTGGGGTCGTCGGGGAACGCCCAGCGGACGGGGTGCGTCACGGAGAACACCCACCGGCCGCCGGGCCGCAGCACGCGGGCGGCCTCGGCGTGCACCCGCGGCGCGTCCGCCACGAAGGGGATCGCCCCGTACGAGGTGAACACGATGTCGACGCTGGCGGGGGCGAACGGGAGCGACCGGGCGTCGGCCTGCACCAGCGGCACCGGTGTGCCCGTCGCCGCGTTGAGGCGTGCCGCGCCGGAGAGCATCCGTGCGGAGACGTCGGTGGCCACCACCCGGGCGCCGCGGCCGACCAGCCAGCGCGAGCAGTGCGCCGCACCGGCGCCGATCTCGACGACACGTGCCCCGGCGACGTCGCCGAGCAGGCCGGCCTCCGCCTCGGTGAGGCCCTCCGGGCCCCAGCGGAAGCCCGCGTCGCCGAGGAACGACCCGTGGTCGGCGAGGTAGTCGTCGGCGTTCTCGTCCCACCAGCCGCGCGCGGCCGCGTTGCCGGCGTCGTCGGGGACGTCGTCGTACCCCGCGTGCGTGACGGGACGGGGCGCGGGAGGATGGTCGCTCACCCGGCCATCGTGGCACGGGGCCCCGCGTTGACCCCTCGCCTGGCCATCGATAAGATTGTCCGCGGTGCAGTGCGCCCGGGGCCGTCCTTGAGCTCGAATCGCCGTCGTCACGACGTTGCGGCGGATCGATCGTCACGTCGACAACCCGGTGCCCTCGCCACAGACCCTGTCCGCACTACGTCCTGTCCGCATCGGAGCATCTACTCAATGACCATCTCCACCACGAAGTCCGCCCCGCAGGTTGCCGTCAACGACATCGGCACCGAGGAGGACTTCCTTGCCGCCGTCGACGCCACCATCAAGTACTTCAACGATGGTGACATCGTGGAAGGCACGATCGTCAAGGTCGACCGCGACGAGGTCCTCCTCGACATCGGTTACAAGACGGAGGGTGTGATCCCGTCCCGGGAGCTCTCCATCAAGCACGACGTGGACCCGGGCGAGGTCGTCGCCGTGGGCGACGCCGTCGAGGCTCTCGTCCTCCAGAAGGAGGACAAGGAGGGTCGCCTGATCCTGTCGAAGAAGCGCGCCCAGTACGAGCGCGCCTGGGGCACGATCGAGAAGATCAAGGAGGAGGACGGCGTCGTCACCGGCACCGTCATCGAGGTCGTCAAGGGTGGCCTCATCCTCGACATCGGTCTTCGTGGCTTCCTCCCCGCCTCCCTCGTGGAGATGCGTCGCGTCCGCGACCTCGCGCCGTACGTCGGCAAGGAGATCGAGGCCAAGATCATCGAGCTCGACAAGAACCGCAACAACGTGGTCCTGTCGCGCCGTGCCTGGCTCGAGCAGACGCAGTCCGAGGTCCGCTCCACCTTCCTGCAGACGCTGCAGAAGGGCCAGGTGCGCCCCGGTGTCGTCTCCTCGATCGTCAACTTCGGTGCGTTCGTGGACCTCGGCGGCGTCGACGGTCTGGTGCACGTCTCGGAGCTGTCCTGGAAGCACATCGACCACCCGTCCGAGGTCGTCGAGGTGGGCCAGGAGGTCACCGTCGAGGTGCTCGACGTCGACCACGACCGCGAGCGCGTCTCCCTGTCGCTGAAGGCGACGCAGGAGGACCCGTGGCAGACCTTCGCCCGCACGCACGCCATCGGCCAGGTCGTGCCCGGCAAGGTCACGAAGCTCGTGCCGTTCGGTGCGTTCGTCCGCGTCGAGGACGGCATCGAGGGCCTGGTGCACATCTCCGAGCTGGCCGTCCGCCACGTCGAGCTGCCCGAGCAGGTCGTCAGCGTCGGTGCCGAGGTGTTCGTCAAGGTCATCGACATCGACCTCGAGCGTCGCCGCATCTCGCTGTCGCTCAAGCAGGCCAACGAGGGCATGGACCCGGAGTCCGAGGACTTCGACCCCGCGCTCTACGGCATGGCTGCCGAGTACGACGAGAACGGCGAGTACAAGTACCCCGAGGGCTTCGACCCGGAGACCAACGAGTGGCTCGAGGGCTTCGAGACGCAGCGCGAGGCCTGGGAGGCGGAGTACGCCAAGGCGCACGCCCGCTGGGAGTCCCACCGCGAGCAGGTCCGTGCGGCCATCGCGGCGGACGCCGACGCGGCCGTGAACGACGCGGTCCCCGGCGGCAGCTCCAGCAGCTCGTCGTCGTCCTCGTCCTCCTCCTACTCGTCGGCCCCGCCGGCGCAGGAGGCCGCGGGCACGCTCGCCTCGGACGAGGCGCTCGCCGCGCTCCGCGAGAAGCTCACGGGCAACTGATCGGCGACTGACACCGTCGGGTCGTCCGCGACCCACCGGTAGCCCACGGCGGCCCGTCACCCCTCGGGGTGGCGGGCCGCCGTCGTGCGCCCGGCCGGTCGTTACTCGTTCGTGCTCGCCGCAGCGCCCGCGAACTGCGTCGCGTGGAGCTCGGCGTACAGGCCGCCCGCGGCGAGCAGCTCGGCGTGCGTGCCGGTCTCCACCACGCGGCCTTCGGCGAGGACGACGATCGCGTCCGCCGCCCGGACGGTCGACAGCCGGTGCGCGATGACGAGGGACGTGCGGCCCGCCAGCGCCTGGTCGAGCGCCGCCTGCACGGCGGCCTCGGACTCCGAGTCCAGGTGGGCGGTCGCCTCGTCGAGCACGACGACGTCCGGCGCCTTGAGCAGCAGCCGCGCGATCGCGAGCCGCTGCCGTTCGCCGCCGGACAGGCGGTAGCCGCGGTCGCCGACCACGGTGTCGACGCCCTCGGGCAGCCGGCCGACCAGGTCCCAGATGCGCGCCTGGCGCAACGCCCGCTCGAGGTCCTCGTCGGTCGCGTCGGGCCGGGCGAAGCGGAGGTTGGCCGCCACGGTGTCGTGGAAGAGGTGCGCCTCCTGGGCGACCACGCCGACCGTGCCCCGCAGCGACGCGGCGGTGACGTCCCGGAGGTCCGCGCCGGCGATGCGCACGGCACCGGAGGTGGGGTCGTACAGGCGCGAGACGAGCTGGGAGACGGTCGTCTTGCCGGCCCCGGAGGGCCCGACCAGCGCGACCATCGCGCCGGCGGGCACGGAGAACGACACGTCGCGCAGCGTGTCCTCGGTGGGGTCGGAGCGCAGCGTCGCGACCGACTCGAGGGAGGCGAGGGAGACCTCGTCGGCCCTCGGGTACCGGAAGGTCACGTGGTCCAGCTCGACGGAGGCGCCCCGGGCGGCCACGGCCGCCCTCAGGTCGGCGGCGCCGGGCTTCTCGGCGAGAGCAGGCGCGAGGTCGAGCACCTCGAGCACGCGCTCGAAGCTGACCAGGGCGGTCATGACGTCGACCTGGACGTTCGACATCGCGGTGAGCGGCCCGTAGAGGCGACCGAGGTAGGCGGTCAGCGCGACGACGGTGCCGACGGTGAGCTTGCCGGCGATCGACTGCAGCCCGCCCAGACCGTAGACGGCGGCGATCGCCAGGGACGCGAGCGTCGTCAGCCCGACGCGGAACCAGGTGCCGAGCAGCGCGGTGCGGACGCCGAGGTCCCGCAGCCGGCGCACCTGGGCCGCGTACCGCGCGCTCTCCGCCTCCGGGTCGCCGAACACCTTGACCAGGTGGGCGCCCGCGACGTTGAACCGTTCGTTCATCATCTGCCCGGCGTCCGCGTTGAGGTCGTACCCGGTGCGCGCCAGCCCGGCGAGGCGGCGCCCGAACCAGCGGGCGGGCAGCACGAACGCCGGGACGAGCACCAGGGACACCAGGGTGAGCTGCCACGACATCGCGAGCATCGCGGCGAGGGTGAACGCGATCGTCAGCCCGTTGGAGACGACGGTCTGGAGCGTGGACGTGAACGCCTGCTGCGCGCCGAGCACGTCACCGTTGAGCCGCTGCACGAGAGCGCCGGTCCGCGCCCGGGCGAAGAAGGCGAGGGGCATCGCCTGGACGTGGTCGAAGACGGCGGACCGCAGGTCGAGGATCAGTCCCTCGCCCACCCGCGACGACAGCCAGCGCTCCGCCACCGCCAGGGCGGCCGTGACGAGCGCGATCCCCGCCGCCGCGGCGGCCATCGCCAGCACGAGCCCGCGGTCGCCGGTCCCGATGCCGTCGTCGATGAGGCGGCGGAACAGCAGCGGCGTGACGGCGCCGGCGGCCGCGCTGAGCACCAGCAGCCCGACGAACGCCGCGAGCTGTGCCCGGTACGGGCGGGCGAAGCCGAGGATGCGGCGGAGCGTCGGGCCCGCGAGCCGGCGGTCCTTCACGGTCGCGTCGTTCAGGTACGACCGCATCATCGGTCCGCCCGCCATGGCACCTCCCGGCCCGCCCCGGCCCGGTGCCGCTGGGCGCTCATGGCGGGAAGCCTACGCCGGGGGCAGGATGGGCCCATGCTTCGCATCGGCCTCACGGGCGGCATCGCCGCAGGCAAGTCCGTCGTCGCGCGCCGCCTCGCCGAGCTGGGCGCCGTCGTGATCGACCACGACGTCCTCGCCCGGGAGGTGGTGGAGCCCGGCACGGTGGGGCTCGAGGAGGTCGTCGCGGCCTTCGGCGAGGGCGTCCTCGCCCCGGACGGCTCCCTCGACCGCCCGGCGCTGGGGCGGCTCGTCTTCGACGACACGGCCTCCCGGGCACGGCTCGAGGGCATCCTGCACCCGGAGATCCGCCGCCTGGCGGCCGAGCGGGAGGCGCTCGCCGGGGCCGCGGACGACCGGGCCGTCGTGGTCCACGACATCCCGCTGCTGGTCGAGACCGGCCAGGCCGATCATTTCCACCTGCTCGTGGTCGTGCACGCCCCCGCGGAGCAGCGGGTCGCGCGCCTCGTCGACGGACGCGGCCTCGACGACGGTGCGGCGCGGGCCCGCGTCGGGGCGCAGGCGACGGACGAGGAGCGGACCGCCGTCGCTGACGTGGTGCTGGACGGTTCCGGCACGGAGGACGGGCTGCGCGAGCAGGTCGACGCGCTCTGGCAGCGGCTGCGCGCGGAGGTGGACGAGGAGTCCGACGCCGCGTCGTCGGCCTGACGCCGCCGACGCACGCCCGGGCGGCCGGCGACGGCACGACGACACCACGAGGGCGCCCGACCGGAGGGAGCCGGTCGGGCGCCCTCGTCGTCGGGTCGGCCGCGACCCCGGCGGGGCGGCGATCACGGCCGGCGCGCCGGTGGCCACCCGGAGCGCGGCGGGCGTCGGCCGCCGCCGTCTGCCCGGGCGACGGCTCAGCCGCGGGACGTGCCTCGGGTCGTCCGACGACGCAGCGCGACGAGGAGCGCGCCCGCACCGAGCAGGGCCGCGGCCGCGGCGGCGACGAGGCCGACCTGCGCGCCGGTGCGGGGCAGCGCGTCCTCGGCCGGTCGGTCGGAGGACGGCGGCGTGGGCTCCGCGCCGGCCACGGCCGCCGCGGCGGCGAGGTCGTCGTCCGGGAGCGTCGTGCCCTCGTCGCTCCCGCCGACGGGAGCCGCGCCGTCCGCGGGGCTCTCGCCGTCCGCCTCCGAGGCCGGTGACGTCGCGGACGGGCCGGGGGTGGCGTCCTCGGTGGTCGTGGGGGACGGCTCCGTGGTCGGCGCCGGGGTCTGCGACCCGTCCCCGCCGTCGTCGCCGTCGCCCTCGTCGGTGGCGCCGCCCGGCGGGGTGACCGCGGGGAGGTCGACGCACTCCCCGGTCCACGGGTAGTTGTGGTGTTCGATGCCGTGTCCGCCCGTGTAGGAGACGTCGCCCGCGGCGAGGACCCGGCCGTTCGTGCTCGTCGCGACGGTGAGGGTGCTGTCCGTGCCGGGGACGACGAGGCTGCCCGGGAGCTGGCCGTTCGTGCCGAGGTCGACGGAGGCGGCGTCGGGGAAGGACCACAGGAGGGACCTGCCGAGGAACTGGGTGGCCTGGTAGACCCGGTCGCCGGCGACCTCGACGTGGTCGAGCGTCATCGACACGGCTGCCCCCGAGACCGTGATCGTGACGGGCTCCCTCCCGTCGATCCTGAGGACCTGGAGGTCGCGCGCCTCGGCGGCGGTGATCCGGTAGGAACCGGGGGCCCGCAGGGTCAGCACCCCGCTCTCGGGATCGACGTCGGTCGCCGACGCCTCGGCCTGGTCGGACAGGGCGCGCGCCAGGGCCGGGTAGCCGGAGTAGGCGGCGAGCGCGGCCTCGCGTCCGACCTCCGCGCGGACGCTGCCCCGGGCGCGGTCGACGAAGGACTCCGTGCTCACGTCGCCGACGATCCGTCCGCCGACCACGACGTTGCCGCCGCCGGGAGTGTTGAAGCCGACCTGGAGGCGCGGTCCGGCCGCCAGGTCACCGCCCACCACGAGGTGGTCGCGGCCGCCCGCGGGCGCGATCGCGGAGCCGCCGCCCCCGGCCGTGCCGACGTTGAGGGAGTCGGGGCCGCCGTCGCGTGCGAGGTCGGCGTCTCCCGCGACGACGACCCTGCCCTCGAGCTCCTTGGCGCGGGAGACGGCGAGGTCGCCGCCGACGTAGATGCCGACCCCGTCGTCCACGACGACGGCCTCGTCGTAGACGCCGACGGGACGGTCGGCCCCCAGGTCGGCGCACCACGCGACCGGTGCCGCGCCGTCGGTCGCGAGGGCGGCGACGGGGGCCAGGGCCGGCGCGGCGACGAGCGCCGCGCACGCACCCAGGACGACCGGGCGACGCAGGGCGACACGGGGGACACGGGGGACACGGGGGACACGGGGGACACGGGGGGCGACGGCGGGCATAGGTCTCCACGGGACTCGGGCGCGCCGCGAGGGCGCGGGCGGACGTGCGGTGCCCGGGCACGGGCTCGCCGTCACCCTAGGGTTACGACTCTTTCCTTACAAAATAAATGTCGGAAATTCACCCCCTGTCCGGGTCGTTCCCCGGGGCGGCAGTGGGTGTCGGGGGCGCGCCGTACGGTGGTGCCATGCGACCCGTGACCGACCTGCAGCGTGCGGTGGCCCCCTTCGAGGTGGTGTCCGACTACGAGCCCTCGGGAGACCAGCCCACCGCCATCGCGGACCTCGCGTCCCGTGTGCAGGCGGGGGAGAAGGACGTCGTCCTGCTCGGCGCGACCGGCACCGGCAAGAGCGCGACGACGGCGTGGCTCATCGAGAAGCTGCAGCGGCCCACGCTCGTCATGGCGCCCAACAAGACGCTCGCCGCGCAGCTCGCCACCGAGTTCCGCGAGCTGCTGCCGAACAACGCCGTCGAGTACTTCGTGTCGTACTACGACTACTACCAGCCCGAGGCGTACATCGCGCAGACGGACACCTACATCGAGAAGGACTCGTCGATCAACGACGAGGTGGAGCGGCTGCGGCACTCGGCGACGTCGTCGCTGCTGACCCGGCGCGACGTCATCGTCGTCGCTTCCGTGTCGTGCATCTACGGCCTCGGCACCCCGCAGGAGTACGTCGACCGCATGGTGCGGCTCGACGTCGGCGACGTGGTCGACCGGGACGACATGCTCCGTCGTTTCGTGCAGATGCAGTACACGCGCAACGACCTGGCGTTCACGCGCGGGACGTTCCGCGTGCGCGGCGACACGGTGGAGATCATCCCGGTGTACGAGGAGCTCGCCGTCCGCATCGAGATGTTCGGCGACGAGATCGAGTCGATCCAGACCCTGCACCCGCTCACGGGCGAGGTGATCCGCAACGAGCAGAGCGTCTACCTCTTCCCGGCCACGCACTACGTCGCGGGCCCGGAGCGGATGGAGCGGGCGATCGGCGGCATCGAGGCCGAGCTCGCCGACCGCCTGGCGGACCTCGAGCGGCAGAACAAGCTGCTGGAGGCGCAGCGGCTGCGCATGCGCACCACGTACGACATCGAGATGATGCGCCAGATCGGCACGTGCAGCGGCATCGAGAACTACTCGCGGCACATCGACGGCCGCGAGCAGGGCTCGCCCCCGAACACCCTGCTCGACTACTTCCCCGAGGACTTCCTGCTCGTCATCGACGAGTCGCACCAGACCGTGCCTCAGATCGGCGCGATGTTCGAGGGCGACATGTCGCGCAAGCGGTCGCTCGTGGAGCACGGGTTCCGCCTGCCGAGCGCGATGGACAACCGGCCGCTGCGCTGGGAGGAGTTCGTCGAGCGGATCGGGCAGACGGTCTACCTGTCCGCGACCCCGGGCGACTACGAGCTCTCCATGTCCGACGGCGTCGTGGAGCAGGTCATCCGGCCCACCGGCCTGGTGGACCCGCAGGTGGTCGTCAAGCCGACCACGGGTCAGATCGACGACCTGCTGCACGAGATCCGCGAGCGCGTCGAGAAGGACGAGCGCGTGCTGGTCACGACGCTCACCAAGAAGATGGCCGAGGACCTCACGGACTACTTCCTCGAGAAGGACGTGCGCGTGCGGTACCTGCACTCGGAGGTCGACACGCTGCGTCGTGTCGAGCTGCTGCGCGAGCTCCGGCTGGGCGAGTACGACGTCCTGGTCGGCATCAACCTGCTGCGCGAGGGCCTGGACCTGCCCGAGGTGTCCCTGGTGGCGATCCTCGACGCCGACAAGGAGGGCTTCCTGCGCTCCGAGCGGTCGCTCATCCAGACGATCGGTCGCGCGGCGCGCAACGTCACCGGCCAGGTGCACATGTACGCGGACAAGATCACGCCGGCCATGCGGTACGCCCTCGACGAGACCGACCGCCGACGTGCGAAGCAGGTGGCGTACAACGAGGAGCACGGGATCGACCCGCAGCCGCTGCGCAAGAAGATCGCGGACGTCACCGACATGCTCGCCCGCGAGGACATCGACACGCAGGAGCTGCTGTCGGGCGGGTACCGCAAGGCCCCGGCGTCCGCGCAGGGCAAGGGCCGCGCGCCCGTGCCGGGCTCGCCGAAGGAGGGCGCCACCACCGGCAACAGGCTCGCCGGCGCCGCCGCGGGCGAGCTCGCGGAGCTGATCCAGGAGCTCAGCGACCAGATGCACGCCGCCGCCGCGGAGCTGCAGTTCGAGGTCGCGGCGCGCCTGCGCGACGAGATCGGCGGGCTGAAGAAGGAGCTGCGGCAGATGCAGGCCGCGACGGCCTGAGCGCGCGAGCCGTGCGCCGCGGCGCACGTTCGTGGCCACCGCGGCAGGCGGCGATCGCGTCGTGACATGCGCGGATGGCCGGTCCGAGGTCTCATGTAAGGTGTGCGGGTTGGAGGGGAGTACCCCGCCCACGGTGAGGTCGTCATCACGTCCGGCACGGATGCCGGACCGGCCTCGTCGGCCCGGACGTCAGGCTCGCAGCCGCTCCGGGTGGGGAAGACCTCCGGTGCTCAGTGCTACGTACCGGAGGAGTTTCCATGGATGTGCCCGTCTGGGTCTGGATCGTCACCGTCGGCGTGATCCTCGCCATGCTCGCGGTCGACTACGTCGGCCACGTGCGCACCCCCCACGCCCCCACCCTGCGCGAGTCGGCCACGTGGTCCCTGGCCTATGTCGCGGTCGCGGTCGTGTTCGGCGTGATCGTGTGGATCGTGTGGGGCGGGACGTACGGCGGCGAGTACTTCGCCGGGTACATCACCGAGAAGTCGCTCAGCGTCGACAACCTGTTCGTCTTCGTCCTGATCATGACGAGCTTCCGGGTGCCCCGGGAGTACCAGCAGCGGGTGCTCCTCATCGGCATCACGATCGCGCTGGTGCTGCGCACGGTGTTCATCATCGCCGGCGCCGCGATCATCGCGAACTTCGCCTGGGTGTTCTACATCTTCGGCGCCTTCCTCATCTGGACCGCGATCGCCCAGGCGCGCTCGGGCACGGGCCACGACGAGGAGTGGAACGAGAACGGCCTGCTGCGCCTGACGCGCCGGGTGTTCCCCACGACCGACTCCTACGTCGGCGACCGGATGACCACGAAGATCGACGGCAAGCGGTTCATCACGCCGATGCTCATCGTGATGGTCGCGATCGGCAGCGCCGACCTCCTGTTCGCGGTGGACTCGATCCCCGCGATCTTCGGCCTCACCCAGGAGACGTACCTGGTGTTCGCGGCCAACGCGTTCTCGCTGCTCGGCCTGCGCCAGCTCTACTTCCTCGTGGACGGGCTGCTCGACCGGCTCGTCTACCTCAACTACGGGCTGGCGGCGATCCTCGGCTTCATCGGTGTCAAGCTGGTGATCCACGCGCTGCACACCAACGAGCTGCCGTTCGTCAACGGCGGTGAGCACGTCGAGGCCATCCCCGAGATCCCGACCACCCTGTCGCTGGGCTTCATCGTGGTGGTGCTCGCCGTCACGACGATCGCCTCGCTCGCCCGTGACCGGCGCGACCGTCGGGCCCGCGCGGTCGTGGCCCCGTCCTCCGAAGGAGATGCATGATCCACGAGCTGCCGATCTGGTTCGAGTGGGCGTCGCTCGCGGCGCTGATCGTCCTGCTCGCCGTCGACCTCGCGATCGTCGGCAGGCGCCCCCACGTGCCGAGCATGAAGGAGAGCGGCCTGTGGGTCGGCTTCTACGTGGCCCTGGCGCTGGTGTTCGGACTGGTCGTGCTCGCCGTGGGCGGCTCCGCCCCTGCCGGGGAGTTCTACGCCGGCTGGCTCACCGAGTACTCCCTGAGCGTGGACAACCTGTTCGTCTTCGTGATCATCATGTCGCGGTTCGCGGTGCCGAAGCAGCACCAGCAGATGGTGCTGATGGTCGGCATCATCATCGCGCTGGTGCTGCGCGGCGCGTTCATCCTCGCCGGTGCGGCGATCCTCGAGCAGTTCGTGTGGGTGTTCTACCTCTTCGGCGCGTTCCTCATCTACACGGCCGTGAAGCTGGTGGCGGGCGGTGACGACGAGGAGGAGTTCAAGGAGAACGTCGCGATCCGCCTCCTGCGCCGCGTGCTGCCGGTGAGCAAGGAGTACGACGGCGCCAAGGTGCGCACGGTGGTCGACGGCAAGAAGCTGTTCACCCCGATGCTCGTCGTGTTCGTGGCGATCGGCTCGACGGACCTGCTGTTCGCGCTCGACTCGATCCCGGCGATCTTCGGGCTGACGAAGGACCCCTTCATCGTCTTCACCGCGAACATCTTCGCCCTCATGGGGCTGCGGCAGCTGTACTTCCTGCTCGGCGGCCTGCTCGAGCGGCTGGTGTACCTGCCGATCGCCCTGGCCGTCATCCTCGGGTTCATCGGCGTCAAGCTCATCCTCGAGGCGCTGCACACCAACACGCTCCCGTTCATCAACGGGGGCGAGCACGTCGCCTGGGCGCCCGAGATCCCGATCTGGCTGTCCCTGACCGTGATCCTCGGCTCGATCGCGATCGCCACCGTCGCGAGCCTGGCGAAGACGCGGCGCACGGCCGCGGTGGCCGCGAAGGAGACGGCCCCGACGGACGCGACCGGCCCGGAGCCGTCGTCGACGCCGGTGACGCAGGACGCGGAGCCGGAGTCCAGCTCCTCGTCCGCCTCTTCGTCCGCCTCCTCGTCCGCCTCACCGGGGCCGGAGGCCACGGGGCGCTGACGACACGAGCGCGGGCCCCGGACGGTACGCCGTCCGGGGCCCGCGGTCGTCGACGGGCGTCAAGCGGCGAAGCCGCCGATCACCGGGACGAACTCACGTGCCGCGCGGTGCGCGACCAGTCCTTCGCGGCGCATGGGGTCGGCCGCGAGCAGTTCGAGCGCCCCGGTCGCGTCGGCAGCCTCGACGACCAGGAGCGCGCCGCCGGGCTCGCCGTCGGGCGTGGCGGGCAGCGGGCCGGACACGCGGAGCGCGCCGCTCTCGTGCAGGCCGCGGAGGAACGCCCGGTGCTCGGGCCGGACCTCCGCGAGGCGGTCGGGGTCGGTGACGTAGACGTACGTGACGGCGTAGACGGACATGGCCGTATCCAAGCACCCCGGGCCGGTGCGGGCGGTGGGCGTCCAGGCGGGGTCAGGGAGGACGTCCGGGTGTGACCGGTCAGGCACCGGAAACCGCATAGAACGCCTGTACGAATGTCGGCGCTCCGACGTAGGATGCCCGGGTGAGCAACCGCCTCGTCATCTCCGGCGCCCGCGAGCACAATCTGCGCAACATCGAGCTCGACCTCCCGCGCGACGAGCTGATCGTCTTCACCGGCCTGTCCGGCTCGGGGAAGTCCTCCCTGGCGTTCGACACGATCTTCGCCGAGGGGCAGCGACGCTACGTGGAGTCGCTCTCCGCGTACGCGCGCCAGTTCCTCGGGCAGATGGACAAGCCCGACGTCGACTTCATCGAGGGCCTCTCGCCCGCGGTGTCGATCGACCAGAAGTCGACCAACCGCAACCCCCGGTCGACGGTCGGAACGATCACCGAGGTCTACGACTACCTGCGCCTGCTGTTCGCCCGCGCGGGGACGCAGCACTGCCCCGTGTGCGGGGAACCGGTGCGTTCGCAGACGCCGCAGCAGATCGTCGACAAGCTCCTCGAGCTGCCGGAGGGCACGCGCTACCAGGTGCTCGCGCCCGTCGTGCGGGGGCGCAAGGGCGAGTACGCCGACCTGTTCGCCGAGCTGCAGACGCAGGGCTTCGCCCGCGCGCGGGTCGACGGCGAGGTGGTGCAGCTGACCAGCCCGCCCACGCTCGAGAAGAAGCTCAAGCACGACATCGAGGTCGTCGTGGACCGCCTCGTCTCACGGGACGGCGTCCAGCGTCGCCTGACGGACTCGGTGGAGACCGCGCTGCGGCTCGCGGGCGGCCTCGTCATGGTAGAGCTCGTCGACGCCGACATCGACGACCTCGACCGGGTGCGCAAGTTCTCGGAGAAGCGGGCGTGCCCCAACGACCACCCGCTCGCGCTCGACGAGATCGAGCCGCGGACCTTCTCCTTCAACGCGCCGTACGGCGCGTGCCCGGAGTGCACCGGCATCGGCTTCCGCCTCGAGGTGGACGCCGACCTCGTCGTCCCGGACGAGGAGAGGACCCTGCGCGACGGCGCCGTCGTGCCGTGGGCGCAGACGTCGTCCGAATACTTCGAGCGGGTGCTCACCGCCCTGGCGGAGGAGATGAGCTTCTCCATGGACGTGCCGTGGCGCGCCCTGCCGCAGCGCGCCCGCGACGCGATCCTGTTCGGCCGCAACCACCAGGTGCACGTGCGGTACAAGAACCGGTGGGGCCGCGAACGGCAGTACTCCACGGGCTTCGAGGGCGCGGTGACCTTCCTGGAGCGGCGGCACCGGGAGACCGAGTCCGACTGGTCGAAGGAGAAGTACGAGGCGTACATGCGGGAGGTGCCGTGCCCCGTGTGCTCGGGGGCGCGGCTCAAGCCCGAGGTCCTCGCGGTCACGGTGGGGGGCAAGTCGATCTGGGACGTGTGCCGGCTGCCGATCGACCAGGCCAAGCACTTCCTCGACGGGCTCGAGCTGGGCGAGCGCGAGCGTGCCATCGCGGCCGAGGTGCTCAAGGAGATCCACGCCCGGCTCGGCTTCCTCGTCGACGTGGGCCTGCACTACCTGTCGCTCGAGCGCCCGGCGGGCACCCTGTCGGGTGGGGAGGCCCAGCGCATCCGGCTCGCGACCCAGATCGGCTCCGGCCTGGTCGGCGTGCTGTACGTGCTCGACGAGCCGTCGATCGGCCTGCACCAGCGCGACAACCACCGCCTCATCGAGACGCTGACCCGCCTGCGGGACCTCGGGAACACGCTGATCGTCGTCGAGCACGACGAGGACACCATCCGCGCGGCCGACTGGATCGTCGACGTCGGCCCGGGCGCGGGCGAGCACGGCGGCCGCGTGGTGCACTCGGGCGACTACGCCGGGCTCCTCGAGGCCGAGGGCTCGATGACCGGCGCCTACCTCTCCGGCCGGCGCAGCATCGCGCTGCCGGCGGAGCGCCGCGCGACCGACCCCGGCCGGAAGGTCACGGTCGTCGGTGCCCGGGAGAACAACCTGCGGGGGATCGACGTGTCGTTCCCGCTCGGGGTGCTCACGGCGGTCACCGGCGTCTCGGGGTCGGGCAAGTCGACGCTCGTCAACTCGATCCTGCACACCGTGCTCGCCAACGAGCTCAACGGCGCGCGCCAGGTGGCGGGCCGCCACACCCGGGTCACGGGCGTGGACCAGCTCGACAAGGTGGTGCACGTCGACCAGGGCCCGATCGGGCGCACGCCGCGGTCCAACCCGGCCACCTACACCGGCGTGTGGGACCGGATCCGCAAGATCTTCGCGGAGACGGAGGAGGCGAAGGTCCGCGGCTACGGGCCGGGTCGCTTCTCCTTCAACGTCAAGGGCGGCCGGTGCGAGGCGTGCGCGGGCGACGGCACGCTGAAGATCGAGATGAACTTCCTGCCCGACGTCTACGTGCCGTGCGAGGTGTGCCACGGCGCGCGGTACAACCGCGAGACCCTCGAGGTGCACTTCAAGGGCAAGACGGTCGCGGACGTGCTGGACATGCCGATCGAGGAGGCCGCGGAGTTCTTCGCGGCGTTCCCCGCGATCTCGCGCTACCTCACCACGCTGGTCGAGGTGGGCCTCGGATACGTCCGCCTCGGGCAGCCGGCGCCGACGCTCTCGGGCGGTGAGGCGCAGCGGGTCAAGCTCGCGAGCGAGCTGCAGAAGCGCTCCACGGGCCGCACGATCTACGTGCTGGACGAGCCGACCACGGGCCTGCACTTCGAGGACATCCGCAAGCTGCTCGGCGTGCTGCAGTCGCTGGTGGAGAAGGGCAACACCGTCCTCGTCATCGAGCACAACCTCGACGTCATCAAGAGCGCCGACTGGATCGTCGACATGGGGCCGGAGGGTGGCTCGGGCGGCGGGACGGTCGTGGCGGAAGGGACTCCTGAGGAGGTCGTGCGGGTCGAGGCCAGCCACACGGGTCGGTTCCTCGCGCCGATCCTCCAGGCGCACCCGGCCGTGCCGGTGGCGGCCCCGGCCGGCCGGGCGAGGTCCGCCGCCGCGACGTCGACCTCGTCGGCGCCGCGGGCCCGCGGCTCGGCGAAGGCCACCGCCCAGGGGGCGGCGAAGGGCTCCGGGAAGACGAAGGCGACGGGGAAGTCCACGACGAAGCGTCCCGGTAAGCGCAGCGCCGCCTGACGCCCTAGCGTGTGGCCATGGGTGCGCACCACAACTACGCCGTGACCGTCGCCTGGCCCGATGCTGCCGAGGGCGGTGCTGCTGCCCCCGGTGACGGGCCGGGGACGACGTCCTACACGTCGTACTCCCGGGACCACACGGTGCTCGTCGCGGGCAAGCCGCCGCTTCCGGGCAGCGCCGACCCGGCGTTCCGGGGCGACCCGGCGCGGTACAACCCGGAGGAGCTGTTCGTCGCGAGCCTCGCGCAGTGCCACATGCTGTGGTTCCTGCACCTGGCCGCCGAGCACGGCCTCGTGGTCCGTGAGTACGTGGACGAGACGACCGGCACGATGCGCGTGGAGTCCCGGGGCGAGGGGCAGTTCACGGACGTCACGCTGCGGCCGAGGGTGACCGTCGACGCGGGGCCGCAGGCGACGGACGAGGCGGTGGCGGCGCTGCACCACCGCGCGCACGCCCTGTGCTTCATCGCTCGGTCGGTCAACTTCGCGGTTCTCGTGGAGCCCGCGCCGGTGCGGCTCGCGGCGCCGGCTCCGTAAGGGGCCGCCCCGACCCGAGCGGGTGATCTATACCAGTCCGGTCACACTGTCGTGTCGGCTGTTGACGTGGCGTCCGCGCGTGAATATTTTCCACTCCATCCCCGTGGTGGATGGGAGATATTTCCGTGAGCGGTGCGGAACCCGCCGCAACGGCTCACCGTGGCGCGAGACGAGGAGGTCGGCGCAGGGCCCGAGCGGGCAGGCAGCACGGTTGACGGGGCGTCCAGCGACGCACCCTGACACGAAGGGCATCAACGACGATGACCAACAACCTCACCACTGACCAGAGCAACATCACCCCCCAGCCCTCCCGTCGGTCGGTGCTCCGTGCCGTGATGTACACGGCCGCCGCCGTCCCGTTCGGCCTCCCCCTCGCGGCGTGCGCCACGGGTGGGGGAGGCGGCGAGGAGACCACCAGCGCCGCACCCGGCGGCGAGCAGGACGCGAAGAACCCGTTCGGCATGGCCGAGAACACCACGGTCGACGCGGTGATCTTCGACGGCGGCTACGGCGTCGACTACGTGGAGTTCGCCGGCACGGTCCTCGCCGGGTTGCACGCCGGCTCGACCGTGAAGGTCTCGCCCTCGACGCAGATCGCCACGGAGCTGCAGCCACGGTTCGTCGGCGGCAACCCGCCCGACCTGGTGGACAACTCCGGCGCCCAGTCGATCGGGTTCAACACGATCCTCGACCAGCTCGAGGACCTCACGGACATCATCGACGCGCCCAACGTCGAGGGCACGACCATCCGGGAGACCCTCTACGAGGGCGTCCTCGCGCCGGGGACCTACGGTGACAAGTTCGCGGCCCTCAACTACGTGCTCACCGTCTACGGCGTCTGGTACTCGGGCAGCCTGTTCGAGAAGAACGGGTGGACCCCGCCCGCGACCTGGGAGGAGGCCAAGGCACTCGGCGCGGAGGCGAAGAAGGCCGGCAAGTACCTGTTCCTGTGGGGCACCGAGGCCGCGACCTACTACCAGACGCTCGCGATCGAGTCGGCCATCAAGGAGGGTGGGGACGAGGTCCGGCTGTCGCTCGAGAACCTGGAGCCCGACTGCTGGTCGAACGACGCGCTCCAGGCGACCTTCACGATCATGAAGGAGATCATCGACGCCGGGTACTTCAAGCCCGGCGGGTCGGGGACGCAGTTCACGGCCGCGCAGGCGCAGTGGAGCAACAAGCAGGAGGCGCTGCTCTACCCGTCGGGCTCCTGGATCGAGAACGAGATGAAGGACCAGACGGCGTCGGACTTCCAGATGAAGGGCGTCCCGAGCTTCTCTGTCACGGCGAGCCCGGCCATGCCGGCCACCGCGCTGCACTCGACCGCCGGCGAGCCGTTCATCGTGCCGTCGCAGGCGAAGAGCGTCGCGGGCGGCAAGGAGCTGCTGCGCGTCATGCTCTCGAAGGAGGCGGCCACCAACTTCTCCAAGACGAAGCTGGCCCCGACGATCGTGAAGGACATCGTCCCCGCCGACGGGTTCGGGTCGACGGCGCTGGTGTCGCAGACCGAGATGCTCAGCGCGGCCGGGACCGACATCTTCACGTTCAACTTCGTCAACACGTACGGCATGAACCAGGAGCAGCTCCCGATCTGGAACTCCTTCCTCGACGGCAAGAAGTCGGTCGCCGACCTGACCAAGGAGCTGCAGGCGATCACGGACCGCATCGCGAACGACGACACGATCGACAAGATCGAGGTGTCATGACCGCCATCCCTGGCGCCGGGCAGATCCTGCCCACCGGCGAGGGGGCCGCCGCGGGGCCCGGCAACGGGCCCCGCCGGCGGCGGGCCGGTGGGTGGTCGTTCGACACCGTGAGCTTCTTCGTCGTCTGCCTCGGTCTGCCGCTCGCCCTGTTCCTCGTCTTCGTGATCTGGCCGTTCGTGCAGGCCGCGTTCTACGCCCTCACCAACTGGTCGGGCTTCTCCACCCAGTTCGACGTCGTCGGTATGGCCAACTTCACGACGCTGCTGCAGGACCCGCGGTTCGTCAACGCCGTCGGCAACAGCGTGATGTTCGGCCTGTTCATCCCGCTCATCACCATCGCCATCGCCCTGACGTTCGCGATCCTCATCACGGTCGGCGGGTCGGGCAAGGGACAGGTGCGCGGCGTCCGCGCCGCGGGCTTCTACCGCGTGGTCTCCCTCTTCCCCTACGTGATCCCGGCCATCGCCGTCGGCATCATGTGGCGCCTGATCCTCGACCCGAGCAACGGGCTCGTCAACGGCGTCCTCACGGGGCTCGGGCTGGACCGCTTCCAGTCGTTCGCCTGGTTGGGGAACGTGGGCACCGCGATGCCGGTGACGATGTTCGTCGTCGTGTGGGGGTTCGTCGGCTTCTACATGCTGCTGTTCATCGCGGCGATCAAGGGCGTGCCGTCGGAGATCTACGAGGCGTCGCGGATCGACGGCGCCGGACGGTGGCGCACGTCGTGGTCCATCACCCTGCCGCTCATCCGGGACAACGTGCAGACCGCCTACATCTACCTCGGGATCATCGCGCTCGACCTCTTCGTGTACGTGCAGGCGCTCAACCCCCAGGGCGGCCCGGACAACTCGACGCTCGTGATGTCCCAGCAGCTGTTCCGCACGGCGTTCACGGAGGGGAAGTTCGGCTACGCCAGCGCGATGGGCGTGGCGATGGCGATCGTGACCCTGGTGTTCGCCGCGCTGGTGTTCACCGTGAACCGCCTCGCCGGCGGGCGCAGCGAGAGGGGCCGAGGATGACCGCCCACGCCCAGGCGATGCCGCGCACGGCTCGCGCCGTCCCGCGGTCCCGGGCCGCCCACGCGGCCGGCGGCGACCGTCTCGCGGCCGGGGTCTCCCACACCGTCCTCGTGATCTGGTGCATCCTCGTCATCGCGCCGATGATCTGGGTGTTCATCGGATCCTTCAAGACGAGCGCGGAGATCTTCGCCTCGCCGTTCTCGTTGCCGGCGAACTGGTCGTTCACGAACTACGAGAACGCGTGGGTCGACGCCCAGATCGGCCGAGCCTTCGTGAACACCATCATCGTGGTCGGGACCGCCCTGGTGCTCGTCATGCTCCTCGGGGCGATGTGCGCCTACGTGCTCGCCCGCTTCGAGTTCCCCGGGCGACGGGCGATCTACTACCTCATGCTGGCGGGCCTGACGTTCCCGGTCTTCCTCGCGATCGTCCCGCTGTTCTTCGTGCTCCAGAACGCCGGCCTGCTCGGCACGCTGCCAGGGCTGATCGTCGTGTACGTGGCGTTCGCGCTGCCCTTCACGGTGTTCTTCCTCTACGCGTTCTTCCGAGGCCTGCCGGACGACATCGCCGAGGCGGCGGCGATCGACGGCGCGGGGCACTGGCGGACCTTCTTCCAGGTGATGATGCCCATGGCGCGGCCGGGCATGGCGTCGGTGGCGATCTTCAACTTCCTGGGACTGTGGAACCAGTTCATCCTCCCGATCGCGCTGAACCCCGAGCAGCAGAACTACGTCTTGTCCCAACGGCTGGCCGCGTTCGTGTCGTCGGCGGGGTACGCCGTGGACTTCGGCGCGATGTTCGCGGCGGTGGTGGTGACGATCGTGCCGGTGCTCATCGCGTACCTGATCTTCCAGCGACAGCTCCAGGGGTCGGTCTCGGCGGGCACGATGAAGTAGCCGGCTCCGGGCCGCCGGTCGCGACGCCGGGGCGTCGGTGGCCTGACCTAGGCTGACGGCATGGCCGACCCAGCGACCTATCGCCCGAAGCCGGGGGAGATCCCCACGTCGCCCGGCGTCTACCGGTTCCGCGACGCGCACGGCCGCGTGATCTACGTGGGCAAGGCGAAGAACCTGCGGGCGCGGCTGTCGAGCTACTTCCAGGACGTCGCCCACCTGCACCACCGCACGCAGAGCATGGTGACCACGGCGGCGTCGGTCGAGTGGACGGTGGTGGGCACCGAGGTCGAGGCCCTGGCGCTCGAGTACTCGTGGATCAAGGAGTACGACCCGCGGTTCAACGTGAAGTACCGCGACGACAAGTCGTACCCGTTCCTCGCGGTGACCATGGGGGAGGAGGTGCCCCGCGCCCAGGTGATGCGCGGCGCCAAGCGCCCCGGCACGCGCTACTTCGGACCGTACGGCCACGCCTGGGCGATCCGCGAGACCCTCGACCTCCTGCTGCGGGTCTTCCCGATCCGCACCTGCTCCGCGGGCGTCTACCGCCGAGCGCACCAGACCGGCCGACCGTGCCTGCTCGGGTACATCGACAAGTGCTCGGCGCCCTGCGTCGGGCGCATCACCGTCGACGACCACAAGCAGCTGGCGCAGGACTTCTGCGACTTCATGGCCGGCGACACCCAGCGGTTCGAGCGGCGCCTCACCGCACGCATGAACGAGGCCGCCGCGTCCATGGAGTACGAGCAGGCGGCCCGGCTGCGCGACGACATCCAGGCGCTGCGCCGCGCCACGGAGAAGAACGCCGTCGTGCTCCCGGACGCGACCGACGCCGACATCTTCGCCCTGGCGGGGGACGAGCTCGAGGCCGCCGTCCAGGTGTTCCACGTGCGCGGCGGGCGCATCCGCGGGCAGCGCGGCTGGGTGGTGGAGAAGGTCGAGGACGTCACGGACGCGGAGCTCGTCGAGCACCTGCTGCAGCAGGTGTACGGCGCGGTCGAGGACGCGCGCGCGGCGGCGGAGGTGGCGGACCTCGACTCCGAGGGCCGCGCCGCGTCCCGGCGCGAGACGCGCGACGCCGTCCCGCGGGAGGTGCTGGTCCCGGTGCTGCCACCGGACCCGGAGCAGATGACGGCGTGGCTGACCGGCCTGCGCGGAGCCCGGGTGGAGCTGCGGGTGCCGCAGCGTGGCGACAAGCGCGAGCTCGCCGCCACCGTGAGGGCGAACGCGGAGCACGCCCTGACCCTGCACCGGACCCGCCGTGCGGGCGACCTCACCACCCGGAGCCAGGCGCTCCGGGAGATCCAGGAGGCGCTGGGGCTGGAGTCGGCGCCGCTGCGCATCGAGTGCTACGACATCTCCCACACGCAGGGCACGTACCAGTCGGCGTCGATGGTGGTGTTCGAGGACGGTCTGCCGCGCAAGAGCGAGTACCGCACCTTCTCGGTCCGCGGGCCCGAGGGCGACGGGGCACGGGACGACACGGCGGCCATGCACGAGGTGATCACGCGCCGGTTCCGGCGATACCTGGCCGACCGGCTGGCGTCGGGCGACGTGGAGCTCGACGACAGCGACGACGACCGCGACGGTGCGATGGCGTCCGCACGGGTCCCCGCCCGTCCGCGCTCGGGCGAGGTGCCCGCCGAGGAGCCGGGGGAGCGCAAGCGGTTCGCGTACCCGCCGAACCTCGTGGTCGTCGACGGCGGGCCGCCGCAGGTGGCGGCGGCGCAGCGCGCCCTCGACGAGCTGGGCGTCACCGACGTCGCGCTCTGCGGGCTCGCGAAGCGGCTCGAGGAGGTCTGGGTGCCCGGCGAGGACTACCCGGTGATCCTGCAGCGCTCCTCGGAGGGCCTCTACCTGCTGCAGCGCGTGCGCGACGAGGCCCACCGGTTCGCCATCACGCAGCACCGGCGGCGTCGGAGCAAGGGCATGATCACGTCGGCCCTGGACGACGTGCCCGGCCTCGGGCCCACCCGTCGCAAGGCGCTGCTGACCACGTTCGGGTCGGTGAAGAAGCTGCGCGCGGCCAGCGTCGACGAGATCGCCGCGGTGCGGGGGGTGGGCAGGCGCACGGCGGAGGCGGTGGTCGCCGCCCTCGGCAGGGACGGCGGCGCACCCGACGCGGCGTCCGGGGCGACCTCGGCGGACGTGCCGACCGGCGCCGGCAGCGCGCCGACCAGCCACGACGGTGCGGGTCCTGGCATGCTGGGCGCATGAGCGAGCCGGACCCCATCACCGTCCCGCAGGGCATCCCCGAGATCGAGGCCACGACCCCGGCTCCGGAGCAGGCCGAGACCGAGGTCCTGATCATCACCGGCATGTCGGGCGCCGGGCGCTCGCGTGCCGCGGGCGTCCTCGAGGACCTCGACTGGTTCGTGGTCGACAACCTGCCGCCGATGATGATCGTGCCGCTCGTCGACCTCATGACCCGGGCCGGCTCCTCCGTGGAGCGGCTGGCGGTCGTGGTCGACGTGCGCGGGCGGGAGTACTTCGCCGAGCTCACCCGGGTGCTGCAGCACCTGCGCGACGCCGGGGTGAACTACAGGATCCTGTTCCTGGACGCGCGCGACGAGACCCTGGTGCGGCGCTACGAGAGCGTCCGCCGCCCGCACCCCCTGCAGGGCGAGGGCCGGATCCTCGACGGCATCGGCGAGGAGCGTCGTGCGCTCGCGTCGATCGCCGAGCGCGCCGACGTCGTCATCGACACGTCGGAGCTGTCGGTGCACGACCTCGCGCGCGAGGTGCGCGCCGCCGTCGCGGACGGCGCGCCCGACGCGCTGCGCGTGAACGTGCTCGCCTTCGGCTTCAAGTACGGCATCCCGCTCGACGCCGACCACGTCGTGGACGTGCGCTTCCTGGCGAACCCGTACTGGATCACCGAGCTGCGTCACCTCACGGGGCGCGACGCCCCGGTGCGGGAGTACGTGCTCGCCCGGCCCGGGGCGCAGGAGTTCGTGGACCGGTACGTGGCGGCGCTCGAGCCGGTCCTTGCCGGCTACCTGGCCGAGGAGAAGCGGTACGTGACGATCGCCGTCGGGTGCACGGGGGGCAAGCACCGCTCGGTCGCGATCGCGGGCGAGATCGCCCAGCGGCTGCGGGACGCGGGCCAGCGGGTCTCCCTCACGGCGCGCGACCTGGGGAAGGAGTGACGGCGCCGGTCGGGAGCCCGGGGGCGCCGGCGGTGACGGCGCTCGGGGGAGGGCACGGCCTGTTCGCCAGCCTGTCCGCGCTGCGCCTGATGTCCGACCGGCTGACCGCCGTCGTGACGGTCGCGGACGACGGCGGGTCGTCGGGCCGCCTCCGTGACGAGCTCGACGTGCTGCCGCCCGGCGACCTCCGGATGGCGCTCGCGGCGCTGTGCGACGACTCCGAGTGGGGCCGCACCTGGAGCGACCTGCTGCAGCACCGGTTCGTCTCGGGCGGCAGCCTGGACAAGCACGCCATGGGCAACCTCCTGATCGTCGCGCTGTGGGAGCTGCTCGGCGACACGGTGACGGGGCTCGACTGGGTCGGCCGGCTGCTCGGCGCGCGGGGTCGCGTGCTGCCCATGGCGTCGGTGCCCCTCGTGGTCGAGGCGGACGTGCGTCGCGACGGCGTGGCGACCCTCGACACCGTCGTCGGGCAGAGCCGCGTCGCCGTGTCCGAGGGCCGGATCGAGCAGCTGCGGCTGGTGCCGGCGGACCCGCCGGCGTGCCCGGAGGCTGTGGAGGCGGTCCGCACCGCGGACTGGGTCGTCCTGGGCCCGGGATCCTGGTACTCGTCGGTGCTCGTGCACCTGCTGGTGCCGGAGCTCGCGAAGGCTCTGCACGAGACCGACGCGCGCGTGTGCGTGACGCTCAACCTGGCCGCCGAGCGCGGCGAGACCCAGGGGCTGACCGCGACCGACCATCTCGAGGCGCTGTACCGGCACGCGCCGGGACTGCGCGTCGACGCGGTGCTGGCCGACCCGTCGGCCGTGGAGGACGTGGACGAGCTCGCCGACGCCGCCCAGGCCGTGGGCGCCCGGCTCCTCATGCGCCAGGTGCGTCGCGGCGACGGGACGGCACGCCACGACCCGCTGCGCCTCGCGGCGGCCTACCGGGACGTGTTCGAGGGCGTCTACGGGGACGTGTGACCGCTGCCCGGCGGCACGCTGCCGACGGCTCGGGGTGCTTGCCTCGCGTGGCAGGATGACGCCATGGCGCTGACGGCAGAGGTGAAGGACGAGCTCGCGCGGATCAAGGTGACCCGGACGTCGTGCCGCAAGGCCGAGGTCTCGGCGACGCTGCGGTTCTCCGGCGGGCTGCACATCATCTCGGGCCGCGTGGTGATCGAGGCGGAGCTCGACGACGAGGCGGCCGCGGCGCGGCTGCGGCAGTCGATCACGGAGCTCTACGGGCACACGAGCGACCTGATCGTGGTGCAGGCCGGGGGTCTGCGCAAGAACAACCGGTACGTGGTGCGGGTGGTGCGCGACGGCGAGTCGCTCGCCCGCCAGACGGGCCTGCTGGACTCCCGGGGGCGGCCGGTGCGCGGCCTGGCCCCGGAGGTCGTGTCGGCGGGCGTCGCGGAGGCCGAGGCGGTGTGGCGGGGTGCGTTCCTCGCGCACGGGTCGCTGACGGAGCCCGGCCGGTCGATGGCGCTGGAGGTCACGTGCCCCGGGCCCGAGGCGGCGCTCGCGCTGGTCGGCGCCGCGCGGCGCCTGGGCGTGCAGGCGAAGTCCCGGGAGGTGCGGGGCGTGGACCGCGTCGTGGTCCGCGACGGCGAGGCGATCGGGGAGATCCTGCGGCGCATGGGTGCCGTCCGCACCCGCGAGATCTGGGAGGAGCGGCGTGCGCGGCGCGAGGTGCGCGGCACGGCCAACCGGCTCGCGAACTTCGACGACGCGAACCTGCGGCGGTCGGCGCGGGCCGCCGTGGCGGCCGGCGCCCGGGTGCAGCGCGCCTTCGAGATCCTGGGCGAGGACGTGCCCGAGCACCTGCGCCAGGCGGGGGAGCTGCGCCTGGCGCACAAGCAGGCCTCCCTGGAGGAGCTGGGGCAGCTGGCGGACCCGCCGCTGTCCAAGGACGCCGTCGCGGGCCGGATCCGGCGGCTCCTGTCGACGGCGGACAAGCGGGCGCTCGAGGTCGGGATCCCGGACACCGAGTCCGGCCTGAGCCCGGAGCTCCTCGACCTCTGACGGCGTCCGGCCGCCCGGGCGGACAGGCCTCGCGACGCGCGTCGGCCGGCTCTGGCCCGGGTCCTGTCCATATGGTCAGACCACATGTCTCACGGTGCCGTCGAGGGTCAGCGGCACGGCCCGTTCGGGTATAGGCTCATTCCGTCAGGTGACGACGACGTGACCCGAGGCTGACCGCCCGGTGGAAGAACGTCGGGTGGTTCCGGGGTCACGACGTGAATCATCAGCACGCCCCTCGCGGCGTGCGGAAGTCGGCATCAACCGTGTGCGCCGGGATCTCACCGGCGCGCCCTGAGGAGGGCAATCGTGACCATCCGCGTCGGGATCAACGGCTTCGGTCGGATCGGACGGAACTTCTACCGCGCTCTCGTGGAGTCGGGTGCGGACATCGAGGTCGTCGGCGTCAACGACCTGACCGACAACAAGACTCTGGCCCACCTGCTCAAGTACGACACGGTGCTCGGCCGCTTCCCGAAGTCGGTCGACTTCGACGACGAGAACATCATCGTCGACGGCCAGAAGATCCGTGCGCTCGCGGAGCGCGACCCCGCGAACCTCCCCTGGGGCGAGCTGGGCGCGGACATCGTCATCGAGTCCACCGGCTTCTTCACCGACGCCACCAAGGCCAAGGCGCACATCGACGCCGGTGCCAAGAAGGTCATCATCTCCGCCCCGGCGAAGAACGAGGACGCGACCTTCGTCATGGGTGTGAACAACGACCAGTACGACCCGGCCGCGCACCACATCATCTCCAACGCGTCGTGCACGACGAACTGCCTCGCGCCGCTCGCCAAGGCCCTCAACGACTCGATCGGCATCGAGCGTGGCCTCATGACGACGATCCACGCGTACACCGGCGACCAGAACCTGCAGGACGGCCCGCACAAGGACCTCCGCCGCGCCCGCGCCGCCGCGCAGAACATCGTGCCGACCACCACGGGTGCCGCCAAGGCCGTCGCCCTGGTGCTCCCGGAGCTGAAGGGCAAGCTCGACGGCTACGCCCTGCGCGTCCCGGTCATCACCGGTTCGGCCACCGACCTCACCTTCGAGGCCCCGAAGGAGGTCACGGTCGAGGAGGTCAACGCCGCGGTCAAGGCCGCCGCCGAGGGCCCGCTCAAGGGCACCCTGGAGTACGTGGACGACGAGATCGTGTCGTCGGACATCGTCACCAACCCGCACACGAGCATCTTCGACTCGAAGCTGACCAAGGTGATCGGCAACCAGGTCAAGGTCGTCTCGTGGTACGACAACGAGTGGGGCTACTCCAACTCCCTCGTCGCGCTGACCGTCCACGTCGGCGAGAAGCTCTGACGACTCCGGCGCCCGACACCGCTCGAGCGTGAGTCACGACGTCCGCGTGCGCGCCGAACTCCGGCCGCGCACGCGGACGTCGTCATGTACGGACCAGATCACCCCGGCCCAGGACGTGCGGACGCATGAGGGTCGCGCCGCGCGCACCGGGCCCTGACGGACAGGTGTGCCCCATGAAGACCATCGACACCCTGGGCGAGCTGCGCGGCAAGCGCGTCCTCGTCCGCTCGGACTTCAACGTGCCGCTCGACGGCACCACCATCACCGACGACGGCCGGATCAAGGCCGCGCTGCCCACGCTGAAGCGCCTCACGGACGCCGGCGCGCGCGTGGTCGTGACCGCCCACCTCGGCCGCCCCAAGGGCGAGCCGAACCCGGCCTACTCCCTGGCGCCCGTGGCCGCGCGCCTCGGTGAGCTGCTGGGCCAGGACGTGGCCCTGGCGGCCGACGTGACCGGGCCGTCGGCCCAGGAGACCGTCGCCGCCCTGGCCGACGGCCAGGTCGCGCTCCTGGAGAACGTCCGGTTCGACGCGCGCGAGACCTCGAAGGTCGACGCGGAGCGCGAGGAGCTGGCCGGCGAGCTGGCCGCGCTGGCCGACGCGTTCGTGTCCGACGGCTTCGGCGTCGTGCACCGCAAGCAGGCGTCGGTCTACGACGTCGCGAAGCTGCTCCCGGCCGCGGCCGGCGACCTCGTCCTCAAGGAGGTCGAGGCGCTCTCGCGCGCCACCACCGACCCGCAGCGCCCGTACGCCGTCGTCCTGGGCGGCTCGAAGGTCTCCGACAAGCTCGGCGTCATCGAGAACCTCCTGACGAAGGCGGACCGGCTGCTCATCGGTGGCGGCATGGTCTTCACCTTCCTCGCCGCGCAGGGCCACTCGGTGGGCTCGTCGCTGCTCGAGGCCGACCAGGTGGACACCGTCAAGGGGTATCTCGCCCAGGCCGCCGAGTCGGGCGTGGAGATCGTGCTCCCGACCGACATCGTCGCCGCCGACTCGTTCGCCGCCGACGCGCCCCACCGCACCGTCCCGGCCGACCAGATCCCCGACGGGACGATGGGCCTCGACATCGGCCCCGAGTCCGGTGCGCTGTTCGCCGCGCGGCTCGCGGACGCGAAGACGGTCGTCTGGAACGGCCCGATGGGCGTGTTCGAGTTCGCGGCGTTCGCCGCGGGCACCCGCGCCGTCGCGCAGGGCATCGTCGACGCGACCGCGGCCGGCGCGTTCTCGATCGTGGGCGGTGGCGACTCGGCCGCGGCCGTGCGCGCGCTCGGCTTCGACGAGGACGGCTTCAGCCACATCTCCACCGGCGGCGGCGCCAGCCTGGAGCTGCTCGAGGGCAAGGAGCTCCCGGGCCTCGCGGTCCTCGCGGACTGACAGCCTTCCGATCCTTCCCACCCCAGCACGAGAGAACGAGGAGCCCATCGTGGCCACCACCCGCACGCCCCTGATGGCGGGCAACTGGAAGATGAACCTGGACCACACCGAGGCGATCGCCGCGGTGCAGAAGCTCGCGTGGACGCTCAAGGACGCGAAGCACGACTACGAGGCCGTGGAGGTCGCCGTCCTGGCGCCGTTCACCGACCTGCGCTCCGTGCAGACCCTCGTGGACGCCGACAAGCTCGGGGTGCGCTACGGCGCCCAGGACCTGTCGACGCACGCGTCGGGCGCCTACACGGGCGAGATCTCGGGCCCGATGCTGGCCCGCCTGGGCTGCACGTACGTGGCGGTCGGGCACTCCGAGCGCCGCGAGTACCACGCCGAGGACGACGCGCTCGTGAACGCCAAGGTGCGTGCCGCCTTCGAGCACGGGCTCGTGCCGATCCTGTGCGTCGGGGAGGGGCTGGACGTGCGCAAGGCCGGCGAGCAGGTGTCCTACACCCTCGCGCAGGTCGACGCCGCCCTCGCCGACGTGCCGGCGGAGCAGGCCGCGCAGGTCGTCATCGCCTACGAGCCCGTCTGGGCGATCGGCACCGGCGAGGTCGCGACGCCGGACGACGCGCAGGAGGTCTGCGGTGCGATCCGCGGCCGCCTCGCGGAGCTGTACGACGCCGAGCTCGCCGCGGGCGTGCGCGTGCTGTACGGCGGGTCGGTCAAGTCGGGCAACGTCGCGCAGATCATGGCGCAGCCCGACGTCGACGGCGCGCTCGTCGGTGGCGCGAGCCTCGACCCGGTCGAGTTCGCGAAGATCGCGCGCTACCAGTCGCACGTCGCCTGACGCGACACCCCACGGCGGGCCCGGACCCGTCCGACGGACGCCTCCCGAGGATCGTCACCCGATGGAAACATCGGTGTTCGCCTCGAGAGGCGTCCGTCACTTACTCTTGACCCGGCCGGGACGACGTCCTGGTCGGGTGACGAACAGAAGCCCGCCCCGCGGGACGGACGACGAACGAGGACAGCCGAGGACACCGTGGACGTTTTGCAGATCATCCTTCAGGTTCTCCTGGTGATCACCAGCGCCTTCCTGACCCTGCTCATCCTGATGCACAAGGGCAAGGGCGGCGGTCTGTCCGACATGTTCGGCGGGGGGATCTCGAGCGCTGCCGGAAGCTCCGGCGTCGCCGAGCGCAACCTCAACCGGATCACGGTGAGCTTCGCACTCGTCTGGTTCGTCGTGATCGTGCTGCTCGGCCTCATCACGAAGGTGAGCTGAGGCCGCACGACCGCGACCGTCACCGGCCCGGGCTCAGGCTCGGCCGGTGCGGGGGCAACGGAGCCGGGTGGCGAGCCCGGCTCCACGGTTCACGAAGATCGTCCGTGGGCGTACGCCCACTGAGTCGAAGGTGAGGACGACAGGACGTGGCTACAGCCGGTCATGCGATCCGGGGCTCGCGCGTGGGCGCGGGTCCGCTGGGAGAGTCCGAGCGCGGCGAGGCGGCACCCCGGGTGCGGGTCTCGTACTGGTGCGCGAACGGGCACGAGACGACGCCGAGCTTCTCGGCGAACGAGGGCGTCGAGCCCCCGGAGTTCTGGGACTGTCCGCGCTGCGGCTTCCCCGCCGGGCTGGACGCGGCCAACCCGCCGGAGCCGGTGCGGAACGAGCCGTACAAGACGCACCTCGCATACGTGAAGGAACGCCGGTCCGAGGAGGACGGTGCCGCCCTCCTCGAGGAGGCGCTCGCGACCCTGCGGGCACGCCGGACGGGCCTGCGCCGGGCGAGCTGACGGCGGCGGGTCGGGCTCCGACCCGACGGGGTGTCCACCTGTCGAGACGGTGGCGTAGTCTGGCCGCATGTTCGAGGAAGGACAGCTCTACGCCCCCGTCACCGAGGACGAGCACGGCGTCACGGTGCACCTCACGGACGACCACCCCGGCGCGAACGACCCGGAGTACCGGCGCCGCCGGGAGGTCATCGCCGGCCCTGCGTTGCGCTGGTCGCCGGGAGACCCCGTGCCCCGCGTCGAGTACACCGACGGGGAGAACGAGATCTGGCGCACCGTGTGCGCCGAGCTCGCGCCCAAGCACGAGCGCCTGGCGATCCGTGGGTACCTCGAGGGCAAGGAAGCCCTCGGCCTGCCGACCGACCGGGTGCCGCAGCTCGACGAGGTGAGCGCGGGCCTGGAGTCGCTCAGCGGCTTCCGGCTCCACCCCGCCGCGGGGCTGGTGCCCCTGGACCAGTTCTACGGGTCGCTCGCCGACGGCGTCTTCCACTCCACGCAGTACCTGCGCCACGGGTCGCAGCCCCTGTACACCCCCGAGCCGGACATCATCCACGAGGTCGTCGGGCACGGGAACCTGCTCGCCAACCCGGCGATCGCCGAGGTGAAGCGCCGGGCGGGCGAGGCCGCGCGGCGCTGCGAGACGGCCGAGGGACTGCAGTTCGTGGCGGACGTCTTCTGGTTCACCATCGAGTTCGGCGTGATGTACGAGGACGGGGAGCTGCGGGCGTACGGCGCCGGCCTGCTGTCCTCGTACGGCGAGATCGAGGAGTTTCGTGGCGCCACGATCCTGCCGCTCGACTTCTACTCCATGGGCACCGTGGAGTACGACATCTCGCACTACCAACCGACCCTGTTCGCGTGCGACGGGATGAGCGAGCTCACCGAACGGGTGGGGGAGTTCTTCGCCGAGTTCGACGACGAGACGCCCGCCCGCCTGCTCGCCGACCGGCACCGGTCGGCGAGCTAGCAGGTCAGGCGGCCGGGCCGGCCGCGGCGGCGGCGTCCAGGAGCCACAACGTGCCCTCGGTGCCGTGGGCCCCGGCCGCCGGGACGTCGGTCACCGCGCCGCCGGCGAGGGCGGCGGCGGCCTGGGCCGCCTTCTCGGCGCCGGCCGCGACGACCCACACCTCGCGCGCCCGCCGCAGGGCGTCGAACGTGAGCGAGACGCGCTCCGGCGGCGGCTTCGGGGAACCGTGCACCCCGACCGTCGCGCCGCGGGCCGACAGGCCGTCGTGCCCGGGGAACAACGAGGCGACGTGCCCGTCCGGCCCCATGCCCAGCAGCAGCACGTCGAACTCCGGCACGGCCGGCTCCTGCGAGTCGGCCGCGGGCGAGGGGGCGAAGGCCGCGAGCTCGGCCGCGTAGGCCGCGGCCGACTGCTCCGGCGTCTCGACGGTGTCGCCGTCGAGCACGGCGCCGCGCGCGGGCATCGCGTGCACGTGGGCGCCGGGCAGGCCGGATTCCGCGACGAGCGAGTCCACGAGGGCGGCACGGGCCTGGGTCTCGTTGCGGTCGGGGTCGCCGTCCGGCAGGAACCGTTCGTCGCCCCACCACAGGTGCACCCCGGACCAGTCCACGGCCGCACGCAGCGGGCTCGCGGCCACGGCCTCGAGCGTCTTGATGCCCACGGTGCCGCCCGTCAGCACCGCGTGCACCGGCGTGCGGACCGACTGCACGTCGAGCAGGCGGGTGAGCAGCCGGGCCGCGGCGGCCTCCGCGAGGACGGCCGGGTCCGGGTGCACGACGACGAGCGGCGCGCTCACGCCCGGGCCTTCGCCGTCGACTTCGCCTTGACGGTCTCGACCCGCGTGAGGCCCTTGGTGAGCACCTCGCCGTAGAGCTCGTCGGGGTCGAGGCGCCGCAGCTCCTCGATGAGGGCCTCGCTCAGCGCGCGGATGGGCAGCGCCATGCGGCGCTCCGGCTTCTCGGGCTGCGTGATCGACACGACGCGGCCGTCGGGGCGGTCGAGCACGATCGGCCCGCTCCTGCGCTCCAGGGTCACGCGGGTGATCGCGTCGTCGCTGTCGGTGCGCACGACCGTGGCAGGGCAGCGCAGGCGCTGGCCGAGCCAGGCGGCGAGCAGGTCGAGCGACGTGTGCTGCTCCTGCCCCTCGACGGTCACCGCGGTGACGGGCTCGAACGGCGGCTGTTCCACCGCGGCCGCGATGAGCCCGCGCCACAGGGTGACGCGCGCCCACGCCAGGTCGGTGTCGCCGGGGCTGAACGTGCCCGCCAGCCGGTGCAGCATCGCGACCGGGTCCGCTGCCGTCGTCGTGTCCGTGATACGGCGCTGGGCCATCGCGCCCATCGGGTCCGCCGACGGGGCGTCCGGGCCGCCGGTGGGCCACCAGACGACGATCGGGGCGTCCGGCAGCAGCAGGGGCATGACGAGCGTGTCCGGGTGGTCGAGCATCGGCCCGCCGGCCCGCAGGACGACGACCTCCGAGGCGCCGGCGTCGCCGCCGACGCGGATCTCGGCGTCGAGCCGCGGCGCGGAGCGGTCGCGCTGCGCGAGCGGCGCGATGACGACGACCCGGCACGGGTGCTCGTGGCTGGCCTGGTTGGCGGCGCGGACGGAGTCCTCGATGTCGGCCTCCTCCGCGACGACGACGAGGGTGAGCACCCGGCCGAGCGCCACGGCGCCGCCCTCGTCGCGCAGGTGGGCGAGCCGCTTGCCGACCGCGTTCGTGGTCGTGTCCGGCATGTCGATGATCATCGGGGCTCTCCTCGCTGGGTGCGGCGCGGGTGGATGCGGCGCGGGTGGATGCGGCTCGCCGCGGCGCGGGCGGCGTCGTCGGGGGCGCCGGAGGGCCTCACGGGCGCCGCCACGAGCGGCCGTCGCGGGCCATCATCTTGTCGGCGGACTCCGGGCCCCAGGTCCCCGAGGCGTACTGCTCCGGCTTGCCCTTGCCCGCCCAGTACGCGGTGACCGGGTCGAGGATCTTCCAGGAGAGCTCGACCTCCTCGCGCGTCGGGAAGAGCGGCGGGTCGCCGAGGAGGACGTCGAGGATGAGGCGCTCGTAGGCCTCGGGGGACGACTCGGTGAACGAGTGGCCGTAGCCGAAATCCATCGTGACGTCGCGGACCTCCATCGCGGTACCGGGCACCTTCGCACCGAACCGGAGGGTGACGCCCTCGTCGGGCTGCACGCGGATGACCAGCGCGTTGTTGCCCAGGTCGGACGTGAGCGACGACTCGAACGGCAGGTGCGGCGCCTTCTTGAAGACGACGGCCACCTCGGTGACGCGGCGGCCCAGGCGCTTGCCCGTGCGCAGGTAGAAGGGCACGCCCGCCCAGCGCCGGTTGTCGATCTCGAGCTTGACCGCGGCGAAGGTCTCGGTCGTGGAGTCGGGGTTGAAGCCCTCCTCCTCGAGGAACCCGACGACCTTCTCGCCGCCCTGCCACCCGGAGGCGTACTGGCCGCGTGCGGTGTGACGCCCGAGGTCGCGGGGGAGCCGCACCGAGGAGAGCGCCTTGATCTTCTCCGCGCGCAGGGCCTCGGCGTCGAAGTTGACCGGCTCCTCCATGGCGACGAGCGCCAGGAGCTGCAGCAGGTGGTTCTGGATCACGTCGCGGGCGGCGCCGATGCCGTCGTAGTAGCTCGCACGCCCGCCGATGCCGATGTCCTCGGCCATCGTGATCTGCACGTGGTCGACGTAGTTGCTGTTCCACAGCGGCTCGAACATCTGGTTCGCGAACCGCAGGGCGAGGAGGTTCTGGACCGTCTCCTTGCCGAGGTAGTGGTCGATGCGGAACACCGACTCCGGGTCGAAGACCTGGGAGACGACGGCGTCCAGCTCGCGCGCGCTCTCGAGGTCGTGCCCGAAGGGCTTCTCGATGACGACGCGGCGCCAGGCGTCCGGGGACGACTTGGAGAGCCCCGACTCGGACAGCTGCCGGCACACGATCGGGAACGCGCTGGGCGGCACGGACAGGTAGAAGGCGTGGTTGCCGCCGGTGCCGCGCTCGGCGTCGAGCTGCTCGACCGTCTGGCGCAGGCGCTCGAACGCCTCGTCGTCGTCGAACGAGCCCTGCACGAAGCGGATGCCCTCGGCGAGCTGGCGCCACGTGGCCTCGCGGAACGGTGTGCGGGCGTGCTCCTTGACCGCGTCGTGCACGACCTGGGCGAAGTCCTCGTCCTCCCAGTCGCGGCGGGCGAAGCCCGTCAGCGCGAAGCCGGGCGGCAGCAGGCCGCGGTTCGCCAGGTCGTAGACGGCGGGCATGAGCTTCTTGCGCGACAGGTCGCCCGTGACCCCGAAGATCACCAGGCCGCTGGGGCCGGCGATGCGGGGGAGCCGCAGGTCGAGGGGGTCGCGCAGGGGGTTGTGCTCGGCGGTGATCTTGGCCGGTCTCACGAGGTGGGCACCGTTCTTCGTCGTGCGGGCGGGAGGTGGTGCGGGCCCGGGGGCGCCGTGGCGCCCCCGGGGTGAGGGCTCAGGCCCCCTGGGCCTTCAGCCCGGCGGACGCGGTGTCCAGGAGCTCGGTCCAGGAGTCCTCGAACTTGCGGACGCCGTCCGTCTCGAGGTGGTCGGTGACCTCGGCGAGGGAGACGCCGAACGACTCGATGGTCTCGATCGTGCGCCGCGCGGCGCCCGCGGTGCCGCGGACCGTGTCGCCGGTGACGACGCCGTGGTCGGCGAACGCCTGCAGGGTCGGCTCGGGCATCGTGTTCACGACGCCGTCCGTGACCAGCTCGGAGACGTACAGGGTGTCCGAGTACTCGGGGTTCTTCACGCCGGTCGACGCCCACAGCGGCCGCTGCGGGTGCGCGCCGGACGCCGCGAGCGACCGCCACTCGTCCGTGCCGACGAACTGCTCGTAGGCCTCGAACGCGAGCCGGGCGTTCGCGACGGCGGCCTGCCCGCGCAGGTCGAGGGCCTCCGGCGTGCCGATCTTCTCCAGCGCGGCGTCCACCGAGGAGTCGACCCGGGAGACGAAGAAGGACGCCACCGACCCGATCGGGCCGAGGTCGATCCCGTCGGCGCGCGCCTGCTCGAGGCCGATCGCGAACGCCTGGAGGACGGAGCGGTAGCGCTCGATCGAGAAGATCAGGGTGACGTTGACGCTGATGCCCTGGGCGAGGGTCCGCGAGATCGCGTCCAGGCCGGGCACGGTCGCCGGGATCTTGATGAAGACGTTCGGGCGGTCGACGGTGCGCCACAGGCGCTCCGCCACGACCACGGTCTTGTCGGCGTCGTACGCGAGGCGGGGGTCGACCTCGATCGACACGCGCCCGTCCACGCCGTCGGTGGCGTCGTAGACCGGGCGCAGCAGGTCGGCGGCGGCGCGCACGTCGTCGGTGGTGATGGTCTCGACGGCGGCGTCCACGTCTCCGTCCGCACCGAGGCGGGCGAGCTCCGCCAGCTGGGCGTCGTAGGCGTCGCCGCTGGACAGCGCCTTGGCGAAGATCGTGGGGTTCGTCGTCACGCCGACGACGCCCCGCTCGGCCACGAGGGCCGCCAGGTTGCCGCTGCGCAGGCGCTCCCGCGACAGGTCGTCGAGCCAGATGGACACCCCGGCGCCGGTCAGGTCGGTGATCGGTGCGGGGACGGTGCTCTGCGTCATCGGACGTCCTTCCAGGTCGGAAGCCCCTGAGCGGGAGGTCTCGACAGGGGCCGGGTGGGGCGCCGGCCGGCGACGCCCCACCCTGGGAATCTACGAGCGCTCAGGCGGCGTCGCCAGCGCCGCGCACGGCGGCGAGCGACTCGCGGGCGGCGGCCGCGACGGCCTCCGCCGTGATCCCGAACTCCCGGTACAGCGTCTGGTAGTCGGCCGACGCGCCGTAGTGCTCGAGCGAGACGCTGCGGCCGGCGTCGCCGACCACGTCGCGCCAGCCCTGCGCGACGCCCGCCTCGACGGACACGCGCGCCTTCACCGCGGAGGGCAGCACGGACTCGCGGTACGCGGCGTCCTGCTTGTCGAACCACTCGCGGCTCGGCATCGACACGACGCGGGCGGCGATCCCCTCGGCGGCGAGCTGCTCGCGCGCCTGGACGGCGAGCTGCACCTCGGAGCCGGTGCCGACGAGGACGACGTCGGGCGTGCCGGTCTCGTCGTTCGTGGCGTCGACCAGCGTGTAGCCGCCCTTGAGCGTGCCCTCGGCGCCGGCGAAGCCGTCGGTGCCGCGCGGGAACGTCGGGACGTTCTGGCGCGTGAGGACGATGCCGGCCGGGTTGGCGGTGTTCTCGAGGATGCCGCGCCAGGCCCACGCGGTCTCGTTCGCGTCGGCGGGGCGCACGACGTCGAGGCCGGGGATGGCGCGCAGCGCCGCGAGGTGCTCGACCGGCTGGTGCGTGGGGCCGTCCTCGCCGAGCCCGATGGAGTCGTGCGTCCACACGAACGTCGTCGGGATCTCCATGAGGGCCGCGAGGCGGACCGAGGCCCGCATGTAGTCGGCGAACTGGAGGAAGGTGCCGCCGTAGGGGCGGGTGAGGCCGTGCAGCACGATGCCGTTGAGGATCGCGCCCATGCCGTGCTCGCGGATGCCGAAGTGCAGGGTGCGCCCGTAGGGGTTGCCCGGGAACTTCTTGGTCGCGTGCTCGACGGGGATGAACGACGGCTCGCCGTCCATCGTGGTGTTGTTCGAGCCGGCGAGGTCCGCGGACCCGCCCCACAGCTCGGGCAGCACGTCCTTGAGCGCGGTGAGGACCTTGCCGGACGCGGCGCGCGTGGCGACGCCCTTCTCGGAGGCCTCGAAGACGGGCAGCTCGTCGGTCCAGCCGGCGGGCAGCTCGTGGGCCACGAGGCGGTCGAGCAGGGCCGCCCGCTCCGGGGCGGCGGTGCGCCACGCGTCGTACGAGCGGTCCCAGGCGGCGCGCTGCTCGGCCTGGCGGGCCGCGACGTCGCGCGTGTACCCGAGCACCTCGTCGTCGACGGCGAAGGTCGCCTCGGGGTCGAGACCGAGGGCGATCTTGAGGCCCGCGACCTCGTCGGCTCCCATCGCGGAGCCGTGGATCCCGCCCGTGTTCTGCTTGGTGGGCGACGGCCAGCCGATGATGGTGCGCAGCGCGATGAACGACGGGCGGTCGGTCTCCGCCTTCGCGGCCGCGATGGCCGCGGCGAGCGCGTCGACGTCCTCGGCGTAGCCGGTGCCGCCCTGCGTCCAGTCCACCCGCTGGGTGTGCCAGCCGTAGGCGGCGTAGCGCGCGAGGGTGTCCTCGGTGAACGCGATGTCCGTGTCGTCCTCGATGGAGATCTTGTTGTCGTCCCAGATCACCACGAGGTTGCCGAGCTTCTGCGTGCCGGCGAGCGACGACGCCTCGGACGTGACGCCCTCCTGCAGGTCGCCGTCGGAGGCGATGACGTAGACGTGGTGGTCGAACGGCGACTCGCCGGGCGCGGCGTCGGGGTCGAGCAGGCCCCGCTCGCGGCGGGCCGCGAACGCCATGCCGACGGCGGACGCGAGGCCCTGGCCGAGCGGGCCGGTCGTGATCTCGACGCCGGGGGTGTGGCGGTACTCGGGGTGGCCCGGGGTCTGCGAGCCCCAGGTGCGCAGCGCCTCGAGGTCCTCCAGCTCCATGCCGTAGCCGGAGAGGAACAGCTGCAGGTACAGCGTGAGCGAGGAGTGGCCCGCGGAGAGGACGAACCGGTCACGACCGACCCAGTGCGGGTCGGAGGGGTCGTGCCGCATCGTCTTGCCGAACAGCAGGTACGCGGCGGGGGCGAGGGAGATCGCCGTGCCGGGGTGGCCGTTGCCGACCTTCTCGACGGCGTCCGCCGCCAGCGCCTTGATGGTCTTCACCGCGCGGTCGTCGAGCGAGCTCCACTCGAGCGGGGCGACGACGGGGTCGAACGCGTTCACAGATGTGCCTCTTTCCTGCCCGGAGCGAGCCCCGGGTGATTGCTGCTGCTCTGCCGGTACGGGGCGCCGTCGCGTCGGACGCCGCACGGGGTCCTGGGGGCGACGGCGGGGCACGGCGTCGAGGGGCCGACCGGGTGGGCGGCCCGCTGTTCACCGTTGTGCAGCACCACCCTAGCGCCGAGCATTCCCGTCACGCCCGTCCCGGAGCCGTTCGTCCCACCAGTTGAGCGGCGCGCCGTGCGCGCCGGAGGATGTCCGGGGAGATGACGCCGGCGCGGGCATTTCTCACAGCCGGGCGGCCGCCGTCCGGGCCGCCGGGTCGCTGACCTCGGCGTACGATGAGGCGGCGACCGTCCCACGTCGCCCGAGCTCCCCGGACCCCCAGCCGAGAACGGACAAGCACGCGCGTGAGCACCACGAGCACCACGACGTCCCACCCCCAGGCGCCGACCCGCGCGGCCGCGCGCGCCGAGCGGGAGCGTGCCGATGCGGACCGGGCGGACCGCCGCGGAGGGAACGCGGAGCAGGGCCGGGGGGCGAGCACGGGATGGCGCGACCGCGTCGGGGCGTACGTCGCGCTGACCAAGCCGCGCATCATCGAGCTGCTGCTGGTCACGACGCTCCCCACCATGATCCTCGCGCAGGGCGGCCTGCCCTCGCTGTGGCTCGTGGTCAAGACGCTCGTCGGCGGGACGCTCGCGGCCGCGTCGGCGAACGTCTTCAACTGCTACCTGGACCGCGACATCGACCAGGTGATGAACCGGACCAAGCGGCGCCCGCTGGCCACGGGGGAGATCACGCCGCGGGCGGCCCTGGTGTTCGCCACGGTGCTCGGCGTCGTGTCGCTGCTGTGGTTCGCCCTGCTGGTCAACGTCCCGGCGGCGTGGCTCACCTTCGCGGCGATCGCGATCTACGTGGTCGGCTACACGATGATCCTCAAGCGGCGCACGCCGCAGAACATCGTGTGGGGCGGGATCGCGGGCTGCATGCCCGTGTTCATCGGCTGGGCCGCCGTCACGGAGTCGCTCAGCTGGGCGGCGGTGGCGCTCTTCGGCGTCATCTTCTTCTGGACGCCGCCGCACTACTGGCCGCTGTCCGTGAAGTTCAAGAAGGACTACGCCAACGCCGGCGTCCCGATGCTCCCGGTCGTCGCGACGGACCGTCGCGTCGCGGTCGAGATGGTCGCGCACACGGTCGCGATGATCGCCTGCTCGCTCGCGCTCATCCCGCTCGCGGGCATGTCGTGGTTCTACTCGGCCGTCGCCGTCGCCTCGGGCGGCTGGTTCCTCTGGCTCGTGATCGCGATGCTGCGCCGCGCCGGCCACCCCGAGCGGGGCAAGCTCGGCGCGATGAAGGTCTTCCACGGCTCGATCACGTACCTCACGGTGCTGTTCATCGCGGTCGCGGTGGACGTCTTCCTGCCGTTCTGACCCTCCCGGTGACGCGGCCCGTCCGGGACGTCGCGGCCCCGGGGCATGATGTTCCGGTGCCCGACACCACGTCCGCCCCGCCCCTCCCGCCCGCGCTGACGGCCGCGCTGCAGGACTACCTGGCGCACCTCGGCGTCGAGCGCGGGCTGTCGGCGAACACGGTCGCGGCCTACCGCCGCGACCTCGGTCGCTACGCGCGCCACCTGCACGCCACGGGTCGCTCCGGGCTCGACGACGTGGGGGAGCGCGACGTCGAGGACTACGTCGTCGTGCTCCGTCAGGGATCGGACGGCGGGGCCCCGCTGTCGCCGTCCTCCACCGCCCGCGCGCTGGCCGCGGTCCGCGGCTGGCACCGGTTCGCGCACGCCGAGGGCGCCACGAGCGCCGACCCCGCGTCGCAGGTGCACGCCCCGAGCGCGCTGCGCCGGCTGCCGCACGCGCTGTCGATCGACGAGGTGGCCCGTCTGCTCGACGCGGCGGGCGCCGGCGACGGCGCGGTGCCGCTGCGCGACCGCGCCCTGCTGGAGCTGCTCTACTCCACCGGCGGGCGCATCAGCGAGGTCGTGGGTCTCGACGTCGACGACGTCGACGGCCTCCTGGACGGCGTGGGCCGCCGCACGGACCCGCCCGACGCGCACGACGACGGGGTGCCGCGCGCCGGGTCCGTGCGCCTGCGGGGCAAGGGCGACAAGGAGCGCGTGGTGCCCGTCGGCTCGTACGCGCGGGCCGCGCTGGAGGCGTACCTGGTGCGCGCCAGGGCGCCCCTCGCGTCGGCGGGACGCGGCACGCCGGCGCTGTTCCTCAACACCCGCGGCGCCCGGCTGTCGCGGCAGAGCGCCTGGTCCGTGCTGCAGGCCGCCGCGGAGCGCGCCGGCCTGACGCAGCACGTGTCGCCGCACACGCTGCGGCACTCGTTCGCCACCCACCTGCTCGCGGGCGGCGCCGACGTCCGCGTGGTGCAGGAGCTGTTGGGACACGCCTCGGTGACGACCACGCAGATCTACACGATGGTGACGCGCGATGCGCTGCGCGAGGTGTACGCCGCGGCGCATCCCCGCGCGCTCGGCTGAACCCCCGTCAGCACGCCCGCCGCGGCCCGCCCGCCGGAACGACGGCGCGCCCGGCGTGCCGCCCGGACCCCGGCAGGCCCTGGGGTAGCGTGACGCAGGTGAGCGAGGGACTCGGGAGCGACACCATGACGCAGACGACCACGAGCGACGCCTCACCGGCCGCGGCCACCGCGACCAGCCCCGCGCCGGGCAGTCCGGCCGGCGGGCTCGAGGAACCGCGTACCGACGTCGTCGGGCGGCCGCTGCCCGACTTCCGCGACCCGGCGCCGCTGGCGTCCCACGGGCCCGCGCGCATCGTCGCGATGTGCAACCAGAAGGGCGGCGTCGGCAAGACCACGACCACGATCAACCTGGGCGCCGCGCTGGCCGAGTACGGCCGCCGCGTCCTGCTCGTCGACTTCGACCCGCAGGGCGCCGCCTCGGTGGGCGTCGGCGTCAGCCCGCACGACCTCGACCTCAGCGTCTACAACCTGCTCATGGAGCGCGACGTCAGCTTCACCGACGTGCTGCAGCCCACGAACATCGAGGGCATGGACGTGCTGCCCGCGAACATCGACCTCTCGGCCGCGGAGGTCCAGCTCGTCGGCGAGGTGGCCCGCGAGTCGGTCCTCGCCCGTGCGCTGCGCCCGGCCCTGGACGACTACGACGTGATCCTCGTGGACTGCCAGCCGTCGCTGGGCCTGCTCACGGTCAACGCCCTCACCGCGGCGCACGGCGTGCTCATCCCGCTGGAGTGCGAGTTCTTCGCGCTGCGCGGCGTGGCCCTGCTCGTGGAGACGATCGAGAAGGTGCGCGACCGGCTCAACCCGGCCCTGGAGATCGACGGCATCCTGCCGACCATGTACGACTCGCGCACCCTGCACTCGCGGGAGGTCGTGGCGCGCGTGCACGAGGCGTTCGGCGACACGCTGCTGCACACGGTCATCGGACGCACGGTGAAGTTCCCGGACGCGTCCGTGGCGGCCGAGCCGATCACCAACTACGCCCCGACCCACGCCGGCGCCGCCGCGTACCGGCAGCTCGCGCGGGAGCTCGTCGCCCGTGGTGACGCTGCCTGACCTCGCCCCGGAGCAGGGGGAGGCGGTCGACGCCGTCGACGGCTCCGACGCCCGGCCGGGGTTCGAGGTGCACCTCGACAACTTCACGGGCCCGTTCGACCTGCTGCTGTCGCTGATCGCGAAGCACGAGCTGGACGTCACCGAGGTGGCGCTCGCGGCCGTGACCGACGAGTTCGTCGCGCACATCCGCGCGGCCGAGGCCGCGTCGCGCGAGGCGATGGCTCGCGGCGAGGAGCACCCGTCGTGGGACCTCGGGACGGCGAGCGAGTTCCTCGTCGTCGCGGCCACCCTGCTCGACCTCAAGGCCGCTCGGCTGCTGCCCGGCGTGGTCGAGGAGGACGCCGAGGACCTGGAGCTGCTCGAGGCCCGCGACCTGCTGTTCGCCCGGCTGCTCCAGTACCGCGCGTACAAGGAGGTCTCCGGCCTCCTCGCCGAGCGGCTGGAGACCGAGGGGCGCCGCGTGCCACGGTCCGTCCCGCTCGAGCCGCACCTCGTGGCGCTGCTGCCGGAGCTGGTGTGGACCCTCGACGGCGCGCGTCTCGCCGAGCTGGCGGCCAAGGTGCTGGAGCCGAAACCCCCGCCGGTCGTCGGGCTGGACCATCTCCACGCCCCCGCCGTGAGCGTGCGGGAGCAAGCGGGCGTGATCGCGCGCCGGCTGCGGCGCGAGCACGTCGCGACCTTCCGCGCGCTCGTCGCGGGGGAGGAGCGGCTCGTGGCCGTCGCGAGGTTCCTCGCCCTGCTGGAGCTGTTCCGCTCCGGCCGGGTGGCGTTCGAGCAGGCCACGGCGCTGGGTGAGCTCACCGTGCGGTGGACCGCGGGCGCCGGAGGCGACCGCGACGACGAGGACGACGAGGACGACGACGGCGAGCTCGCGGCGGGCTTCGAGGAGTTCGACGGGACGCCCGGGCAGGACGAGGGGACCGGCGAACCCGCCGCAGGCGGCGCCGGCGTGACGGAGGTCGTGGCATGACGCAGCAGACGGACGAGCAGGCCGAGGCCGTCGGGCCGGCGGCCGAGGCCGAGCGGATGGCCGAGGTCGAGGTGGACGTCGACGACCTGCCGGGCGGGCTGGCGGCGGCGCTGGAGGCCGTGCTCATGGTCGCGGAGTCCCCGGTGCCGGTCGAGCGCCTCGCGGCGGGCGTCGCGCGGCCGGTGCCGGTGGTCGCCGGGGCGCTCGAGGAGCTGGCCGCGGAGTACCGGGGCGAGACGGGCGGGCGGCCGCGCGGCTTCGAGCTGCGCCAGGGGGCCGAGGGATGGCGCGTGTACTCCGCGCGGGCACAGGCCGACGTCGTGGGCGCCTTCGTCCTCGAGGGGCAGTCGTCCCGGCTCAGCCAGGCGGCGCTGGAGACCCTCGCCGTGATCGCGTACCGCCAGCCCGTGACCCGCGGGCAGGTCTCGGCGGTGCGCGGGGTGAGCGTGGACGGCGTGGTGCGCACGCTGCTGGCCCGCGGCCTGATCGCGGAGACGGGCCAGGACCCGATGACGGGGGCCGTGCTGTTCGGCACGACGGGCGAGTTCCTCGACCGGATGGGCTGGTCGTCGCTCGAGGAGCTGCCGCCCCTGGCGCCGCACCTACCGGACGTGGGGGAGGCGATCGCCCTGGACCCGTCCTCGGCCCTGCGTCGCGGGCTGGCGGAGGACGGGCCCGACGCCTGAGGATCAGGCGTCCGCGGCTGTCAGGCGACCGTCGCGTCGACCGTGACGTCGACGTTGCCCCGCGTGGCGTTGGAGTACGGGCAGACCTGGTGCGCGGCGGCGACGAGGGCGTCGGCGGTGGCCTGGTCGACGCCGCCGAGCTCGGCGTGCAGCGCGACCGTCAGCGCGAAGCCGCCCTCGGGCGTCGGGTGCAGGGAGACCTCGGCCACGACCGCGGAGTCGCTCACGGTGGCCCGCTCGCGCCGCGCGACGAGCTTCAGCGCGGAGTGGAAGCACGCGGCGTACCCCGCGGCGAAGAGCTGCTCGGGGTTCGTGGCGCCGCCGGCGCCGCCCATCTCCTTCGGGATCGCGAGGTCGACGTCGAGGATCCCGTCGTCGGAGCGGGACCGCCCGTCCCGTCCCTCGCCGGTCGCGGTGGCGACCGCCGTGTAGATCGCGCTCATGGTGTGTCCTCTCGGTAGAGTTACTAGTTCGTCTACTAGATCATGCGGCGACCGTCGCCGCAAGCAAGGGCCCGGTGCCGGGCCGGACGTGAGAGGTTGGGCAGATGGAGACCAGCGCGCCGGAGGAGACGGCCACCGGACCGGCCGGGCGGGCGGTCGGGCACGGCCGCGGGCGGGTGCGCGAGCGGATCGTCGAGGCGGGGAGCGGGCTCTTCTACGCGGAGGGCATCCGTGCCGTGAGCGCGGACAAGGTCATCGCCGCGGCCGGCGTGTCGAAGGTCACCTTCTACCGGCACTTCCCGACGAAGGACGACCTGGTCGTCGCCTACCTCGGGGAGCTCGCGGCCGCCGAGCGCGAGCGGCTGGAGGAGATCCGGTCGCAGCACGCGGGCGACGCGGCCGGGGCCCTCGCGGCGCTCGCCGGGGCGCTCGGCGAGGTGGCGCGGGGCGACCGGTTCCGCGGCTGCGCGTTCGTCAACGCCGGGGCCGAGTTCGCCGACCCCGCACACCCCGTCCGGCGCGCGGTCGCCGACCATCGCGCCTGGTACGCGGCCTTCCTCGCCGCCGTCGCCCGCGACGGCGGCGCCGACGACCCCGCGGCCGCGGCCGCCGAGCTGATGATGCTCCGCGACGGGGCGATGGTGTGCGGGGACGTGGACGACGCGAGCGTCGTGGCGCCGCGCCTCGCCGCGGGCTTCGCCGCGGTCCTGGCCGCCCACCGGGGGTGACCGCCCGGGCGTCGGGCGGCAGTCGAGCAGGTGTGTCGAGCAGGTGTGTCGAGCAGGTTCGGGGGGACCTGAGAGAATCGAGCACCATGAGCACCGAACGCCGCGGCGGGAGCCGCCGCACCAGCCGTCCGCAGGGTCCCGCTGCGCAGCGCCCCCGCAAGGCCGCACCCCGTCGCCCCGCACCGCGCTCGGGCGAGCCCGACCGTGACGTCCACGTCGCCGACGGCGTCCGCCTGCAGAAGGTGCTCGCCCAGGCGGGCCTGGGCTCGCGCCGCAAGTGCGAGGAGCTCATCGCCGAGGGCCACGTCGAGGTGGACGGCGTCCTCGTCACGGAGCTCGGCGTGCGCGTCGACCCCGCCACCGCCGCCGTGCACGTGGACGGCATGCGCGTGCAGCTCGACACCTCGAAGATCACCCTCGCGCTGAACAAGCCGCTCGGCGTGGTCTCCACGATGAGCGACCCCGAGGGCCGCCCCACGCTCGCCGACCTGGTCAAGGACCGGTCGGAGCGGTTGTTCCACGTCGGCCGGCTCGACGCCGACAGCGAGGGCCTGCTGCTCCTCACGAACGACGGCGAGCTCGCGAACCGGCTCGCGCACCCCCGGTACGAGATCCGCAAGACGTACCTCGTCACCGTGACGGGCGGCGAGTTCTACCCCCGCCACGCGAAGCAGCTCACCGACGGCGTCGAGCTCGAGGACGGCCTCGCGCGCGCCGACAAGGTCCGCGTGGTGGACTCGGTGCCCGGCGAGACCATGATCGAGGTGGTGCTGCACGAGGGCCGCAACCGGATCGTGCGGCGCATGCTCGAGGCCGTCGGCTTCCCGGTGACGCGCCTGGTGCGGACCCGGATCGGCCCCATCGCCCTCGGCGACCTGCGAGTCGGGCGCTCGCGGGTGCTCGGGCGCACCGAGCTCGGCACCCTCATGCGCGACGTCGACATGTGACGCCGTCGCACCAACCTGCGTCGTCCCAGCAGTTCGAGCAGCACCCGTAGTCCCGCAGTCCCGCGCGGCAGAACCGCGCGACAACAGAAGGTGAGCACACGTGGTCGTCATCGCCGTCGACGGTCCCTCCGGGTCCGGCAAGTCCAGCGTCTCCAAGGCGGTGGCGGCCCGGCTGGGGCTCGCCTACCTCGACACCGGGGCGATGTACCGGGCCGCGACGCTGTGGTGCGTCGACGGCGGCACGGACCTCGCCGACCAGGCCGCGGTGGCCGACGCCGTGCGCGCCATGCCGCTCGAGATGGGCGTCGACCCGGCGGCCCCGACGGTGCACCTCGGCGGTCGCGACGTCGCCGCGGCGATCCGCACCACCGAGGTCTCCACCGCCGTCTCGCAGGTGGCCACCAACCTCGAGGTGCGCGCCGAGCTCCGACGCCGGCAGCGCGCCGTCATCGAGACCGAGGGCGCGCCGGGCGGCTTCTCGGGCGGCAAGGGCATCGTCGCTGAGGGGCGCGACATCACGACCGTGGTCGCGCCCGACGCCGACGCCCGCGTGCTCCTGACCGCCAGCGAGGAGGCGCGCCTGCGCCGCCGCTCCCTCGAGGTGCACGGCGCGGCCGACGAGTCGGCCGTCGAGGCGACGCGCGACCAGGTGCTGCGCCGCGACCGCGACGACTCCACCGTCAGCCAGTTCCAGGTCGCCGCCGACGGCGTCGTCACCGTCGACTCCTCCGACCTCGACTTCGACCAGACGGTCGACGCCGTGCTCGCGGTCGTCGCGCAGGTCACCGCCTGACGCGCCGCCGCGACGGCTGCGCGACGCCGCGCCGGACGCGGTGACGCGGGTCTCGTTCGTGACACGTCGCTCGGCCTGGGAGAATGGTGCGCATGACCACTCCCGCCGACGGCTCCGTGCCTGCTGCCGAGCCCACCGACGAGCCCACCGCCCCGCCTGCGCCCGGTGTCGCCGCGGCGCCCGCGGACCGTGCGGACACCGAGGGCCGTGACGCCGTGGCGGAGGTCCTCGAGTCCGACGGCGACGACGAGGCGCGCGAGCGCGCGCTGCGCGTCGGCCTGGAGGACTTCGAGCTCGACGAGGCCGACCGCGCGCTGCTGGACGCCGAGTGGGACGAGGAGGGCTTCGGCCCGGGCGAGGCGCCGCTGCCGGTGCTCGCCGTCGTCGGGCGCCCCAACGTCGGCAAGTCGACCCTCGTCAACCGCATCCTCGGCCGCCGCGAGGCCGTCGTGGAGGACACCCCGGGCGTCACGCGCGACCGCGTGAGCTACCCCGGTGAGTGGGCCGGCCGCGACTTCACCCTCGTGGACACCGGTGGCTGGGAGGTCGACGTCGCCGGCATCGAGTCGAAGGTCGCCGAGCAGGCAGAGGTCGCCGTCGAGCTGGCCGACGCGGTCATCTTCGTCGTCGACTCCACGGTGGGCGCGACGTCGACCGACGAGCGCGTCGTGGAGCTGCTGCGCCGCTCGGGCAAGCCCGTCGTGCTGGCCGCCAACAAGGTGGACGGGCCGTCGGGCGAGGCGGACGCCGCCTACCTGTGGTCGCTCGGCCTGGGCGAGCCGCACCCCGTGTCCGCGCTGCACGGCCGCGGCACCGGCGACCTGCTGGACGCCGCGATGAAGGTGCTGCCCGAGGTCTCCGAGCACGGGGAGCTGCGGCCCGCCGGCCCGCGCCGGGTGGCCCTCGTGGGCCGCCCGAACGTCGGCAAGTCCTCGCTGCTGAACAAGATCGCCGGGGCCGAGCGCGTCGTCGTCGACGAGACCGCGGGCACCACGCGCGACCCGGTCGACGAGCTCGTGGAGATCAAGGGCGTGCCGTACTGGTTCGTCGACACGGCCGGCATCCGCCGCCGCGTGCACCAGACGCGCGGCGCCGACTTCTACGCGTCGCTGCGCACGCAGGCGGCGATCGAGAAGGCCGAGGTCGCCGTCGTGCTGGTCGACGCCTCGGAGCCGATGACCGAGCAGGACACGCGCGTCATCTCCCAGGCCGTCGACGCCGGCCGGGCGCTCGTCATCGCGTACAACAAGTGGGACCTCATGGACGACGACCGTCGCCCGTACCTCGAGCGCGAGATCGAGCGGGACCTGGTGCAGGTGCAGTGGGCGCCGCGCGTCAACGTCTCCGCCCGCACGGGCTGGCACACCGACAAGCTGACGCGCGCGCTCGAGACGTCGCTCGAGTCGTGGGACACCCGCATCCCCACCGGCCGCCTCAACGCCTTCCTCGGCGAGCTGGTGGCCGCCCACCCCCACCCGCTGCGGGGCGGCAAGCAGCCGCGCATCCTGTTCGGCACGCAGGCCTCGACCCGCCCGCCGCGGTTCGTCATCTTCGCGACCGGGTTCCTCGAGGCGGGCTACCGCCGGTTCATCGAGCGCCGCCTGCGCGAGACCTTCGGGTTCGAGGGGTCGCCCATCGAGATCAGCGTCCGCGTGCGGGAGAAGCGGCGCCGATGAGCCGCCGATGAGCTGCCGATGAGCGCTGCCCCGCTGGCCCGCCGGGGCCGCCTGCTGCGCCTGGGCGTGGCGCGCGACACGTCCGCGGTGCGCCACCTGGTGACGTTCCTGGTGGTCGCGGTGGCGACGGTGCTCGTGACCCGGTTCCTCCTCGCCGCGTCCGGCTACCCGCAGGTGGGCGGCGGCGGTCTGCACGTGGCGCACGTGCTCTGGGGCGGTCTCGGCATGGCGCTCGCGGTGGTGGTTCTGCTCTCCTGGGTGGGGCCGGCGCCGCGGTCGCTCGGCGCGGTGCTGGGCGGCGTCGGCTTCGGGCTGTTCGTCGACGAGATCGGCAAGTTCGTCACCTCGGACAACGACTACTTCTACGAGCCGACGGCGGCGCTCATCTACGCGGTCGTCGTCGTGCTCGTGCTGCTCGTGGAGGCCCTGCACGGGAGGCGGTCGCACCACCCGGCCGAGTACCTCGCGGTGGCGACCGACCGTGCCGTGGCCGGGGTGGCGGGCGGCTTCACCGACGCGGAGCGCGAGGAGGCGCGGGCGCTCGTGGAGCGGGGCCGCGGCGAGCCCGCCGCCGACGAGGTGGCCGCGCTCGTCGAGGCCGTGCCCGCGGACGCGGTCGCCGTGCCGGACCCCGTGCGGGCGCTGGTCGTCCGGGTGTCGGCGTGGTTCGCCGACGCGATGGAGCACCGCTGGGCGGCCGCGGTCGTGACGGTGGCGGTGCTCGGCACCAGCGCGGGGTCGGTCGTGGTGGCGCTGCGGGTGCTGCTCGGCGGGGTCGCGGTCCCGACCTGGGTCGGCGTCGGCATCGTCGCGGCTGTCGCCGTGACGGTGGCGTGCGTCGTGCGGGCGCTCGTCGTCGGCCCGCGCGACCATCGCGCGGGCGCGGTGTGGGTGCGCCGGGGCGTCCTCGTCAGCCTGCTGGTCACCCAGCTCCTCGCGTTCCGCGCGGTGCAGTGGGTGGCCGTGGCGGGGCTGGCGGTCGACCTCCTCGTGCTCGTCGCCCTCGGGGTCGCCCTGGGGCGGGACGACGAGCGACGCTCCGTCCGGCCGCGGGCGCGCTGAGCGCCGTCGCGCGGACGCACGGGCCCGACGGAGCGACGGCCGGCCCGTGAGACGTCCGCCACTCGGGCTTGCCAGGTGGTCGCGGAGCGTGGCACGGTCGGCGGTGACGAGCGAAAAGCTCGCGTGCTCTGGGGTCGGTGAAATTCCGAGCCGGCGGTGAAAGTCCGCGACCCGGTCACAGCCTGTGACCGGTTGACCAGGTGGAACTCCTGGACCGACGGTCAAAGTCCGGATGGGAAGCGCACGCGACGGCTCCCCGTCCGGTCCGTCCCCGGCCCTCGTGGCCGGCGTCGTCCGTCGTGACGACGTCCGGGACCGGAGGTGCGAGCACGTCCCGACCCCGCCTTCCTGCCCCGGGGTCCGCGACCGGACGACAGGGGCAGGACGCATGAGTGCCACGACGGCGGAGCGCGCCGCGATGCAGCGCGCGCTGGAGCTGGCCGGGCAGGTGCCGGCCCGAGGACCCAACCCGCGCGTCGGGTGCGTGCTCCTCGACGCCGACGGCGCGACGATCGCGGAGGGTCTCCACCGTGGCGCGGGCACGCCCCACGCCGAGGTCGAGGCGCTGCGCCGCGCGACCGAGTCCCGCGGCCCGGGCGCCGCGCGCGGGGCCACCGCCGTCGTCACGCTCGAGCCCTGCAACCACCACGGGCGCACCGGGCCGTGCGTGGCCGCGCTCCTGGAGGCGGGGGTCGCGCGGGTCGTGCACGCCCAGCACGACCCCAACCCGGCGGCGTCGGGGGGTGCCGCGCGCCTGCGTGCCGCAGGCGTGGAGGTGGTCGGCGGCGTCCTGGCGGACGAGGCCCGCGCCCTCAACGCCACCTGGACGCGCGCGCTGGAGCTCGGCCGTCCCGTGGTCACCTGGAAGGTCGCGAGCACGCTCGACGGACGTTCCGCGGCCGCTGACGGCACCTCGCGCTGGATCACCGGGCGGGCCGCGCGGCACGACGTGCACCGGCTGCGGGCCGGGGTCGACGCCGTCGTCGTCGGCACCGGCACCGCGCTCACCGACGACCCCGACCTCACCGTGCGGCACGTCCCGCTGACGGGGCAGCAGCCGGACCGGGTCGTCGTCGGGCTGCGGGACCTGCCCGCGTCGTCCCGGCTCGCGCGGGCCGCGGCCGCCGGGGAGGCGGTGATGCACCTGCGCACCCACGACCCGCACGAGGTGCTGGACCTGCTCTGGTACCGCGAGCACCGGCACGTGCTGCTCGAGGGCGGTCCCGCCCTCGCCGCCGCCTTCTGGCGCGCCGGTCTCATCGACGACGTCGTCGCCTACGTCGCCCCCGTGCTGCTCGGCGTCGGCGCCTCCGCCGTCGCCGACCTCGGCATCGGGACCATCGCGGACGCCGCGCGCCTCGACCTCCTCGACGTCGCCGTCCTGCCCCGGGACCCGGACGACCCCACCGACATCCCCACCGTGCGGCTGGCCCTGCGGCCGCGGAAGGAGCACTGAGCCATGTTCACCGGAATCGTGGAGGAGCTCGGCGCCGTCGTGGCCGTGCGCGAGCACGCGGACGGCGCCCGTCTCACCGTCGCGGCCGAGAGGGTGCTCGACGGCGTCCGGCTCGGCGACTCGATCGCCGTCGACGGCTGCTGCCTGACCGTCGCGGAGACGGGGGAGCACGACGGTCGTGCCACCTGGACGGCCGACCTCATGGCGGAGACCCTGGCCCGCACGAGCCTCGGCGGGCGGCGTGCCGGCGACCCGGTCAACCTCGAGCGGGCGCTCGCGGCCGACGGGCGGTTCGGCGGGCACGTCGTGCAGGGGCACGTCGACGGCGTCGGCACGGTGCTCGCGCGCACGCCGGGCACGCAGTGGGAGGTCGTCGAGATCGCGCTGCCCCCGGAGCTGGCGCGGTACGTCGTGGCGCAGGGCTCGATCGCCGTCGACGGTGTGAGCCTCACCGTGGTGGACGCGCGGGACGACGCGTTCACCGTGAGCCTCATCCCCGAGACGCGGGCGCGCACGACGCTCGGCGCCCGCGCCGTGGGGGAGCAGGTCAACCTCGAGGTCGACGTGCTGAGCAAGTACGTCGAGCGGCACCTGGCGTCCGGCACCGCGCACGGCTTCGCGGCTGCGGCGGGAGCGGTGCGGTGAGCGCCGTCGGGCGGGTCGAGCGGGCGATCGCGGACGTCGCGGCCGGGCGCCCCGTCGTCGTCGCGGACGACGCCGACCGCGAGAACGAGGGCGACCTCATCCTGGCCGCGGACGCCGCGACGCCCGAGCTCATGGGGTTCCTGGTGCGGCACACCAGCGGCCTCGTGTGCGTGGGCGTGGCGGGCGCGCAGCTCGACCGGCTCGGCCTGCCGCTCATGGTCGAGGCGAACCAGGACGCCTACCGCACGGCCTACACGGTGACGGTCGACGCCGCCACGGGCGTCTCGACCGGGATCTCCGGCACCGACCGGGCCCGCACCGCGCGCCTGCTCGCCGACCCGGCGACCGGGCCCGCGGACCTCACGAGGCCCGGGCACGTGCTGCCGCTCCGGGCCCGTCCCGGCGGCGTCCTGGAGCGGCGCGGGCACACCGAGGCGGCCGTCGACCTCGCGCGCCTCGCCGGGCGGGGCGAGGCCGGCGTGCTCGCCGAGCTGGTGCACGACGACGGCACGATGATGCGGCTGCCCGCGCTGCGGGAGTTCGCGGCCGAGCACGGGCTCACGCTGATCAGCGTGGCCGACCTCGTCGCCTACCGGCGGGCGACCGAGCTGCTCGTCGAGCGCGTCGCCGTCACGACCCTGCCCACCCGGCACGGCGACCTCACCGCCGTGGCCTACCGGGACACCCGCTCGGGCGACGAGCACGTCGCGCTGGTGGCAGGGGCCCTGGACGCCCTGGCCGCCCCCGAGCACGGCCCCGTGCTGACGAGGGTGCACTCCGAGTGCCTCACGGGGGACGCGTTCGGCAGCCTGCGGTGCGACTGCGGGCCGCAGCTCGACGAGTCGCTGCGGCGGATCGCCGAGGCCGGCCGAGGTGTCGTCGTCTACCTGCGCGGGCACGAGGGACGGGGGATCGGGCTGGCCGCCAAGCTCGCCGCCTACGCCCTGCAGGACGTCGGGCGCGACACCGTCGACGCCAACCTCGACCAGGGGCTGCCCGCCGACGCCCGCGACTACACCGCCGCCGCGCACGTGCTGAGGGACCTGGGCGTCCCGGCCGTGCGCCTGCTGACCAACAACCCCGCCAAGGTCGACGGCCTCGTCGCCGGGGGAGCGGACGTCGTCGAGCGGCTGCCCCTCACCCTGCCCGCCCACCCGCGCACGCTCGGCTACCTGCGCACCAAGCGCGACCGCATGGGGCACGACCTGCCCCACCTGACCGACGTCCCGCACGACACCGGAGGAACGATGCACGACGCCCCGACTCTCCCTTCGACTCTCCCCGCGACCCGGCCCGCCCCGACGGCCGCCGGAGCCGCCCGATGAGCGGCGCCGGCGCCCCGACCGCGGCGCCCGTCGACTGCTCCGACCTGCGCGTCGCCGTCGTCGCGGCGAGCTGGCACCAGGTGGTCATGGACGGGCTGCTCGACGGCGCGCTGCGCGCGTGCGCCGACCACCGGGTCGGCGACCCCCGGGTCGTGCGCGTGCCCGGTTCGTTCGAGCTGCCCGTCGCCGCCCAGGCGCTCGCGGAGGCCGGGTACGACGCCGTCGTCGCCCTGGGCGTCGTGATCCGCGGCGGCACCCCGCACTTCGACTACGTGTGCGCCGCCGCGACCGACGGGCTGAGCCGGGTGGCCCTCGACCACACCGTCCCCGTGGGGTTCGGGCTCCTGACGTGCGACGACGAGCAGCAGGCCCTCGACCGCGCCGGGCTGGACGGCTCGCACGAGGACAAGGGGTACGAGGCCGCCGCCGCGGCGCTGGCCACCGCGCGCGTCCTCGGCGACGTCCGGGCGACACCCGTCGGCGGTGCTCGCGTCGATGCAGGAGCAGTGTCTGACCTGGGGTAGTATTTCGGTCGGCCCTGCGGGGTGGCACCACGGTGTCACGTGCGGGGTCGACGGGCTGTGGCGCAGCTTGGTAGCGCACTTGACTGGGGGTCAAGGGGTCGCAGGTTCAAATCCTGTCAGCCCGACCGTGAAACGCCAGGTCAGACGGTTGTCTGGCCTGGCGTTTCGTTGTTCCCAGACGGGAGGACAGCCACGTGGACAGCCACGCCTCAACCGGACAGCCCGAGGTGTGCCGAGAGCAGTTCCACGGCGTCCCGTGACGCTTCCTCGGATACGTGCCCGTACAGGTCCACAGTCGTGGTGATCGACTTGTGCCCGGCGGTGCGCGAGACGACGGACAGCGGGACGCCTGCCACGGCCATGGCCGTGAGTGCGGTGTGCCGCAGCGTGTGGAGCGAACCCCCGACGTCAGCGCGACCGGCGAGCGATTCGAACGCCCGCGAGACGTTACGTGGGTCCAGGGGGGTGCCGCCCTCGGTGGTGAGTACGTGGCCGGTGTCGATCCACGATGGCCCTGCCGCCAGCCGCTCGGCTGCTTGCTGCCGACGCTGAGCGCGCAAGGCCTCGGCAGCCGAGGCCGACAACGGGATAGTTCGCCAGCCGTTGGCGGTCTTGGGCGGCTGGGCGAGGTGAGCCTGACCGAGACCCCGGCGTTCGGCCTGGACGAGACTGGCGTCAAGCGCGTGGCTGACGTGCTCCGGTTCGCCTCCCAGGCGCTACGCCGCGAGCGTCACGACGAGCACGAGGTGCTTGCCCTGGACGCCGGAATACGCGCACGGGGCGGGGCCGCCAGCCGGGTGCAGACGAGGTATTACCCCACCGCTCAGATCACCGTGCGATAAACACCCTCAAGATCACCCTGCACGATCGCCACAGCCTGCCCGAAGCGTCACCACGCCCTGTGCCAGGATCAGGCGGTGACCAAGGACTTCCCCGACCCAGCGACAGACACCGATGCCTTTCTGCGCTGGCTCAGGGAGGGCGCGGCACAGGGCCGGGAGTTGGCCGCCGCCCGCCCCAGCCTGCGGGACGTCGCTCAACACCTCCTCGCGTTCGAGGAGGAGATGGTCGACGCGCTATGGGACGGGCGCGATACGGAGAAGTTCCGCATGCACCCGCTCGAACCGCACCGCTCGGCACCGGGCGACATCGCTGGGACGCCCCACCTCAACCCGAACGGCGCACTCACCAACGAGGTCGCAGACGGGTACGTCACGGCAACCCGGGACCACCTGGGCGGGATCGGCTCGCTTGCGGCTGTGGACGGGTCGAGGCGTTCTCTACTCGTGCTCGCGCGGACACTTCTGGACGTTTCGACGCGTGCGGCGTACTTGCTGGAGCCCGACATCGATGACATGGAGCGCACCCGGCGCGCGTTCAACTTCCTGATGGACGCGATCCGTGAGGAGATCGCCGACGGAGACGACTCAACAGGGTTGCTGGAACGGCAGGCCGAGCTGCGGGCAGCGGCAGAGGCGGACGGCTTCGAGTTCGCAACGAAGCGGAACAAGGCGGGAAACCCGGTGCCAGATCGAAACGTGCTCGCCCCGCGCGTCGATCCCCGAAAGGTCCGGGGGGAGTTCCTGGGCGACGTCGAGTTTGCGTGGCGCGCGCTCTCCTCTGTGACCCATGGTCAGGAGCGCGAGGTGCTGCGTTTCGCGCTGGGACTGGGGCCTGTCAGCCCTGGAGTACACGGCGACTCGTACTCGTTGGTCTGGCTGGCCACGTCCGTCGAGTCGGCGGCGGTTGCGGCCGCTCATGCAGCGGACTACTACGGGGCCCAACTCGACGAGCTGCTGATCCAGAGGGTTCGCGAAGTGCTGTGGGCCGCTGCGGGTATGCGCGACGACGCCGTGCGCCGTCGGCTCGGGTTCGATAGTTAGCGTGTGTGAGCGAAGACGGGGCTGCTCGACTGGTTCCGCTTGCTGCGTGGCCCTCGCGTTTTTTGAGGCCGGGGCCCTGGACGACCCCGTGCCACAGAACTTGTCGCCGCAAGTAAAGGGGAGGCAAGCGTTCTGGCCGGGTCCAGCCGGGAGGCCTAGAGGGGCAAACCATTGGCCACGGATCGGAGCCGAGGCGGGCTTTCACCCGTCGCCCGCCGCGCCATCCCTTCGCCTGGCCTGGATCATGGGCGCGGTGGACACCGGGCTCACCATCCTCACCTCCGGCCTCGTGGCGGCGGTCGTCACTTGGCTGTTGAACCTGTGGCGAGACAAGCACGCTGCCGACGAGGCCCGCCGCGAAAAGCATCGTGACCGTGTGGTCGCGGCAGTGGCCGACTTCCTCGCCGCCGACCACGCTAGATACGTACTCGACGTCGAACTGACGAAGGCCTGGGACGACGTCCAGCGTGGGGCCGACGAGGTAGAGAGCCGACCCGACTACAACCGTGGGAATCCCCCACCCGCATACAAGTCCCGCGCCGAGAGCACCATCGAAGAAAAGCGGCCGCTGCTCACCGCGCGGACGATGGAAACCGATCAGGCCGCTGCGCGGGTGGACCTTCTGGACGACGTTCTCGGTGGGCTCGCCCGCAAGGTCGCCGCCGCCCACCCATCACCGGCCTACCCTCCGTCGCCAGAGCCGCGCCCCGACAAGCACGCCGCCGCACTCGACAGGCTCAAACTTGCGACGCGTGAGGTGCTGGACCTAGCCAACGGATGACCCGTTTGGGGCGACAACGCCGTGGGTTCTAGGCGGCTGGCTGGACAGCCACGTGGACAGCCACGCACCCCCGAGCGCGTCGTTTCGCGGGATTGCCAATTGCTGCAGGTCGCGCGCGTTCCCGCAGGTCAGGCCGTGATCGCGGTTTCGTCGTGCTTCCTGCGATTCGTGCTCGGAATAACTGGGGGTCAAGGGGTCGCAGGTTCAAATCCTGTCAGCCCGACCAGCACACGAACGAGAGGCTCGGACCGGAGACGGTCCGAGCCTCTCGCCGTTCGGGTCGATCGGCACTGCGGTCCTTGTCGGTTCCGCGCCCGACGGTCCTCCCATGGGACGGCAACGCCGATACAGCGACGATCAGCTCGGCCGTCGCGAGCGCACGGTCATGGCGGCGGGCCATTCGAGAGCTCAGGATGTCGGCCACGTCGGCGGGCTGCACGCGATCCACGTGGGCTCGTACGCCCGGTACAGGCTGCCGACCCTCGCGCCCGACGGACCTGCTGCCGACGTGTCCTGACCCCGCCACCGGACGAACGCGTCTGCGGCCCCGTGCGTCGCCCCCCGGGCGACCCGGTCCGCTGCGGGCGACGATGGCCACGAGACGGGACACGATGCGGCAAGGGCGAGCACGCCTCAGTCACGTCGCATCGACACGACGACGAGGGGAAACACGACATGTGCACGGGAATCCGGTTCTCCGACGGTCACGGCAGCGTCTACCTCGCACGAAACCTCGACTGGACGACCGGCTATGGGCAGCAGGTGGTGATGACGCCCACCGGGTTCGCGCCGAGGTCGCCGTTCGGTGCCGTGCCCGACATCAAGCACGCCACCATCGGCATGGGCATCGTGGAGGAGGCCACGCCGCTCTACTTCGACTGCGGGAACGCCGCGGGGCTGGCGGTCGCGGGGCTCAACTTCCCGGGATACGCGGCCTACGCCCCCGCCCCGGTGGACGGCGCCCACAACGTCGCCGCGTTCGAGTTCCCCCTGTGGGTCTGCTCGCAGTTCGCGAGCGTGGACGAGGTCGAGGCCGCGCTCGCGGACGTGGTGATCGTCGACCGGCCGATCAACGACAAGTTCCCCAGCTCGCTGCTCCACTGGATCGTCGCCGACGGCACGCGGGCGATCGTGGTGGAGCACACGAGCGACGGCATGCACGTGTTCGACGACGACGTCGACGTGCTGACGAACCAACCCGGGTTCGCCTGGCACCACGAGAACCTGCGCAACTACCTCAACACCTCGCCGGAGTTTCCTCAGGACGTCACGCTGGGCAGGGCGCTCCTCGGCCCGTTCGGGTCGGGTTCGCACATGCGCGGGATCCCCGGCGACTACTACTCGCCGTCCCGGTTCGTCCGCGCGGCGTACGTCAACGCGCACTACCCCGGCAGGGAGAGCGAGGCGGAGAACGTCAGCCGCGCCTTCCATACCCTGCAGCAGGTGGCGATGGTCGACGGCTGCGCCGCGATGGGCTCGGGCGAGTTCGAGATCACGATCTACACGGGGCTCTTCTCCTCCCAGACCTCGACGTACTACTGGAACACCTACGACGACCCGGCGATCCGCAGCGTCGCGATGGCCGACCATCCGGCCGACGGCTCGGACCTGGTCCTGGCGTAGCGCGACGTGGACGAGGTCGAGGCCGCGCTCGCGGGCACGCACCGGGCATGATGGACGCGTGCCCGACGACCCTCACTCCGGCCTGCGCGTGACGGCGGCCCTCGTCGTCCCCGAGCGGGAGCTGTCCTGGCGGTTCTCGCGCTCGTCGGGTCCGGGCGGTCAGGGCGTGAACACGGCGGACTCGCGCGTCGAGCTGTCGTGGGACGTGGGGGAGTCGAGGTCGCTCACGGAGGCGCAGCGCGCGCGGGTCCTCGAGCACCTGGCGGGCCGTGCCGTGCGCGGGGTCGTGACGGTCGCGGCCTCCCAGCACCGCGCCCAGCTGCGCAACCGGGAGGTCGCCCGGACCCGTCTCGCGGCGCTCGTCGCCGAGGCGCTCGCGCCGCCGGGGCCGCGCCGCCGCCCGACGCGGCCGACCCGCGGGTCGGCGCAGCGGCGCATCGACGCGAAGAAGCGTCGTGCGGGCGTCAAGCGGATGCGGCGCCCGCCGCTGGACTGAACCGGCGGACCGCGGCGGTCGTCAGGCGCCGCGGTCCGGAGCTCCCATGTCCCCCGTGGCGGGCACGCCGTCGGCGAGGCCGTAGTGGAGGTACACGGTGCCGCTGGGGCCGGCGGCAGGGGGCTCGAGCAGCCGGAGGTTCGTCGGCACCTCCCCGCCGTCGAACACCTTCTTCCCGACGCCCAGGACGATGGGGTGGACCCAGAGGTCGATGCGGTCGAACAGCTTCTCGTGCAGGAGGGTCTGCACGAGGTTCAGGCTGCCGACGACCCTGACGTGCTCGTGGCGGTCGCGGATCTCCCGCACGGCGGCGGGCAGGTCCGGGCCGAGCTGGGTGGAGCCCGCCCAGGAGAGGTCGGGGGTGCCGCGGGAGGCCACGTACTTCGGGATGCTGTTGAAGAGGGTCGCGATGTCGCCGTCCTGGCCGCCGCCGCTCTGGTGCGGCCAGTACGCGGCGAAGATGTCGTAGGTCCGCCGGCCCAGCAGGAGCGCGTCCGTCCCCTCGCCGTAGGCGGCGTCGATCTGCTCCCCGGCGACCTCGTCGATCAGCGGGGCCTGCCAGCCCCCGAACGGGAAGCCCTGCGGGTCCTCGTCGGGGCCGCCCGGCGCCTGGGCGACCAGGTCCAGGGTGGCGAACAGCTCGAGGTGGATGAGTCCCATGGTGTCCTCCGGAAGGTCGTCCGGCCCACATGGTCGGCCGGCTCACGGGAAGGACCTCCCGGGTCGGAGGAACTCATCGGCGCAGAAACCTTCCACTGTGAGGTTTTGGGGGTAGGCTCGTCCACGGCTTCCGGCGCGGTGCGACGTACTTCTGTACGGGCATCGACGGAAGTCGGACCGCCGACCACGCGAAGGAGCCCCAGATGCCCATCACGTCCGTGCAGCTGTACTCGCTGCGGGATGCCATCGCCGCCGACCTGGACGCCGCCGTCGCGCGCGTGCGCGAGATCGGGTACGAGCACGTCGAGCCGTACGCGTTCGTCGAGCGCGCCGCCGACTTCGAGCGTGCCTTCGCCGCCACGGGTCTCGCCGCGCCGTCCGGCCACGCCGCCGTCATCGACGTCGCCGAGCCCGACGTCGTCTTCGAGGCCGCCGCCCGCCTCGGGATCGGGATCGTCATCGACCCGTTCGTCCCGACCGAGCGGTGGCAGACGGCGGACGACGCGAAGAAGCTCGCCGAGCGCGTCAACGAGCTGACGGCCCGGGCGGCGGGCCACGGCCTGCGCTTCGGCTACCACAACCACCAGTGGGAGTTCACCAACAAGGTCGACGGGCGCCCGGTGTTCGAGATCTTCGCCGAGCACCTCGACCCCGAGGCCGTCCTCGAGGTCGACACCTTCTGGGCCACCGTCGGCGGCGCCGACGCGCCCTCCGTGCTCAAGACGCTCGGCGACCGCGTCGTCGCCATCCACGTCAAGGACGGGGAGGTGTCCGGCGACATCGCGACCGTGCTGCCCTCCAGCGAGAGCGCGCTCGAGGTGCCGCCCGCCCTCAAGGCCGCGTACGAGAACCAGGTGCCCGCCGGGCAGGGCGACGTCGACGTGCCGGCGATCCTCGCCGCCGCGCCGCAGGCCATCCGCGTCGTGGAGTTCGACTCCTACGCGGGTGACGTCTTCGAGGGCGTCGCCGCGTCCCTCGCCTGGCTGCAGGAGAACGACAGGTGAGCCGCGTCGGTGTCGGCATCATCGGTGCCGGGAACATCTCCACGCAGTACCTCGAGAACCTCACGAAGTTCGCCGACGTCGAGGTCCGCATGGTCGCCGACGTGCTGCTCGACCGGGCCGGCGCGCAGGCGGAGGCCTACGGCGTCCCGGCGTCGGGCACGGTGGAGGAGCTGCTGGCCCGCGACGACATCGAGATCGTCGTCAACCTGACGATCCCGGCGGTGCACGCCGAGGTCGGGCACCAGATCGTCGCCGCCGGCAAGCACGTGTGGAGCGAGAAGCCGATCGCGACCGACCACGCGTCCGCCGCCGCCCTGCTGGCCGCCGCCGAGGCGAAGGGGCTGCGCGTCGCGTGCGCCCCGGACACCGTGCTCGGCGCGGGCATCCAGTCCGCGCTGCGCGCCATCGCCCGCGGGGACATCGGCGAGCCCCTGACGGCGACGACGATGTTCCACGTCCCGGGCCCCGAGGCATGGCACCCGGACCCCGACTTCCTGTACGCGACGGGCGCGGGCCCGCTGTTCGACATGGGGCCCTACTACGTCACGACGCTCGTGCACGCGCTGGGGGCGGCGTCCCGCGTCCAGGCGGTGTCGTCGAAGTCGCTCGAGAAGCGCACGATCGCGTCCGGCCCGCGTGCCGGCGCGACGTTCCCCGTCGAGGTGCCGACCCACCACGCGGCGCTGATCCAGTTCCGCGGCGGGCAGTCGGCGCAGTCGACGTTCTCGTTCCAGCACGCCCTGCCGCGCGCCGGGTTCGTCGAGATCAACGGCACGACGGGCACGATCGTGCTGCCCGACCCGAACGTGTTCGACGGCGACTCCACCCTGTGGCGCTACGGGCAGGACGAGCCCGAGACCGTCCCCGCCACCGGATCCACCTGGGGCCGCGGCACCGGCGTCGTCGAGCTGGCCCGCGCGATCCGGGAGGGGCGGCCCGAGCGGGCGTCCGGTGCCGTCGCGCTGCACGTGCTCGACGTGCTCCTCGCGATCCGCGACGCCGCGGAGTCCGGGACGGCGATCGACGTCGCGTCCACGGTCGACGCGCCGCCGCCGCTGGCGGAGGACTTCGACCCGGCGGCGTCGACCTTCTGACCTCGCCGTCACGCCGAGGGGCCGGGTCCTGCGGGACCCGGCCCCTCGTCGCGTCAGACCTCCGGCGGGGGCGGCACCAGCCGCTCGAGCAGCTCGAGCACGCGCGCGCCGTCCACGGCGTCGGGGTCGAGCAGCCACTGCACCTGGATGCCGTCGGACGCGGCGATCGCCAGCGCGGCGAGGTCCCCGGCGTCGACGGCGGGGTCGATGCGGCCCGCCTCCTGGTCGGCGCGGACCTGGTCGGACAGCTCGGCCCGCAGGCGGGCGAAGCGCTCGCGGAAGAACTCGCGCGTCACCGGATGGCCCGCGCCCGCGGCGTCGCCGGCGAGGGTCGTGTAGAGCTGGACGAGGCCGGGCACCTCGCGGTTGAGGACGGCGCTCTCGCGCATCCCGCCGACCGCCGAGGACGGCGGCCCGCCGGCGTCGCTCCGCTGGACCTCGTGCTCGTGGTAGACGGCGACGAGCAGGTCGTCGCGCGACGGGAAATAGTGCCGCAGCGTGGCGTGCGAGACGCCGACCGCGTCGGCGACGGACCGCAGCGACGACGCGTCGACCCCGTGCTCCGCGACCATCCGGAGCACCTGGTCCAGGATCTGTGCCCGGCGCGCCGCCCCCTTCGCGTAGCCGCGCCGGGGCGCCTCGTCGTCTGCCCCGCCCGGTCCGCCCACGCCGCCAACCTACCCGGCGTGGGCGACCGGCCGTCGGGCCGGCCGACAGGCCCCGAACCGTCAGAAGTCGAAGTCGTCGATGTTGTCCTTGTTGAACCGGTAGGGGTCGCCGAGCAGCACGGTCGCGTCGGCGTCGACGGTGAAGTCGCCGAGCTTGCCGGCGGTGAAGGAGTCGCCCTCGGCCCCGGTGATGGTGCCCTCGACCATGGCGTCCGCCGCGAACGCGGCGAGGTACCCGAGGTCCTCCGGGTTCCAGAGCGCGAACTCGGTGACCGTGCCGTCCTTGACGTACTCGCGCATCTGGTTCGGCGTCCCCAGGCCGGTGACGGCGACCTTGCCCTTCGCGTCCGACGTCGACACGTACCGGGCCGCCGCGGCGATGCCCACGGTGGTGGGCGAGATGATGCCCTTGAGGTCCGGGTGCGACTGCAGCAGCGCCGCCGTCTTGTCGAACGAGGTCTGGTCGTCGTCGTTGCCGTAGACGGTGTCGACCAGGGTGATGTCCGGGTGGTTGTCGGCCAGGTCCTTCTCCATGAGCTCGATCCACGCGTTCTGGTTCGTGGCGTTCGCGCTGGCGGAGAGGATGGCGACCTCGCCGGCGTCGCCGATCTGCTCGGCGATCATGTCGACCTGTACCTCGGCGATGCCCTCGGCAGAGGCCTGGTTGACGAACAGGTCACGGCACGCGGGGTCGGTGTCGGAGTCGAAGGTCACGACCTTCGTGCCGGCCTGCCGGGCCTCGTCGAGCGCGTCGCAGATCGCCTTCGGGTCGTTGGCCGACACGATGAGCGCCTGGGTGCCCTGCTGGGCCGCGGTGTTGATGAAGGGCACCTGCGCGTCGGGCGTGGCGGTGTCCGGCCCGACCTCCGAGAAGGAGCCGCCGAACTCGTCCGTGGCGGCCTTCGCACCCTTCGTGCTGGTGTCGAAGTAGGGGTTGCCGAGGTTCTTCGGCAGCATGACGACCGACACGTCGCCGCCCCCGCCGCCGCCGCTCTCACCGCCGCCCCCGCCGCCGTCGTCGCCCCCGGAGGAGCATCCGGCGAGGGCCAGGGCCGCGGTCATCGCGAGGGCCGCGAGGGCGGCCGACCGCTGGTTCGTGAGCTTCATCGTTCTTCCTTTCCGACGGGCCGCAGGGTGGTCGGGCGTCGACGCCGGACGATCCAGGCGGTGACGCTCGGGGAGATCACCGACAGCACGAGGAGCGCGCCGATGATGATGTTGATGACGTTGACGGTGACGCTCTCCAGCCGCAGGGCGCTCGAGACGACGCCGATGAGCAGCACGCCGGCGAGCACCCCGTGCAGCGCGCCCCGGCCGCCGAAGATCGACACGCCGCCGAGCAGGACGGCCGCGACCACCTGCAGCTCCATGCCCGTGGCGTTGTCGCCGCGCGCGCTGCCGTAGCGGAGGGTGAAGAACACCCCCGCGAAGGCGGCGACCGCGCCGGTGAGGACGAAGAGCAGGAGCTTGGTCCGGGCCACGCCCACGCCGCTGAACCGCGCGGTGTCGGGGCTGAGGCCGATGTCGTAGACCCCGCGGCCGAACGGCGTGAAGTGCAGCAGGACGACGAAGACGGCGGCCAGCACGACGATCGGCACCAGGACCACCGGGAGCTGGGTGTCCCCGAGCCGGGCGGTCGCGAGGTCCGTCCAGCGCTCGGGGAAGTCCGTGACGGCCTTGGTGCCCAGCAGCCCCACGGCGACGCCGCGGTACAGGGCGAGCGTGCCGATCGTCACGGCGAGCGAGGGCAGCCCGACGAACGCGACGAGGAAGCCGTTGAGGGCGCCGCACGCCACGCCCACGAGCAGCGCGGTACCGGCGGCGGCCGGCACCGACCAGCCCGCCTCGACCAGGAGGCCGACGGTCACGCTGGAGAGCCCCACCACGGAGGCGACCGACAGGTCGATCTCGCCGGTGATGATCACGAGCGTCATCGGCAGCGCGATGAGCAGGATCGGCGCGGTGTCCAGCACGAGGTAGGGGAGCGTCAGCGGGCTGCGGAAGTTGTCCACGTACTGGAGCGAGAGCGCGACGACCACCACGAGCAGGACGATGATCCCCGCCTCGCGGGTGAGCAGGGCGCGCTGCCACCAGGGTCGGGCGTGGGCGGCGTACGTGCGCCCGGCCTGCTCGGGGCGTCCCGGGGCCGTCATCGGGCGTCCCTCGCGCGGACGAGGCGGCGGGCCGTGCGGTTCGCGAGCAGCCGGTCGAGCACGATCGCGCCGATGATCAGGACGCCGACCACGGCCTGCTGCCAGAAGTCGGGGATGCCGAGGATCGGCAGGGCGCGGTTGATCGTGACGAGCAGGACGGCGCCCAGGGCGGCGCCCCAGACGGTGCCGCTGCCGCCGAAGATGGCGACCCCGCCGATGACCGCGGCGGCGACCGCCTGCAGCTCCGTGCCGAGGCCCGCCCCGGAGCTGATCGTGCCGTAGCGGGCCGCGAACATGATCCCGGCGAGCCCGGCCAGCGCGCCCGAGAGCACGAACGCGCCGATCACCCGGCGGCGGACGGGCAGCCCGTACAGCACCGCGGCCTCGGGCTCGGACCCGATCGCGTACAGCTCGCGGCCGCCGCGGGCCGTGTGCAGGTAATAGCCCACGGCGGCGAGCACGACGAGCGCGACCACCGCCAGGACGGGCACCGTCAGCACGGTCCGCGTCCCGAGGGCGAGGAACGTGCCGGGCAGGTCGGACGCGTTGACCCGGTCGCTGCCGGCCCAGGTGAGGACGACGCCCCGGTACACGTACAGCGTGCCGAGGGTGATCACGAGGGCGGGCACGCGCCCGAGGCCCACGAGCAGCCCGTTCACGAGGCCGAGAGCGGCGCCCGCGAGCATGGCCACGAGGAACACCACCGGCACCGGGAGGTCCGGGTTGGCGATGAACAGCCGCCCGCTGAGGTAGGCGGTGAGCGCCAGGATCGAGCCCACCGACAGGTCGACGTTGCGGGTGATGATCACGACCGCCTGGCCCACCGCGAGCACCACCAGCACCGACGGCGTGAGGAGCAGGTCGCGCCAGCTGTTCGGGCTGAGCAGGAAGCTGTCGTTCGCGGCGGTCGCGGCCGCGATCACGGCGAGCAGGACGAGCGCGATGGCGAGCTCGCGGGAGCGGCGCACCGTGCGCCAGGCGCGACGGGCGGGGGAGAGGCGGCTGGGCTCCACCAGCTGCTCGGTCACGGCTGGTGCTCCAGGGTCGCGGTGGCGGCGTGCATGACGCCCTCGGGGGTGGCCTCGTCGCGCGACAGGTCGGCGGTGACGCGGCCCTCCGCGACGACGAGCACGCGGTCGGCCATGCCGAGCACCTCCGGCAGCTCCGAGGAGATCATGAGGATCGCCATGCCCTGCCCGGCGAGCTCCGAGAGCAGGCGGTGCACCTCGGCCTTGGTCCCGACGTCGATGCCGCGCGTGGGCTCGTCGATGATGAGCAGGGTCGGCGTGGTCGCGAGCCACTTGGCGATCACGACCTTCTGCTGGTTCCCGCCGCTCATCGTGCTGCCGTGCATGTCCAGCGCGTTCGTCTTGACCTCCAGCCGCGACGCCCAGGGCGCGGCGGCGTCGCTCTCGCGCCGCGAGGTGAGCATCCCGAGCCGGGCGATCCGGGACCGGATCACGGCGGTGACGTTCCGTGCGACCGTCGAGTCCGTGACCAGGCCCTGCTGGCGGCGGTCCTCCGGGACCAGGGCCATCCCGGCCCGGACGGCCGCGCGCGGGCTGCGCGGAGGTACCGGGCGGCCGTCGAGCCGGACGCTGCCGGCGTCGTAGGGATCCACGCCGAACACCGCCCGGGCGATCTCGCTGCGGCCCGCGCCGACGAGCCCGGCGAGGGCGACGATCTCCCCGGCCCGGACGTCGAACGACACGTCGTGGAAAACGCCCGCGCGCTGCAGGCCGCGGACCTCCAGCCGGACGTCGCCGATCGGCGCGGGGACCTTCGGGTACAGGTCGTCGACGGTGCGGCCGACCATGTGCGTCACGACCTCGGTGACCGTGGTGGCGTCGACCGCCGCGGTGGCGACGTACTCGCCGTCGCGCAGCACGGTCACCGCGTCGCACAGGTCGAAGACCTCGTCGAGGCGGTGGGAGATGAACACCAGGGCCCGGCCCTCGTCGCGCAGACCGCGGGCGACCTGGAACAGCCGGCGCACCTCGTGCCCGGACAGCGCCGCGGTGGGCTCGTCCATGACGAGCACGCTCGCGTCGAGGGAGATGGCCTTGGCGATCTCGATGATCTGCTGGTCGGCGATCGACAGGCCCTCCGCGGGGCGCAGGGGGTCGAGGGAGACGCCGAGCCGGGCGAACAGCGCGGCGGCGTCGTCGCGCATCGCCCGGCGGTCGACCCGGCGTCCGGTCCGCAGCGGGTGACGGCCCATGAAGATGTTCTCCATGACGCTGAGGTCCGGGAACAGGGTGGGCTCCTGGTAGATCACCGCGACCCCCGCCGCCCTCGCCTCGGCCGTGGTGGTGAAGTCGACGTCGTGCCCGTGCAGCCGGAACGTGCCCGCGTCGCGGCGGTACAGGCCGGACAGGATCTTCACCAGGGTCGACTTGCCGGCGCCGTTCTCGCCGACGAGGGCGTGGATCGACCCGGCGTCGACGCTCAGCGCGCCGGAGCGCAGCGCGACGACGGGTCCGAACGACTTGCGCACGTCCCGCAGCTCGAGCACGGGCCCCTCGGGTGGGCTCGCCATGGGCCACTCCCTCCGACGTCGTTGTCGCGAGCGATGCCTAAAAACGATTCAAAGTGCCTGCCACAGCACGCTATTCGCCCCGGTGCGCAGCGTCAACGCGCCGCTGCGGATCGTGTCGATGTCGTGACACCGGGTCCCGCCCGCCCCCGCCGGGCACGACGACGGCCGCCCTCCCGGGGCGGCCGCCGTCGCCGGGGGTGTCAGCGGAGCGAGCCGGGGCTCCACTCCGGGACGGAACCGGGCGCCGGGACGCCCGCGCCGGTGAGCTCGTCGCAGCGCACGAGCTGGTCGTCGACGCGCTCCAGGGCGCAGCCGGGGGGCGAGGTGGTCGGTCCGGCGCCGATCTCGTCGGCGCCGGCCGGTGCGGGCAGGAGCACGGCGGCGACGATCAGGCCGACGACGATCAGGCCGGCGGGCACGGCCGGGGCGAGGCGATGGGTGGACATGACGGGCCTCCAGGGGGTAGCGGCAGAAGGTGCCGTTGCCGCGATCGTCCGGGCCGCGCCTGCCGCGGGGCATCGGGATCGGTCCCTGAGATCAGGACCTCACCCCCTGAGCCCCGCGCGGCGGTGCCATCCTGGAGGCATGGCCGGGACCGCCGGACCGTCGACGACGACGATCGTCGGGCGTGAGCCGGAGCTCTCCCGCCTGTCGTCCCTGCTGGTCACGACGGCGGACGATGCTCCGCGGGCCGTCCTCGTCGAGGGCGACGCCGGCGTCGGCAAGACGGTGCTCGTGGAGGCCGCGATCCGTGCCGCCGCGCGATCTCACCCGCTCGTCACGCTCCACGCGCCCTGTCTGCCCCTGGACGCGATCTCGATCCCGTACCTGCCGCTGCGGACGGCGCTCGGCGACGGCGCCGCCGCGGGCGTGGACGCGCCCCCGCCGCCCGACCTCGACGACGCGGCCGCGCCGGTGCGCCTCGACGCGTGGCTCGACGGGCTGGACCACGCCGGGCCCGTGGTGCTCTTCGTGGACGACCTGCAGTGGGCGGACAGCAGCACCCTGGACGTCCTCCTGTACCTCGTCGGGGCGCCGCGCCGCGCGGCGCGGCGGATCGTCGCCACGGTGCGCAGCGGCGAGGACCCGCACGGGCAGCGCGTGCGGCGGTGGCTCGCCGACGTGCGCCGGATGCCGGGCTGCACGGAGCTGCGGCTGGGGCTGCTGGACCGGGTCGCCACCGCGACGCAGCTCGCGGCGCTGCTCGGCGCCCCTCCGCACGAGTCGCTCGTCGAGGACGTGTACGCCCGCAGCCACGGCAACCCGTATTTCACCAGGTTGCTCGCCGACGGGCTGGCCCCGGACGCCCGGCACCTGCCGGACGCGTACTCCGAGGACCTGCGCGACGCGGTGGTGGCGGCCTGGTACCGCCTCGGGCCGGGGGATCGGGCCGTGGCCGAGGGGCTGGCCGTGGTGGGGGCGCCGGCCCAACCGGACGCGCTCGCCCGGGTGTGCGGCGTCCCCGTCGACGCGGTGCGTGCCGGGCTGGCCGAGGGCGTCTCCGCAGGACTCCTGGCGTCAGGGGCCCACGGGGCGGCGTGGTTCCGGCACCCGCTGAGCGCGGAGGTCCTCGAGCGGTCGTTGGACGACTCCCGCAGGCACCTGCTGCACGGGCGGTGCGCGGCGCTCGCGGCCGAGGCGGTCGCCGGGGGGCACCGGGCCGGCGGCGACGACGTGCGCGATGTCGTCTCCCTCGCCGATCACGCCTACCGGGCCGGGGACGCGGCGGGCGCCTACGCGGCGGCCCTGCGCGCGGCGGACGTCGCGGGCGCCGGGGGCGGGGCCGCCGAGCAGCAGCGGCTGCTGGCGCGCGCCCTCGACCTGCATCCCCAGCAGGAGTCGCCGGCGGAGTCGCGGCGCGACCTGCTCGAGCGGTCCCGGACGGCCGCGAAGGACGCCGGGCTGTTCGACGCCGAGCTCGCGGCGGTCGACGCGCTGCTGGGCGCGGTCGACCCGGTCGCCGAGCCCTTGTCCGTCGCGCGGCTGCTCGTGCGCCGCGTGCACCTCGAGTACTCGACCGGCCGGGACTTCATGAACGTCGCGGTGGTGCGCGAGGCGGTGCGGCTGTCGGAGGCGCAGCCGCGCAGCGGCGCCCACGCGCTCGCCCTCGCCGAGCTCGTGCACTCCGGCACCTGGCACGGCGTCGAGGGGCTGGAACCGCTCGCGCCGAGAGCGATCGAGATCGCGCGGGCGGCCGGCGACGACGAGTCGCTCACCTACGCGCTCACGGCGGCGGCGATGCTCGCGGTGTTCGCGGCGGACGCCACGGCCGGCATCGCGTACGGGGGCGAGGCGGTCGAGGTCGCGGCCCGGGTCCGGAACTGGTGGGCGTACGTCCACGCCGTCGCGTGGCGGCTGAACGCGGTCGAGGTGGGGAGCTCGAGGACGTACGCGGAGGGCCTGCGCCGGTACCGCGAGCGGATGGTCGCGCTCGGGGCGCCGCACACGTACTCGGCGGTGATGTCGGCGGACGAGGCGGACAGCTGGCTGGCCGTCGGGGACTGGCGTCGCGCGGTCGACCGGCTCCGCGACGCGCTCGCGGCGGACCCGGGCCCGCTCGCCGACGTCAAGGCGCGCATCGTCGCCGCGCGGCTGGCGGCCCTGCAGGGACGCCCGGAGGAGGCCGCCGCGCACCTCGCGCGGGCCGACGAGCGGTTCGCCGAGCTGGGGGACTTCGTCGCGTTCCAGTTCGACACGGTCCGCGCGGAGGTCCACCTCGCCGGCGGCGACGCGGAGCGGGCGTACGACGCGGCGCTGCGGGGCCTGACACGCGAGGGCCCGGTGCCGACCATGTCCGAGTGGCTCGTGCCGCTCGCTCTGCGCGCTCTCGCCGACCTGGCGGACGCGGCGCGGACCGGGCGCCCCGGCTCGCGCGACGCCGTCGCCCGCCGGGGCGAGGCCTTCGAGGCACGCTTCCCGCGCGTCGTCCGCGACGTCGGGCCGTCGACGCCCCTGGGGGAGGCGCAGGTCACCGCGCTCGAGGCGCTCGTCGCCGCCGAGGCGGCGCGCGTCCGAGGGGCCGACGACGGCGCGCGCTGGGTCGTGGCGGCCGAGACGTCGGCGGCGGGCGAGCTCGCCTGGGAGGAGGCGTACGCGTGCCGGCGCGGCGCGGAGGCCTTTCTCGCCGCGGGCTCCCGGGCCCCTGGGGTCCGCCTGCTGCGCCGCGGTCTGGCAGCGGCGGAGGCGCTCGGCGCGGTCCCTGTCTCCGACGCGCTGCGCGATCTCGCCGTGCGGGCCCGCGTGCCGCTCGACGAGCCCGCCGCGGCCGGAGAGGTCGACGTGCCGGCCGGCCCCGTCGCCGGGCTCACCGCGCGCGAGCGCGAGGTCCTCGCCCTCGTGGCCGCGGGCCGGACCTACGCCGAGATCGCCGACGCGCTCACGATCAGCGAGAAGACCGTCAGCACCCACGTCTCGCACCTGCTGGCGAAGACGGGCGCGCGCAACCGCGTCGAGTTGTCCGGGCTGGCGCGTCGCCGACCGTGACGACCAGCCTCACCACCTGCCCCACCACCGGCCGGCGACGCCCCGCCGCGGGCCCGTCCGTCAGCGCAGGGCGACGGCCGTCCGGCTCACGGTGTCCTCGACGCCCGAGATGCCCTGCAGGCGGTCGTACCGGGCGGTGCGCATCGCGACGTGGTCGTCGTCGGCGGTGCCCGCGACGCCGTCGGGCCCGACCGCGAACATGTGCAGCAGGTTGCCGGTGTTCATGACGCTGGTGCCGACGTCGTGGTCGTCGGTGTGGAAGTTGCCGACGAAGTGCCCGATCTCGTGGGCGGCGGTGTAGCCGAGCGCCTGCGAGACGGCCTGCACGCGGTCGCTGTCCGAGGTGAGGAACCGGTCGAGCGACGCGGCATGGTCGCCGCTCATGAGCTCCGGCATGACGATCGCCGTCTCCTCGCGCGCGAAGTTCCCGGGGTCGATGGACTCGGAGAGCCCGAACGCCGGCATGATGCCCGCCTCGGCGACGGTGCCGCCGACGATCACGCGGCTCACCCCCGGCGCGCCCCACAGGTCCGGGTCCTCCCGGTCGTTGGTCACCCGCACCCGCGACCCGGGGATCTCGTCGCGCAGCGTCTGGCGCACGAGCGCGGTCGTGGCGTCCACCACCGCGCGCTCGTCCGCCGCGGTGAGGCCCCAGCGGGGCAGGAAGTCGCGCATCGGGCTGACGTCGCGCACCCCGGGATCGGTGACCGCGGCCCCGAACACGCGGTTGTCGAACGACGGCCCGCTGAAGTCGAGCAGCACCGTCTGCTCCTGCGCGCCGCGGGCCGACGGCGCCCGGTGGGCGCCCACGGTGAGCTCGTAGTCGCCGGCGCCGTCGGACACCGCGACGAGGTAGAGCCCCGTCCGGTCGACGACGTGGTTGGCGGTGGCGTTCCCGCCCCGGGGCAGCGGCGAGCCGTCCGGGTAGATCGGCCCGGGGTCGCTCGCCGAGGACTGCACGAGGTCGCCGTCCAGCTCGTGGAGCGCGACCTGGCGCGCCGCCCGAGACGGACGCGCCGACGACGTCGCCCCGGCGCAGCGGGACCGCATACACGTCGGTGTCCGCCGCCCCGCGCGCATGCAGCGTGACGTCGATCGAGTACGGCCCCTCGGAGACGACGCCCGGCCCGGACGCGGGGTCGGTGGGGTCGCCCGGGAGGTACGCACCGACGGCGACGTAGTACGTGCCGCCGGTCTCGAGGCGCTGCGCCAGGTGCACGGCCCCGTCGCCGGTCATGTCCTGCGCGCCGACCAGCAGCTCCCCGTCGGCGTCGTACAGGAGCGCGTTCGGCGCGAGCGCGCCCTCCGGGGCGAGGTCGACGGTGAGGGTCTCGCCGCGCGCCGCGTCCACGCGGTAGAAGTCGAAGTCGCCGGTCGCGGAGCCTTCCGAGCCGTGCGGCCCGTCCCCGACCACCCCGTCGGTCGTGATCCCGCGGCGCTCGGCGCCGAGCCCGAGGTCGCGGGCCAGGGAGAGGGAGCCGTCGTCCTCCGGGTTCGGCGCGACCTCCTCGGGCTCGATCGCCGCGGTGCCGAGCCCGCCGTCCACCCGCACCTCCCAGCCGGCGGCGGCCCGCGCGTCGGGGCTCCCGGGAAGGCGCTGGGCGGACGCCCCGCGGTCGCGGACGGTGTCGCCGGCGTCCTCCTCCTGCACCCGGGTCGCGTCGTCGGTCTGCGGGGAGGCGGTCCGTGCGTCGTCCGACACCTCGTGCTGGAGCCGGTACTGCACCGCGTCGCCGTCGATGCCGCCCGTCGGGCCCGGGGGGTCGTCGGTGACGAGGGCGGAGGCCGGGGGAGCGAGGCCGGAGGCCGTGCGGCCCTCCGTCCCGTCGGCCGCCGCGGCGGTCAGGGCGAGCGGTGCGGCCAGGGCCGCGGCGCTCGCGGTGCGGAGCGCCCGGCGGTGCCGGACGCGCGGGCCTCGTGGTCCGTTCGGGTGAGCAACCATGTGAACGAACGTACAAGTCGTCGCCGTGCGTGCATCTCGGGGGCGGCGTACCACGGAGCATGCCTTCGACCCAGGGCGGCGCGACGACGCTGCGGACCATCACCACCGACATCCCCGCCCGGCTCGACCGGCTCCCGTGGGCGCGCTGGCACTGGATGATCGTCGTCGGCCTGGGGACGGTCTGGATCCTCGACGGCCTCGAGGTGACGATCGTCGGCAACCTGTCCGACGCCCTCAAGGGGGACACCGGGCTCGGCCTCACGAGCGCGGACATCGGGCTGGCCGGCGCCGTGTACGTGACGGGCTCGTGCCTCGGGGCCCTGGTGTTCGGCCAGCTCACCGACAGGTTCGGCCGCAAGCGGCTGTTCATCCTCACGCTGCTCGTGTACCTGACCGGCACCGTGCTCACGGCGTTCTCGATGAACCCGCTGTACTACTTCGCGATGCGGTTCGTCACGGGGCTGGGCATCGGCGGCGAGTACGCGGCGGTGAACTCCGCGATCGACGAGCTGATCCCCGCGAAGTACCGCGGTCGGATCGACATCGCCATCAACGGGTCGTACTGGCTCGGCGCCGCGGGCGGCGCGCTGCTGACCATCCCGCTGCTGAACCCCGAGCTGATCCCGGCCTGGCTGGGGTGGCGGCTGTGCTTCGCGCTGGGGGCCGTGCTCGGGCTGTGCGTCCTGTTCGTCCGGCGCAACGTGCCGGAGAGCCCGCGCTGGCTGTTCATCCACGGGCGCGAGCAGGACAGCGAGCGGATCGTCACCGGCATCGAGCGGCGCGTCGCCGAGCAGGACGGCGTGGACCTGCCGGAGCCGGAGGGCTCCCTCACGGTGAAGCAGCGGCACACGGTGAGCCTGGCGCGGGTCGCGCGGACCGTGTTCTCCGAGTACCCGCGGCGCACGATCCTGTGCCTCGCGCTGTTCGTGGGGCAGGCGTTCCTGTACAACGCGTTCTTCTTCACGTTCGGCGACACCCTCCAGACCTTCCTCGGGGTGGGGCAGACCGGCACCTACATCGCGCTCTTCGCGGTGAGCAACTTCCTCGGCGCGGTCGCGCTCGGGCCCCTGTTCGACAAGGTGGGGCGGGTGCGGATGATCTCCGGGACGTACCTCGTGTCCGGCGTGCTGCTGGCCGTCGCGGGCCTGATGCTCGGCGGCCTGACGGCGTGGACGCTGACCCTCTTCGGGATGGCGATCTTCTTCGTCGCGTCGGCGGGGGCGAGCTCCGCGTACCTCACCGCGAGCGAGGTGTTCCCGATGGAGACGCGCGCGCTGTGCATCGCGTTCTTCTACGCGGTCGGCACCGCCGTCGGCGGCATCACCGGGCCGCTGCTGTTCGGCCGCCTGATCGAGTCGGCGAGCGAGGCGCAGGACATCTCCGGCATCGCCGTGGGGTACTACGTCGGGGCCGCGCTGATGATCGCCGGCGGGGTGGTGGCGATGTTCCTCGGCGTCGGCGCCGAGCGACGCTCCCTGGAGGACGTGGCGACGCCGTTGTCCGCGCAGGACGCCGAGCGCGACGGCGAGGGCGACGACTGAGCGCGGCACGGGCTGCGCGCCGCTGACCAGCCGATTGGGACGAGCGATACCCCCCGGGGTATCGTCGTCCGTATGATCGACAGCAGCACCGCACCCGAAGCCGTCGCCTCGCCCGCGCGCCGGCGGATCGTCGTCGTCGGGGGAGTGGCCGGCGGCATGAGCTTCGCCGCCCGAGCCCGACGTCTCGACGAGACCGCCGAGATCGTGGTGCTCGAGCGCGGCGCGCACGTCTCGTTCGCGAACTGCGGCCTCCCGTACCACGTGGGCGGCGAGATCCCCGACGCCGACCGGCTCCTCGTGCAGACGCCGCAGTCCCTGCGGGCCGCCCTCGCCCTCGACGTCCGCACCGGCCACGACGTCACCGCGCTGGACACCGACGGGCGCGTCGTCACCGCGACCACCGCCGCCGGCGTCGTCGAGCTGCCGTACGACGCCCTCGTGGTGGCGCCCGGCGCGCGCGCCGTGCGCCCGCCGATCGACGGGCTCGGCTCCGCGCGGGTGCGCACGCTGCGCACCGTCGACGATGCCCGCACGCTGCGGGAGCGTGTGCAGGCCGGCGCGCGCCGTGCCGTCGTGCTCGGCGCCGGGTTCATCGGGGTCGAGGCCGCAGAGGCGCTCGCGTCCGCCGGCCTCGAGGTCACCCTCGTCGAGCTCGGACCGCACGTGCTGCCGCCGCTGGAGGACGAGGTCGCCCACCCGGTCACCCAGGAGCTGCGTCGGCTCGGCGTGGTCGTGCGGGCCGGGGTCGCGGCCGAGGCCGTCGAGGCCGGGCCCGACGAGGACGTCGTCGTGCTGGGCGACGGCACCCGGGTGCCGGCCGACGTCGTCGTGCTGTCGGTCGGCGTGCGACCGGACACGGAGACGTTCGAGGCCGCCGGGCTGGAGTGCGAGCGCGGTGCGATCGTCGTCGACGAGCACGGCCGCACCTCCGCCCCGGGCGTGTGGGCGGTCGGCGACGCGGTCGTGCAGGCCGACGCCGTCACGGGCCTCCGGCGCCCCGTGGCCCTGGCCGGACCCGCCAACCGCGCGGGTCGCCTGGTCGCCGACGACGTCGTCCGGCCGGGCACGGCCCGGCCCCTGCCGGCGCCGCTGGGCACGGCGATCGTGCGGGTCGGCGAGCTGACCGCGGCGACGACGGGCGCGAACCGCGCCGCGCTGGATGCCGCCGGGCTCGCCTACCGCACGCTGCACCTGCACCCGAACCAGCACGCCGGGTACTTCCCCGGCGCCAGCCAGGTGCACCTCGTGCTCCACGTGCGTCCGGACGACGGGCTGCTGCTCGGCGCCCAGGCGGTGGGGCGCGACGGCGTCGACAAGCGCATCGACGTGCTGGCCACGGCCCTGCGTGCCGGCATGGCCGTGGGCGACCTCGTCGACCTCGACCTCGCGTACGCCCCGCCGTACGGCCAGGCGAAGGACGCGGTCAACCTCGCCGGGATGGTCGGCTCCAACGTGCTCGACGGCACCCTGCGGCTCTGGCACGCGCAGGACGTGGACGCCGTCCTGGCGCACTCCCTGGTGCTCGACGTCCGCACCCCGCAGGAGGTCGCGACCGGGCACCTGCCCGGCGCCCTGCTCATCCCGCACACCGAGCTGCGCGACCGCCTCGACGAGGTGCGCGCCGCGGCCGCGGGACGGCCGGTGCGCGTGCTGTGCGCGTCGGGCGTGCGGTCGGCGATCGCCCACCGGGTCCTCGCGCAGGCGGGCTTCGACTCCGCCTCGCTGTCCGGCGGGACGCTCACCCTGCGCGCCGTCCTCGGCGACCGCGCCCACGACCTGCTCGTGGTGCCCGAGCCCGCCCTCGCCTGACCGGTACCGACCACACCGACGACACCGACCACACCGAACGCCCGGGAGGGCCCGATGCTCACCACCGACAGCGACGCCCAGCGCCGCATCCTCAACCGCCTGCGGCGCGCCCGTGGCCAGCTCAACGCCGTGATCGACGCCGTCGAGGACGGCCGGTCCTGCCGCGACGTCGTCACCCAGCTCTCCGCCGTCTCCGCGGCGCTGGACCGCGCGGGCTTCGCCGTCATCTCGACCGCGATGAAGGAGTGCCTCGCCGGCCCGGACGCGGGTTCCGGCGAGGACGGCCTCACCACCGAGGAGCTGGAGAAGCTCTTCCTCACGCTGGCCTGAGCGGCCCGCGCCCCGGCCGCGCCCGGCCGAGCCCGGCCGAGGCGGGAATAGACACCGCCCCGAACCACCGAAGGAGAACCCCACCGTGTGTTACCCCGTCACCTGCAAGACCTGCGGCAGGACGACCTGGAACGGCTGCGGCCAGCACGTCGACGACGTGCGCCGTTCCGTCCCCGCCGGGCAGTGGTGCCCCGGCCACGACGACGAGCCGGCCTCGGGCGACCGTCCCGCGGGCGGCGGCTTCCTGGCCCGCCTGTTCGGCCGCTGACCCGCGCGGGCGACGACGGGGCGCCGGTCCCTTGACCCCGCCGCGCGGCGGCGGGGAGACTGCGGAGCGGCCGACCGTGCCGCCGTCGCCGGTCGCCACCGCTGCGACCGATGAGGAGCGTGACCGGTGACCGTCGTGAGCCGGCCCCTGCGTTGCCCCGTCGTCGAGCTCCGGCAGTACACCCTGCACCCCGGCCGCCGGGACGACTTCGTGGACCTGTTCGAGCGCGAGCTCCTCGAGCCGCAGGAGGCGGCGGGGATGACGCTCCTGGGGCAGTTCCGCGACCTCGACCACCCCGACCGGTTCGTGTGGCTCCGCGGCTTCGACGACATGACGTCCCGCGCGCGGGCCCTCGCCGAGTTCTACGACGGGCCGGTGTGGCGGTCGCACCGCGACCGGGCGAACGCCACCATGGTCGACTCCGACGACGTCCTCCTGCTGCGCCCGACGTCCCCGTCGGGCGGGTTCCCCGTCCCGCCGCCGCGACGGGCCTCGGGGGAGCCCGCCCCGGTGCGCTCGACCGTCGTGGCGACCGTCTGGTCCCTCGACGGACCTCTCGACGACGCACCCGCGGAGCACCTGGAGCAGGTGGCGCGCCCGCTGCTCGCGGGCGCCGGCGTCGAGCCGGTGGCGTCCCTGCGCACCGAGCACGCCGCCAACACGTTCCCCGCGCTGCCGGTGCGCGCCGGCGAGGAGGTGCTCGTGTCGCTGGTCCGCCACGACGCGGACGGGGGCGCCGAGCGGCTGGCGCGGCTCGAGTCCTCCGCGCGCTGGCGCGAGGAGGTGCTGACGCCGCTCGCCGCGGCGTCGGCGCGCCCCGTGCAGCGCCTGCGTCTGGCGCCGACCCCGCGGTCGTCGCTGCGGTAGGCGGACCGGGCGGATGTCGAGAACCGGCGTGCTGCTCCGTCCCAGGAGCGTCGGCGGTGACACGCACCGCCCGCGACGACAGGATGGAACCATGGCCAAGTACCTGCTGCTGAAGCACTACCGCGGCAACCCGGAGCCGGTGCCCGGCACGGACGTGCCGATGGACCGGTGGACGCCCGACGAGGTCGCCGCGCACATGGAGTTCATGGGCAGGGTGATCGACGACCTCAAGGAACGCGGCGAGTTCGTGGACGCGCAGGCGCTCTCGCCGAGGGGCGAGTTCGTCCGGTACGGCGGCGCGGGCCTCCCCCCGGTGACGGACGGGCCGTTCGCCGAGACCAAGGACCTCATCGCCGGGTGGATGGCGATCGACGTGGACTCCCCGGAGCGGGCCTACGAGGCGGCGGCGTTCCTGTCGTCCGCGCCCGGCCCGGGCGGGCGCCCGCTGCACGAGTGGATCGAGGTGCGCCCGTTCCTCACCGACGACGCCGAGGTCACGGGGTGAGCGAGCCCCCACGCCGGGCCCGGTCGTGGGACGGGACGCTGAGAGACCTGGGCCCCCAGGTCCTCGGCGTCCTCGTCCGCCGGGGTGCCGACTTCGCGACGGCGGAGGACGCCGTCCAGGAGGCGCTCCTGGAGGCGGTGCGCCGCTGGGACGCCCCGGGCGGCGCGCCGTCGGACCCCAAGGGGTGGCTGGTCACGGTCGCGTGGCGCAAGTTCGTCGACGCGCGCCGGTCGTCGTCGTCCCGCGCGCAGCGCGAGATCCGCGTGACGCTCGAGCCCCCGCCGGGCCCGACGGAGCAGGCCGACGACACCCTGCTGCTGCTCAGCCGCTGCTGCCACCCGGCACTGTCCCCGGCGTCCGCGGTGGCCCTCACCCTGCGGGCGGTCGGCGGGCTGACGACGGCGCAGGTCGCCCGCGCGTTCCTCGTGCCGGAGGCGACCATGGCACAGCGCATCTCACGCGCGAAGAAGACGGTGGCGGGGGAGCGGTTCGACGAGCCCGGGGACGTGCGCGCCGTGCTGCGCGTGCTCTACCTGATCTTCAACGAGGGCTTCACGGGCGGACCCACGGGACGGGCGGACGGCGTCGACCTCGCGGCCGAGGCGATCCGGTTGACGCGGCAGCTCGTCGCCGCCGTCCCCGACGACGCCGAGGCGGCCGGGCTGCTGGCCCTGCTCCTGCTGCACCACGCCCGCCGGGACGCCCGTACCACCGCGACGGGCGAGCTGGTGCCGCTCGACCTGCAGGACCGCTCCCGCTGGGACACCGCGGCGATCGCGGAGGGCGTCGCGCTGCTGCAGGGCGCCCTCGCCCGCGACCGGCTCGGGCCGTACCAGGCGCAGGCCGCGATCGCCGCCCTCCACGACGACGCCGCGACGGCGGAGGAGACGGACTGGCCGCAGGTCCTCGAGTGGTACGACGAACTGCTCCGGCTGGAGCCCCGCAACCCGGTGGTGGCGCTCAACCGCGCCGTCGCCGTCGGGCACGTCGACGGGCCGCTCGCCGGTCTGCGCCTGGTGGAGGCGCTGCCGCCCGACGTCCCGCGCCGCGACGCTGCGGCCGCCTACCTGCACGAGCGGGCGGGGGACCTCGACGCGGCGGCGCGGCACTACGCGCTGGCGGCCGACGCGGCCACGAGCACCGCCGAGCGCACCCACCTGACGACGCAGGCGGCGCGCGTGCGCCATCAGGCCGGCTGAGCGGGGCGCGGCGGGTCAGCGGTCGCGGGCGCTCAGCCGCACTCGTCGCAGATGCCGGTGGCGGGCAGCGCGGTGAAGCAGGTGGGGCAGATCGCGAGCTCGGGCTCCGGGGCGGCGGGCTTGCGGGCGGGGGCGCTCGTGGCCTTGCGGCGCGGGGCGGCCGTCTTGCGTGCGGGCGCCGGTGCGGCCGACGCCGGCGCGGTGGCGGCGAACCCGTGCTTGCGCAGGATGCCGGCGTCGTCGCACTTGGCGTCGACGAGGTCCTCGGCGCGCGCCGGGACGCCCGTGGCGTACTTGTGCGCGACGCCGAGCACGGCCTTGGAGTCGTAGGTGCGCTCGTCGTGGACGAACGTGTGGCCGGGCGTCGGCGTGAACCCGTAGACGCCGACGAAGGCGTCGGGGCCGCGGTCGTCGTGCTCCTCGATCGCCCGGAGGATGTGCTGGCGCGTCACGCTCGAGAAGGTAGCCACGGCATCAGGTTAGTCGCGCTCGGGGCGCCCACCGACCGTCTCGGCCCGACTGTGGTGAGGACCGCACCCGCGCCCGGGGCGAAGTCCTGACTAGAATCGATTCGTGCGCCGGAAAGCCCTTGCCAGCACGTCCGACCAGCCCCTCCTCGACGGCCGACGGCCGGTGCGCTCCCTGCTGCGCCTGCTGGCCACGCGGCCACGCCGCATGACGGTCGCGCTCCTCGCCTTCGCGGTGAAGGAGACGCCCCTGTGGTTCCTGCCGGTCATCACGGGGGCGGTGATCGACGTCGTGGCCGAGGGCGGACCGGTGACGACCGTGCTGATCTGGTTCGCCGTGGCCGTCGCGCTCCTGGCGCAGAACTACCCGAACCACATCGTGTACACGCGGAACTTCATGACCGTCGTGCGCGACACGGGCGCGGCCCTGCGCAACGCGCTCGTCGAGCGGCTGCAGGAGCTGTCCATCGGGTACTACTCGCGGGCCAGCTCCGCCGTCGTGCAGAGCAAGGTGGTGCGCGACGTCGAGAACGTGGAGCTGATGCTCCAGCAGGTCACCCACCCCCTCCTGTCGGCGGCGATGGTGATGGTCGGCGCGATCACCATGACGGCGCTCAAGGTGCCCGAGTTCCTGCCCGTGTACGCGCTCGCCATCCCGACGGCGCTGGTGATCCGGCGCACGATGTCGCGGCGCTCGCAGGCGCGCAACGCCGAGTTCCGCCGCGAGATCGAGGGCTTCTCGGCGCAGGTGGGGGAGATGGCGTCCCTCATCCCCGTGACGCGCGCCCACGGCCTGGAGCGCACGGCCGTGTCCCGCGTCGCCGACGGCGCCGACGAGGTGCGGCGCGCCGCCCTGCGGCTGGACCTGCTCAACGGGCGGGTCGCGTCCGTCTCGTGGGTCGCCATGCAGCTGCTCGGCGTCTGCTGCCTGGTGCTCGCCGCCGTCGTCTCCCTCACCGGGCTCATCCCCGTCACGCCCGGCGAGGTCGTGCTGCTGTCGACGTACTTCGGGCTCCTCACCCAGGGCCTCACCCAGGTGCTCAACCTCGTGCCCGTGACCGCGCGCGGCGTGGAGTCCGTGCGCTCGATCGCGGAGGTGCTCACCGAGCCCGACCTGGAGCGCAACGAGGGGCGACGGCGCGTCGACGAGGTGCGCGGGCACCTGCGCCTGGAGCACGTCTCGCACCGGTACGCGGACGCGACGCAGGACGCGCTGCACGACGTCGACCTCGAGGTCCGCGAGGGGGAGACCGTCGCCTTCGTCGGGCCGTCCGGCTCCGGCAAGTCGACGCTCCTCAACCTCGTCCTCGGGTTCGTGCGGCCCACCGCGGGCCGCCTCCTGCTCGACGGCGCGGACATGGCCGAGCTCGACCTGCGCACCGTGCGGCGTTGGGTGTCGGTCGTGCCGCAGGAGTCGGTGCTCTTCGAGGGCACGATCCGGGAGAACGTCGCGTACGGGCTGGACACCACCGGCGAGGACCCTGCCGCGACCGACGACCGGGTCCGCGCGGCCCTGCGCGACGCCAACGCGCTCGAGTTCGTCGACGCGCTCCCGGACGGGTGGGACACGGTGGTCGGGCAGCGCGGTGCCCGGCTGTCCGGCGGCCAGCGGCAGCGCCTCGCCATCGCGCGGGCGCTGGTGCGCGACCCGCGCGTGCTCTTCCTCGACGAGGCCACCAGCGCGCTCGACCCCGAGGCGGAGGCCGTCGTGCGTGACGCCCTCGACCGCCTCATGCGCGACCGCACGACGCTCGTCGTGGCCCACCGGCTCTCCACGGTGCGGGCGGCGGACCGCATCGTCGTGCTCGAGCACGGCCGCGTCGTCGAGGTCGGCAGCCACGACGAGCTCCTGCGGCGCGGCGCCCGGTACGCCGCGCTGCACGCCGCGCAGGCCGGGGCGGCCTAGTGCGGGGGAGCGGAGTGCCGGCCGGCTCAGGCGGCGGCACGCAGCGCGGGCAGCGCCGCGACCACGCCGTCGAGCTCGCGCAGCGCGGCCTCGCCCGAGGACAGCACGACCACGAACTCCGTCACGCCCGCCGCGGCATACCGCTCCACGAGCCCGGGGAGCTCGGCGAGCGGGTGCTCGCGCAGCCGCAGCTGCACGGTGCGCCGGATCTCGGCCGGGTCGCGCCCGACGTCGGCGCAGTGCCGGTCGAGCACCTCGCCCAGCGCCGCCACCTGCTCCGGCGAGCTGGACGTGTCGTTCCACGCGTCGGCGTACCGCGCCACCAGCCGCAGGGTGCGCTTCGGCCCGGAGCCGCCCACCCAGATCGGCGGGTGCGGGCGCTGCACGGGCTTCGGCTCGGCGACCGCGTCGGCGAGCCGGTAGTGCGCGCCGTCGAACGTGGTGCGCGGTCGCGTCCAGAGCGACGTGAGGATCTGCAGCGACTCCTCGAGGCGGTCCATGCGCTCGCGCACGGTGCCGAGGTCGAGCCCGTACATCGTGTGCTCGTGCTCGTTCCAGCCGGCGCCGATCCCGAGCTCCAGCCGGCCGCCCGACAGGTGGTCGACGGTCGTGGCCAGCTTGGCCAGCATCACCGGGTGCCGGTAGGAGTTGCCCGACACCATGCAGCCGATCCGCACCCGCGAGGTGGCCACGGCCATCGCCGCCTGCATGGCCCACGCGTCGAAGATCGGACGGTCGTCGTCCGCGCCCAGGGAGGCGAGATGATCCATCACCCACACGTGGTCGAACCCGGCCTCGTCGGCGACCTGCCACACCTGGCGGAAGGTGCCGACCGGGGCGTCCTGCGTGAGCTTGACCCCGAAGCGCAGCGGAGCGCGGGGAGCGGGTCGCGTGTCCATCCGCCCATCCTGCACCGCCCCGTCCTGGCGGGGGCGGGCCGATGGTGACCATCCACGACGTCGCGCGGCACGTCGGCGTGTCCGCGGCGACCGTCTCCAACTACCTCAACCGCCCGGAGAAGGTGGCGCCCGCGACGACGGCGCGCATCCGGGCCGCGGTGGAGCAGCTCGGGTTCGTGCCGAGCCTGTCCGCCCGGCAGCTGCGCTGGCAGCGCTCCGGCATCGTCGGCGTGTCGGTGATCAACGCGTCCAACCCGTTCTTCGCGGACGTCGTGACCGCCGTCGAGCGCGTGGTCGCGGGCGCGGACCTCACCCTCGTCACGGGCAGCACCCACGAGTCGCCCGAGCAGCAGGAGCGCCTCGTCGCCCTGTTCGAGCAGCTGCGGTTCGACGGCATGGTGGTGGCCCCGCACGACGCGCAGATGGCCGCCCTGACGGCGCGCAAGGACCGCGGCAGCCCGGTCGTCGTGGTCGACCAGCAGGACCCGGCCGGGCGGCTGTCGACCGTCTCGCTGCGGCACCGGGAGGGCGGGCGGCTCGCCGCGCAGCACCTCGTGGACGGCGGCCGCCGCCGGCTGCTCGCGGCGACCGGCCGAGCCCGGGTGCAGCAGGTCCGCCGGCGGCTCGCCGGGATGCAGGAGGTCGTGGACGCCACCGCGGGGGCGACGCTGGAGGTCGTGCACTCGGACGACCTGGGCATGGCCGAGGGTGCCGAGGTGGGCCGCCGCATCGCCGCGGCGGCCCCCGGCGAGCGGCCGGACGCCGTCCTGGCCGGCAACGACATGCACGCCCTCGGCCTCGTGCGCGCCCTGCTGGACGGCGGGGTGCGGGTGCCCGACGACGTCGCCCTCGTCGGCTATGACGACATCCCGTTCGCGACCACCGGCGCCGTCCCGCTGACGACGGTGCGCCAGCCGGCCGAGGCCATCGGGACCACCGCCGCGGAGATCCTGCTGCGGGAGATCGACGACCCGACGTCGGCGCCCGAGGAGGTGCTGTTCGACCCGGAGCTCGTGGTGCGCGCGAGCAGCTGAGCGTCAGCCGACCGCGGGGTCGCCCTCCAGCAGCGTGAGGTACGGGGCGATCGCGGGGAAGACCCACAGGAAGAGGACCGCCACGATGGCGGCGACCAGCACCAGCGACTGCAGGACGCGCCAGAACACGTTGCCCGGCAGGTGGCGGAAGATCCACGCGTACATGTCGTCTCCAGCCTCAGCGGACCTGCTCGGGGGTGCCGTCGGCGCGGTCCATCCACCCGACGAAGGTCGCGTACGTGATCCAGCGGTGGTCGTTGCCGTACTCGCCCAGGGTGAGCGAGTGACAGGTGGTGAGGGTCAGCAGCCGCTCGGTGGGCTTCTCGTCCGGATGGTGGGGGACCGGCGCCACCACGTCCACCTGGTCCGGCGTGACGATCTCGTGGTCGGTGACCTCGTAGACGTACCAGGTCTTCGCCGTCTCGACGATGATCTGGTCGCCCTTCTCCAGCTTGTCGACGTGCCGGAACGAGTTGCCGTGCGTGCGACGGTGCCCGGCGAGCGCGAAGTTCCCGACGTCGCCCACCTGCTGCGACGTCTCGTAGTGCCCCGCCATCGCCCGGTCGAGCACGTCCATGCCGGTGCCCTCCGCGATCGGCATCGCGTTGTTCGTCAGGCCGTACCAGGCGGGCACGATGAGCGTCCCGATCGTCTCGCCGTAGCCGACGGCGTCGGGCACGGGCGGGGCGTCCGTGCGCAGCTCGGCCGGCTCGGGGTTGGCGGGCGGCAGGGTCGCCTCGAACTCCTGCATGACCTCCTGCGCCTGGGCGGTGGCCTCGACCGACGTCCACCACAGCTGCCACACGACGAACAGCCCGAGCACCACCCCGAGGGTGATGAGGATCTCGCCGACGCCGCCCACGACGGCGCTGCCGACGCCACGGCGTCGGACGGGGCGGGCGTGGGTAGGACTCGTCACGTGCGAAATGCTACGTGGTCCGCGGCTCTGTCGCGGTCGCTGCGGTCGTGGGACCCTGGGGCGGTGACCAGCGACGACGGCGTGCCGCGGGGGCGCGCACAGCGCGGGCGTGCGGCGCGGCTACGACGGCGGTGGGACCGCGAGTCCGCGGGCTACGACCGGGCGTTCACGGCCGCCGAGCGGAGGATGTTCCCCGGCCTGCGGCGGCGGGTGTGCGCGCTGGCCGAGGGCCGCACCCTCGAGGTCGCCGTCGGCACGGGTCTCAACCTCGAGCACTACCCGCCCGCGGTGACGGCGCGCCCCGGCGGCCTCGTGGGCGTCGACCAGAGCGCCGGGATGCTCGACGTCGCGCGGCACCGTGCCGTGCGGCTCGGCCTCGGCCTCGACCCGGACGCCGACCTGCGCGTCGGCGACGCGCAGGCACTCGACCTGCCCGACGCCTCGTTCGACACGGTGGTGTGCACGTTCTCGCTGTGCGGCATCGCCGACGAGCGGGCGGCCCTGGCCGAGATGGCACGGGTGCTGCGTCCGGGAGGGCTGCTCCTGCTGGCCGACCACGTGGCGTCCAGCGCCTGGCCGCTCCGGGCGTTGCAGGCGCTCGCGGACGTCGTGAGCGTGCCCCTGGCCGGCGAGCACTTCCGGCGCCGGCCGTTGCGGTGGGTGCTCGAGCGCGGGCTCGTGGTCGAGGAGCACGGGCGCACGCGGGCCGGCGTCGTCGAGCACGTGGCGGCGCGGCTGCCGGGGCGGGACGCCCCGCGCGACGTGCCGCGCGACGTGCTCAGTCGCTGACGACGAGGACGGTGTCGCCCAGCGGCGGGACCTCCTCGACGTCGACGCCGGTGACGTGGGCCGCGGGCGGGCCCTCGCGCAGGAACGCGAGCATCGCGTCCACCGCGTCGGGTGTGCCCTCGACCTCCGCCTCGACCGTGCCGTCGGGGAGGTTGCGCACGACGCCGCCCACGCCCGCGCGGCGCGCCGCCTCCCGGGTCGACCAGCGGAACCCGACGCCCTGCACGCGGCCGTGCACCCGCACCCGCCGCCGCACCGTGGTGGCCATACACCCTCCCGTGCTCGTCGTGCTCGTCGACGCCGCCGTCACGGTCGGTCGAACTCACCGTCAGTCGAAGATGTCGCCGATGTCCCCGATGTCGTCGAGGATGCCGCCCAGCACCATCCCGCCCAGGACGGCGCCGAAGACGTCGGACCCGCCGCGACCACCGGGGCGCCGGCCACCCTGCCAGCCGTACCCGCCGCCGTACCCGTCGGGGCCGCCGTTGTACCCGCCGTCCCAGCGCTGGCCCTGCCCGGACCGGGCGATGTCGCGGTGCGCCAGCGTCGCGGCCTCCGCGGCGAGCGCGGCACCCCGGCGGGCGGCGGCCACGCCGCGCTCCGGGTCCTGCGCCGCCCGTGCCTGCGCCACCTCGCGCTCGGCCTCCGCCAGGCGCGTCCGGGCGTCGGGGCCCACGGGGGCGCGGTAGTCGTCGACGACGGACCGCGCCGAGGCGAGCTGCCGCTCGGCGTCGTCGAGCGCGGGCCCGAGCCGGGACGCCGCCCGGCGGGTGCGCTCGTCGTGCTCGGCCCGCTCGGCCACGGCGTCGTCGAGCGCGGTGTTGGCCTCGCGGACCCGGGTGAGGGAGCCCACCGGGTCGCCCGGCGTGCCCGGCGCGGGCAGCGCCGCCAGGGCGTCCTCGAGAGCGGTCACCGCGCCGTCGATCCGTCCCGCCCGCTGAGCCGTCGGGAGGGCGCGCGCCTGGGCGAGCTCGGCCCGCGACTCCGCGACGATCGCGCCGAGCGCCGCCTCCGCGCGCAGCGCCTCGGCCTCGTAGTCGTCGACGGCGCGCAGCAGCCCCTCCGCGCGGCGTACGGCCTCCTCCGCCGCGCGGGCCGCGGCCCCGGCCTCCGCGACCTGCTGGGTCGTGAGGCGCTTGCGTGCCGCGGCGGTGCTGCGGCCGGCGAACTCGAGCAGCCGCTCCGCCTGCTCGGGGTTGTCCGCGACGGGCAGCAGGGCCTGCGCGTCGTACTGCGCCCGCAGGCGTTCGAGGTCGGCGCGCGCGGCGGGCACGGCCTCGCGGACCCGGGCCAGCTCGCGGTCGACCCGGTCGACGGCGTCGGGGGTCGAGCGGACCGTCTGCCGCAGGGCGGCGAGGCCGCGGTCGAGCTCGTCCAGCGAGCCGTCGGCCGACCGGCACAGGTCGACGACGCGGGCCGACCACTCCCGGCGCTGCTGGTCCGTGTCCGGGACGTGGTCGTGCAGGAGCTGGTTGAGATGGAACGCCTCGGACAGGCGCTCCCGCGCACGGCGCAGGGTCGGTGCGAGCTCGCGCGTCTCCCGGTCGCCCAGCTCGGCCTGGGCGAACGCGAGCTCGTCCTCGGCGAGGCGGGCCCGCTCGTCGGCGCGCACCAGGGCCGAGCCCGCCTCCACGCCGAGCCGCTGCAGCTCCGCCTCGAGGTCCTGTGCCCGCCCACGCGCGGCCCTGCGCCGCCGCGCCGCCCAGAAGGCCACCGCCGTGACCAGCACGACTACTACGACCAGGCCCGTCACGACCCCGACGATCTGCCCCGCATCCATGCTCGGCATCGTAGGCGGCTCCGGCCCGGTGCGGGGACGACCCGACGACGACGCGGGCGTCCCGGAGGGTCACGACCGCGACCTGTCAGGGCCAGCGCAAACGGTGTATCCGGCCCTGACCCTGACAGCTCGGGGCCGCCGCGACGTGTCAGGGCGAGGGCGCGGTGTACCCGGCCCTCGCCCTGACACGTCGCAGGGTGCGGTGCGTCAGCCGCGACGTCGCGCGATCCGCAGCGCCACGAGCACCGCCGCGCCGGCGAGCACGACGACGCCCCCCGCGATGCCGAGCACCACGACCAGCTCGGAGGCGTCGCCGCCCCCGTCCTCGGCGGCCGACGCGCCGTCAGCGGTTCCGGAGGACGCCTCGTCCGCGCCCGCGGCCCCGGCCGGGGCGCACGGCGGCGCGTCCGTCGCCGGGGTGGCGGCCTCGGCCCCGGCGGGCGGGTCGTAGGTGAAGGAGAACGCGCCGCTGGTCGGATGCCCGTCGGCCGACACGATCCGCCAGTCCACCGTGTACTCGCCGCCCTCGCCGAGGGCGACGGGCACCGACACGGTGCGGTCCTGCATCGTCGGGCACCCGGTCGCGTAGTCGGTGCCGTCGGCGTCCGTCACGGTGACGACCGTGCTGGAGCCCTCCGCGGACAGATCGAGGACGACGTCGTCGAACGTCACGTCGACGGACCCGGGCGGTTCCGTCACCTCGGACCCCGAGGCCGGCGACGTGCCGACGACGACGTTGTGGGCGCTCGCGGGCGCCGCGCCGACGACCCCCGCGGCCCCGAGGCCGAGGGCGAGGGCGAGCGACCCGGCTGCGGCGAGGGCGCGTCGCGCGCTCATCGCTGCTCGGTGCCGGTGCCGGTGCCGGTGCCGGTGCCGGTGCCGGTGCCGGTGGCGCGGGTCCGCGCCAGGGCGGCGACGCCCGTGACGGCGCCGACCAGCCCGAGACCGAGGCCCGCCGCGCCGAGCGCCAGCGGGAGGGTGCCGGAGGCGTCGTCGTCGGCCGCCGCGTCCGTGCCCGCGTCTGTGCCGGCGTCCGCGGCCGAGTCCGTGGCGCCGGCTGCCGACGCCGTGCCGTGGCCGCCGTCCTCGGCCGCCGGGAGGACCTGCAGGACGGGTGCCGGGAGGTCGGGCTCCGCGTCGCCGGTCGCCTCCTGGTCCCAGGCGACGACCTCGCCGTCGGAGTACGTCTGCGTGGCGGGCAGGGCGATCTCCTCGACGCCGTCCGGGACAGCACCGGCGGACACGGTGAACCGGAGGAACTCGCCCGGAGCGATGCCGGCGTCGGCGTCGTCGGCGGTCCACTCGATGCTCGCCGGCGCCTCGGTCACGGTGGTGCCGTGCACCTCGACGGGCTCGGGCAGGGGCGCCTGGGTGACCTTCGCCGTCCAGCCCGGCACGGGCTCCACGGACACGCTGGTGAACGGGGTGTCGGTGGGGAGGTCGACCTTCACGGCGGTGGTCGAGGCCTCGGCGGACTCGTTCGGGACCTTGAAGGTGAGGGTGGCGTACGACCCGGCCTCGGCCGCGTCGGGGGTCACGGTCACGTGCGCGGAGGCGGCGGCCGCGCCGAGGACGAGGGCCGGCACGGTGAGGGCGGCGGCGCCGGCGAGGCGGCGCGCGCGGAGGGCAGGGGTGAGGGCAGGGATGGTCCTGGACATGGGTGTGCTGCTCCTGGTGCTCAGGGGTGGTCAGGGGTCGTCGGACGACGAGGGACCCGCCCCCGTCCGACGACGGACCAGGGCAGGGTCAGGCGGCGCGCACGAGGGCGCCCGGGAGCAGCGGGGGGCCTCGTGGCGGGGTGCGCCGGACGGCGCGGGCCCGGAGGGGGTGCCAGGTGCGCCCGACGACGACGGCGGGCTCGCGGACGACGGGCGGCGCCGCCGGGCCCAGCACGAGGACCGCGACGAGCCGCAGCTGGCCCGCGACGTTGACGGCCGCTCGGTCGCCCGCCGCGAGCAGCAGGGCGGTGAGCAGCACCGCGGCAGCGTGCGCGGCGAGCATCCAGGACGTCGTCCCGGGGTCGTCCGCGTGGTGCAGGTGCAGCCCGCCGCCGGTCGCGGGCCCGAGGGAGCCCGGGCCCAGCGCGTGCAGGGCGTGCCCGTCCGGCGCGGCCCCCGGCGTCGAGGGCAGGGTCGTGAGCAGGGTCGAGGCCAACGGCGAGGCGTCCGTGCCCGCCGCGCCGAGCACGGACAGGGTCGTGTGCTGCACGAGCTGGAGCGCGACCATCGCGGGGAGCAGGCGGGGGAGCGTCAGCCGGCGGCGGGCGGTCCACACCGCGAGCGGCGCCGTGAGCGCCACGACGACGAGCCAGGCGAGGGGTGCCCCGGGGAGCGCGCCGCCGGCCAGGAGGTGGGCGGCGGCCGCGATGCTGAGCGTCGTGCCGGCGACGAGGAGCTCGCGCGCACGACGGACGACCACGGGCACCCCCGCACCCTACCGCGCCGCGAACAGGCCGCGGGCCTGCGGCGCGAGGGCCTGGCGAGGCGCGGCGTGACGCCGACACGCGCCGCGGGACGCCGCCCGCCGCCCGCGCAGGCCTGGGCTACGGTGGGCGGCACGACACGGGGTGCGTCCCGACCGGTCATCGCCGCGACATCGTCACGACGACGTCGCGACCCGGCCGGCGGGCGCTGAGAACACACCCGTCGAACCTGATCTAGCTCGTACTAGCGAAGGGATGTCGACATGAGTGCGCGCGCACCTGAAGACAGCTCCGCCGGCAGCGCCGGCTCCACCGCCCCTGCTCCCGCGGCCCCGGCGCCGACGAGGGGCAGTCGCCCCCGCGTCCTGGCCGTCGCCGGGTCCGACCCGTCCGGGGGCGCCGGGATCCAGGCGGACCTCAAGTCGATCGCGGCCGCGGGCGGCTACGGGATGGCGGCCGTCACGGCCCTGACCGTGCAGAACACGCGGGGGGTGCGCGACGTGCACGTGCCGCCCGCCGCGTTCCTGGCCGCGCAGCTCGACGCCGTCACCGACGACGTGGCCGTCGACGCCGTGAAGATCGGGATGCTCGCCTCGGCCCCCGTGGCCCACGCCGTGGCCGCCTGGCTCGACGCCCTGCCGCCCGGCGCGACGGGCGCGCGACCCGCCGTCGTCCTGGACCCGGTGATGGTCGCCACGAGCGGGGACCGCCTGCTCGACCCGGCGGCCGAGGACGCCGTGCGGCACCTGCTGTCCCGGGTGGACGTCGTGACGCCGAACCTGCCCGAGCTCGCGGTCCTCGCGCAGGAACCGTCGGCCGCGGACTGGCCCGCCGCGCTCGAGCAGGCGCGACGCCTGGCCTCCCGGCACGGGGTCCTGGTGGTGGCGAAGGGCGGCCACCTGGGCGCCTCGGGGACGGGCGCGACGGGGGCGGGGGCCCCGGACGCGCTCGTCGGGCCGCAGGGCGTGCTGGCGGAGCTCCCCGGGCCGCGCCTGACCAGCACCTCCACCCACGGCACCGGCTGCTCGTTGTCCAGCGGCCTGGCCGCGCGGTACGCGCGCACGGGGGACTGGGCCGAGGCGCTGCGCGGCACGAAGGCCTGGCTGACCGCGGCGATCCGGGCCGGGGAGGCCCTGCGCGTCGGCGGCGGGAACGGGCCGGTCGACCACCTGGTGGGGCTGCGCGCCGGCGGCGCGGAGCCGCTCGCGCCGTCCGGTGCGTCCGGTGCGGGCGGGGCATCAGGTCAGGACGGGGCGGAGGACGTCGTCGCCCGCTGGTGGGACGACGCCGCGGGCGTGCGCGCCGCGATCGACGACCTGGCGTTCGTCCGGTCGCTGGGCGACGGGACGCTCGACGCCGACCACTTCCGCACGTACCTGGAGCAGGACGCGCTCTACCTGCGCGACTACGCGCGCTGCCTCGCGCGGGCGAGCGAGCTGGCTCCCACGCGGGCCGAGCAGGCGTTCTGGGCCGGCGGCGCGCACGGCGCCCTGGTGACCGAGCTCGACCTGCACACCCGCTGGCTGGGCGGGGAGCCGCAGGACGTGCCCGCCAGCCCCACGACGGCCGCGTACCTCGACCACCTGCGCGTGGCCGGCGACGACTACGCGACCCTCGTCGCCGCCGTCCTGCCCTGCTACTGGATCTACCAGGACGTGGGGGAGCGGCTGGCCGCCCGCGACCACCCGGGTCACCCGTACGGGGCGTGGCTGGGCACGTACGCGGACGACGCGTTCGCGGACGCGACGCGCGAGGCCGTCGCGATCCTGCGCCGCGCCGCCGCGGCGGCCGACCCGGTCACCCGGGACCGGATGGCGGCGACGTTCCACGCGGCGTGCGAGCACGAGCTGGCGTTCTTCGACCAGACCGGGGCACCCACGGTCGAGCCCACGGTCGGGCGCGTCGTGGTGGGCTGACCCCCGGTCCACCGCGGCCCGTCCGGGTCCCGCCGTCGTGCGCGACGGCGGGATCCCGCGGCGGTAAGCGGTGTCCCGAGCTCGGGGCGCACCGCGTGACCGGGGCAAGTGTGTCGGAGGCGAGTGACAGAATAGGTGTGATGCCCGACACGAAGCGCACTTCGCGCAGCCGCAGCCGAGGCGCCCGCCGCGCCGATCCCTCCGAAAGTCCCAGGAGGAGCACCGCCTCCTCCGCTCCCCGCCGTCCCGTCGCGACCGGCACCCCGCCGGGCCGCGCCGCGGGGCCGCCCGGCCGCACGGGCGCCGCCGCCGCCGGGCCCGCCGTCGCCCCCGCGGGCTCCGAGCTCTCCACGTTCGCGTCGGTGCGCCGGCTCTACCCGTACGTCCGGCCGGCGGTGCCGCGCATGGTCGGCGGGCTCTTCTCCGCGATCGGTGCGAGCCTCGCCGCGCTGGCGATCCCGCGCGTGCTGCAGACCCTGGTCGAGGGCCCGCTCGCCGAGGGTGCCGCCGCCCACGACCTCGGGGCCCTCGTGGTGCCCGTCCTCCTCGTGCTCGTCCTGGGCGTCGCGGAGGCCGGGCTCGTCCTGCTGCGCCGCAACCTCGTGATGTACCCCGGCACGCGGGTCGAGGCCGAGCTGCGGATGGCACTGTTCCGCCACCTGCAGGACCTGCCCGTCGCGTTCCACGACCGGTGGCCCGGCGGCCAGCTGCTGAGCCGGATCATGGGCGACCTCGGCCTGCTGCGACGCTGGCTGGTCTTCGGCCTCCTGCAGCTCGTCGTCAGCATCGTGACGATCGTCGTCGGGGTGGGCATCCTGCTGGCCACCGCCGGCTGGCTCGGCCTCGTCTACCTTGCGGGCGCGATCCCGGTGACGGTCATCGCGTTCCGCTTCTCGAGGCGGTACCGCGTCATCGCGCGCCTGTCCCAGGACCAGTCGGGCGACCTCGCCACCACCGTCGAGGAGTCCGTGCACGGCATCCGTGTGCTCAAGGCGTTCGGTCGCGGGCGCGACGCCCTCGACTCGTTCACCGACCAGGCGGAGGAGCTGCGCCGCACGGAGATCCGCAAGGCGGGCAACCAGGCCACCGTCACCACGTCGCTGCAGCTCATCCCCGAGGTCACGCTGGCCGTCTGCCTCGTGCTCGGCACGGTGCTCGCCGCCCAGGGGCAGATCACCGTCGGCAGCCTCGTGGCCTTCTTCCTGACGACCGCCGTGATCAACGGCCCCGTGGTCGACCTCGGCATGACCCTGTCGATGACGCTCAACGCCCGCACGGCCGTCGACCGCTTCTTCGAGGTCATGGAGACCCCGAACCCGTTGGCCGACCCCGCCGACCCGGTGGAGGTCGGTCCGGCGCGCGGCCACGTCGAGCTCCGCGACGTCTCCTTCCGGTACGAGGACGCGTCGCGCCCGGTCCTCGAGCACGTCGACCTCGAGCTCCCCGTCGGCACCACGACGGCGCTCGTCGGCCTCACGGGCTCGGGCAAGTCCACCCTCGCGATGGTGGTGCCGCGCATCGTCGACGTCACCGCCGGCCAGGTGCTGCTCGACGGCGTCGACGTGCGGCGCATGCGGCGGCACGACGTGCGTCGTGCGGTCGCGGTCGCGTTCGAGGACCCCACGCTGTTCTCCGCGTCGGTCCGCGACAACGTGCTGCTCGGCGTCCCCGAGGCCGGCCCCGACGCCGTGCCGGAGGAGGAGCGTGAGCGGCGCCTGCACGAGGCGCTCGAGGTGGCGCAGGCGGGCTTCGTCGCCGACCTGCCGCAGGGCGTCGAGACCCGGATCGGGGAGGAGGGCCTGTCCCTGTCCGGCGGGCAGCGGCAGCGCCTCGCGCTCGCCCGTGCCATCGCGGCACGACCCGCCGTGCTCGTGCTCGACGACCCGCTGTCCGCGCTCGACGTCGCCACCGAGGAGGCCGTCACCACGCGCCTGCGCGACGTCCTGCACGGCACGACGAGCCTCGTCATCGCGCACCGGCCGTCCACGGTGGCGCTCGCCGACCGGGTCGCCGTGCTCCAGGACGGCCGGATCACGGCCGTGGGCACCCACCGCGACCTGCTCGCCACCGACGCGCACTACCGGCACGTCATCTCCAGCCTGGAGCAGGACTGGGAGGAGTGCGCCGAGCACTCCGACCAGGAGGAACCCGAGCAGGCCCAGAACGAGGAGGTCCAGCGGTGAGCCGCCCCAGCACTCCGGAACCGTCCCGGCCCGCGACGTCCGGGCCGGACCCGGACGACCACCGCCGGCCCACCGACGCGACGGCGGACGACGCCACCCAGCTCGACGCCCAGGCATCCCGCGACGTCAGGTCCCGGTCGCTGCGGCTGCTGGGCGAGCTGCTCCGGCCGCGTCGCGGCGCCCTCGCCCTCGCCGGCCTCCTCGTCGTGGTCTCGACCCTCGGCCAGGTGGCGGGCCCCTGGCTCGTGTCCCTCGCCATCGACTCCGCCGTGCCCGACCTCAGGGACGGCGACGCCGGCACCCTCGTGCTGGTCGGCGCGGCCTACCTGGTCGCCGCGGTCGTGGGCGGCCTGTGCGCCGGCGCCTACGTCCGCCAGGCCGCGCGCATCGCCCAGGGCGTGCTCCTGGACCTGCGCCGCCGCGTCTTCCGGCACACGCAGCTGCTGAGCCTGGAGTTCCACGAGTCGTACACGTCGGGCCGCATCATCAGCCGTCAGACGTCCGACCTCGAGGCGCTGCGCGAGCTGCTCGACGGCGGGCTGACGGGTGTCGTCTCGTCGCTCATGCTCATGGTATTCACCGGGCTGAGCCTGTTCCTGCTCGACTGGCGCTCGGGCCTCGTGCTCGCGGCGGCGCTCGTGCCGGCCTGGCTGCTCACGCGGTGGTTCCAGAAGCACTCGCAGGTGTTCTACCGCGAGCAGCGCACCACGTCCGCGCGGCTCATCGTGAAGTTCGTCGAGACGATGACCGGCATGCGGGCCGTGCACGCGTTCCGCCGGGAGTCGACCACCGAGGCGGAGTACGGCCGGCTCAGCGAGCAGTACCGCGACGCGAACCTCAACACCATGGGGCTCAACGGCCGCTACCAGCCGGGGCTCGTGCTCATCGGGAACGTGGCCGTCGCGGTCGCGCTCGCGATCGGCGGCTGGCGGGTCTACTCCGGTGGGCTGGACGTCGGCGTGCTGGTGGCGGCCCTGCTGTACGTGAAGCGGTTCTTCCAGCCGATCCAGCAGCTCGGCAACTTCTACAACTCGTTCCAGTCCGCCACGGCGGCGCTCGAGAAGGTGTCCGGCCTGCTGGCGGAGGAGCCGACCGTCGTCGAGCCGCGCCGTCCCGTGGCGCTGCCGCACGCGCGGGGCGCCCTGCGGCTGGACCACGTCACCTTCCGGTACGGGGACGGCCCCGTCGTGCTGCCCGACCTCGACCTCACGCTCCCCGCGGGGCAGACGGTCGCGCTGGTCGGCACGACGGGCGCGGGCAAGTCCACGCTCGCCAAGCTCGTGACCCGGTTCTACGACGCGAGCGAGGGGCGCGTGCTGCTCGACGGCGTCGACGTGCGCGACCTGTCGACGACGGACCTGCGGCGCGCCGTGGTCATGGTGACGCAGGAGGCGTACCTGTTCAGCGGGTCCGTGCGCGAGAACATCGCGCTCGGGCGGCCGGGCGCCCGGCAGGCGGACATCGAGGCCGCCGCACGGGCGGTCGGGGCGCACGAGTTCATCATGGACATGCCCGACGGGTACGACACCGACGTCAACAAGCGCGGCGGCCGCGTCTCGGCGGGGCAGCGGCAGCTGCTGTCGTTCGCGCGGGCGTTCCTCGCCGACCCGGCGGTGCTGGTGCTCGACGAGGCGACGTCGTCGCTCGACATCCCCGGCGAACGGCTGGTGCAGCACGGTCTGCAGACGCTGCTGGCCGACCGCACGGCGATCATCATCGCCCACCGGCTGTCGACCGTCGCGATCGCCGACCGGGTGCTCGTCATGGAGCACGGCCGCGTGATCGAGGACGGCACGCCGGACGAGCTGGCGGCGGGGGACGGGCACTACGCCAAGCTCAACGCGGCCTGGCAGGACTCGCTCGTGTAGTCCCGGGTCCGGCCGAGACCTTGGTGGGGGACGAGCTGGCCGAGAGGTTCTTCGCATGGACGCGTTCACGGGCGCCGGGGCGCCCTCCACGTCGGGAGGGATACGTCCCCGCGAAAGAACCTCTCGGCCGCCCCGTCCGCTGTCGGCTCACGGCCGTGTGCGAGCGTCCTTCGGCCAGGTAGTTCCGAACGTGCCGAGGTAGTTCCGAACGTGCCGAGGTAGCTCGGCGGGACCAGGGAGCGCAGGGGAGCTCAGCCGTCGTCGCCGGAGAGGGAGGATGCCGCGCGTGTGCGCGGCGGCCTGGGATTCACGACCGCCCGGGGCGCGACAGGAGGGCGAGGTTCACCGGGTCGACGATCGTCTCGAGCTCGTCCCGCACCCACCAGTCGCCCGTCCGGCGCCGTTCGTCCGGCGTCGTGTACCGGTAGCGGAACAGGCGCATCCGCACCCACCGCGGCCGGACGCCGTCGAACGGGTCGTCGCGCAGGAGGCGGAGCGTCGCCGGGTCCGCCTCGAGCAGGCGCCGGCACAGCACCGGGAGCCACGGCACGGGCGCGCCGAGCGGCACGAACCACAGCACCCAGTCCAGCCGCAGGTGGTACGGCGCGACCTGCGGCGGGCGGCGGTGGACGTCGCCGGGCTTGCCGCGGAACCCGTACTCGCGCCAGTCGTCGGGCCCGGGAATGGCGGCGAGCGTGCCCTCGACGATCACCTCGTCGCGCCTGCGCGTCACGCTGCCGAACGCGCCGTACGCGTTGACGAGGCGCAGCGGCTCGAAGCTCGCGTTCATCTTCTGGTGCCGCGACACGAGGTTGAGCGCCGGTCGTACCGAGAGCACCACGAGGAGCGCGACGACGAGCGACACGGTCACGAGGTAGCCGAGCGGCACGCCGGGCGTGCCGGCGGCCGCCGGGGCGACGCCCCCGAGGTCACTGGGCAGGGCGCCCAGCAGGGCGCGCCACACGCCGTCGGACACCATGGCCGCGCCGAGCACGATCGCCGCCCAGTTCAGCCAGGCGAAGTTGCCGGTCAGCACCAGCCAGCCCTGGGTCAGGACGACGACGCCGCCCGCGACGCTCGGCAGCGGCTGCGGCAGCCACAGCAGCCACGGCGCGAGCAGCTGCGTGACGTGGTTGCCGACCACCTCCGTACGGTGCCACCAGCGCGGCAGGTGGTGGGCGTGCCAGCTGAACGGGCCGGGCATCGGCTGAGTCTCGTGGTGGACGTCGAGGGCGGTGAGGTTGCGCCATGCCGGGTCGCCGCGCCACTTGATGAGCCCCGCGCCCAGCTCCAGCCGGAACAGCAGCCAGCGGGCGGCGAGCACGAGCAGGAACGGCACGGGCACGGCGGGGGAGCCGAACCAGGCGGCCAGGAACGCCAGCTCGCACAGCAGCGTCTCCCAGCCGAACGCGTAGAACCGCTGGCCCACGGACACGATCGAGAGATAGCCCGCCCACAGCGCCAGGAGGACGACGGTCGTGACCCACCACGGTCCGGCCTGCGGCAGGCCCGCCACCACGGCGGCGCCCCCCGCGGTCCCGAGCACGCCCACCGCGACCAGCAGCCGGTCGGAGTAGTGCAGGTGGAACAGCGACGGCGCGTCGCGGAACCTCACCCGCGCCGTGAACCGTCGCACGGGCAGCAGCCCGCGGTCGCCGAGGAGGGGGCGGAACTGCCCCAGGGCCTGGAGGAAGGCCAGGCACAGCAGCGCGCCGACGCCGCGCTGCAGCACCTCGCGGGCGACGTCGTAGTCGGCGGTGGCCCACCAGCCGCTGAGCTGGTCCGGCTGCCACGCCAGCTGCCCGGGCACGCCTCCACGCTAGTCGCGGGCGGCGTCGCCCGCCTCGACCAGGCGCTGCACGAGAGCGCGCGCCGCCGGGGTCGGCGCGCCGACGGTGAGCGCGAGCACCTCGCGGGTGGCGCCGGGCAAGGGCTGCGCCACGACGTCGGGGTTGCGGTGCGCGCGCAGGCAGAGTGACGGCAGCAGGCTCACCCCGGCGCCGGACGCGACGAGCGCCTGCACGGCCACGTAGTCGTCCGTCTCGAACGCGATGCGCGGGTCGAAGCCTGCGGTGGCGCAGCGTGCGACCAGGTCGGCGCGGCACCGCTCGCACCCCGCGATCCAGGCGGCGTCACGCAGGTCGGCCAGCGGCGGCGGGCCGTCCTGGGAGCCGCCGGTCCCGTCCGCCGCCCGGCGGATCAGGGTGATCGGCTCGGAGTGCACCTCCGTGACCTCGAAGCGCGAGAGGTCCATGGCGGGGCGGGCGTGCGGGGCGTCGGTGTGCCGGAAGACGAGGGCCACGTCGACGTCGCCGGCCTGGAGCGCCGCGACGGCCTCGGGCGGCTCGGCCTCGACCAGCCCGACGCCGAGCCCGGGGTGCGCGGCCCGCAGGCCCGCGACGGCGGCGGGCACCAGGGTGGCGAGGGCGGAGGGGAACGCGGCGAGGCGGGCGCGGCCGGCGCGGAGGCCGACCAGGGCGTCGAGCTCGCGCCGGGCGCCCTCGACGCGGCCGAGGATCTCCTCCGCGCGGGCGGCGAGCAGGCGGCCTGCCTCGGTGAGGCGTACGCCGCGGCCCGCGCGCTGCAGCAGGGCGATCCCCGCCTCGGCCTCGAGGCGGGCCAGGTGGTGGCTCACCGACGGCTGGGCGTAGTGCAGCTCGCGAGCCGCCGCCGTCACCGACCCGGTGCGCGCGACGGCGGCCAGGACGCGCAGGCGCGTGAGGTCCAGGTGGGGCGGGGGAGCGGGCTCGACGGACACGCCGCCAGCCTACGGCCAATCATCGGCCGTATCGATGGCGAGCAGTCGGAACAGGCATTGGACCTATCGGTCGGCGGGCGGCGATCCTGCTGTGATGACGACGACGACCCCGCAGCCCGCCCCCGAGGTGCCCGCGCCTCCGACGATGCGCGACGTGCTGGCCGCCGCCCGGCGGATCGAGGGGCTCGTGGTCCGCACGCCGGCGCTGTCGCACCCGGAGCTGGACCGCGCCGCCGCGGCGGCGGGCGCCACCGGCGCGAGCCTCGTCGTCAAGCACGAGAACCTGCAGCACACGGGCGCGTTCAAGGTACGCGGCGCGCTGAACCTCCTGCTCGGGTTCGACGACGAGGCGCGCCGGCGAGGCATCGTCGCCTACTCGACCGGCAACCACGCCCAGGCGCTCGCCCACGCCGCCCGCCGCACCGGCACCGGGTGCACGATCGTCATGCCCGAGGGCCCGAACCCGCTCAAGGAGCAGGCCGTGCGCGATCTCGGCGCCGACGTCGTGCTGCACGGGGCGACGTTCGACGACGCCCGGGCCCGCGCCGGCGAGGTGGCCGGCGACAGCGGGGCGCGCCTCGTGGGCGCGGCGAACGAGCCGGTCCTCGTCGCCGGCGTGGCCACCGCGACGCTCGAGCTCCTGGAGCAGGCGCCCGACCTCGAGGTGCTCGTCGTCCCGGTGGGCGGGGGGTCCGGCGCCGCGGCCGCCTGTCTCGTCGCGGCCGCGCTCGCCCCCGGGCTGCGGGTGGTGGCCGTGCAGGCCGCGGCGTCCCCGGCCGCCCACGACTCCTGGCGCGCGGGCGAGCTGCGGACCGCCGCCAACGCGACGCGCGCCGAGGGGCTCGCCGTCGGGTGCGGCTTCGCGCTCACCCAGGCCGTGCTGCGCGAGCGGCTGGCGGACTTCCTGCTCGTCGACGACGACGCGATCGCCGCCGCCCAGCGGCTCTACCTCACCGGCGCGCGCACCGTCGCCGAAGGCGCCGGCGCCGCGGCCCTCGCGGCCGTCCTCACGCACCCCGCCGCGTTCGCCGGCCGCCGCGTGGGCGTCGTCTGCTCCGGGGGCAACGCGAGCGAGGCGGAGCTCCGCCGCGCCCTCGCGGCCTGATCCGCCCGCCGCGCCGCGGGGCGTTCGTCGGGTGGCGCGGCACGGGGCGGGGATACGCTGCCGGGCATGGCCCGCTACTTCGACGTCCACCCCGTCGACCCGCAGCCCCGGGCGATCGGGCAGGTCGTCGCGCTGCTGAACGACGGGGGGCTCATCGCCTACCCGACCGACTCCGGGTACGCGCTCGGCTGCCGCGTCGGCCAGCACGACGGCACGGAGCGGATCCGCCAGATCCGGCACCTGGACGCCGGTCACCACTTCACCCTCGTGTGCGCGGACTTCGCCCAGCTCGGCCAGCTCGTGCGCCTCGACAACAGCGCCTTCCGCGCCATCAAGGCGGCCACCCCGGGGCCCTACACCTTCATCCTCCCGGCCACGCCGGAGGTCCCGCGGCGGCTCGCGCACCCCAAGAAGAAGACCATCGGCGTGCGCATCCCCGACTCCCGGGTGGTGCAGGCGCTGCTGCGCGAGCTGGGGGAGCCGCTGCTGTCGTCCACCCTCATCCTCCCGGGTGCCGACCAGCCCCTCACCGACGGCTGGCAGGTCAAGGAGGAGCTCGACCACGTGATCGACGCCGTCGTCGACGCCGGCGAGGTGCTGGCCGAGCCCACGACCGTCGTCGACTGGTCCGAGGGGTACCCCGAGGTCGTCCGCGTCGGCGCCGGCGACCCGTCCCGCTTCGAGTAGGCGGTTCGACCCGGCGGTCTCGACCCGGCGGCCCGACCCGCCGGACGCCCTCCGCGGGCCCTCCCGCACGCGGCTAGGGTGGCGCCCATGAGCGACCGCGGACTTGCCCTGGCCCGATCCAAGATGCAGGCGGAGGGCGTCGCCCCCGCCGCGATCGAGACCTTCACCCGCTTCTACCACCTGCTGGAGTCGGGGGAGAGCGGGCTCGTGCGCGAGGCCGACGTCGAGCCGCTGACCGACCTGCCGCGGCACGCCGACCTCGAGGTCTCGGGCGACGACGCCCAGGCCGCCCTCGCGCGGACCGCGATCATCAAGCTCAACGGCGGGCTCGGCACCTCGATGGGCATGGACAGGGCGAAGTCGCTGCTCACCGTGCGGGACGACGCGCCCGCGGAGGACGCCGACGGCACCGGCGGGCGGGACGGTGCGCTCACGTTCCTCGACGTCATCGTCCGGCAGGTGCGCGCCGCCCGGGAGGCGACGGGCGCCCGCCTGCCGCTCGTGCTGATGAACTCGTTCCGCACGCGCGACGACACGCTCGCCGCGCTGGCGCCGTACGACGACCTGGCCGTCGACGGGTTGCCGCTGGACTTCCTCCAGAACCGCGAGCCCAAGCTGCGCGCCGACACCCTCGAACCCGTCGAGTGGCCCGCCGACCCGACGCTCGAGTGGTGCCCGCCCGGGCACGGCGACCTGTACCCGGCGCTGCACGCGTCCGGCGTCGTGCGGGCGCTCCTGGACGCGGGCTTCCGCTACGCCAGCGTCTCCAACTCCGACAACCTCGGCGCCGCCCCCGACGGCGCGATCGCCGCCTGGTTCGCGGCGTCCGGGGCCCCGTACGCCGCGGAGATGTGCCTCAAGTCGCCCGCCGACGTCAAGGGCGGCCAGCTCGTGGTGCGCAGGAGCGACGGCCGCATCGTGCAGCGCGAGACGGCGCAGACCCACCCGGACGACGTCGACGTCTCGCTCGACCCGACCGTGCACCGCTACTTCCACACCAACAACCTCTGGTTCGACCTGGAGGCGCTCGCGGCCGAGCTGGACCGCACCGGCGGCGTGCTGGAGCTGCCGCTGATCCGGAACGAGAAGACCGTGGACCCGACGGACCCGTCGTCGCCCGCCGTCGTCCAGATCGAGTCCGCGATGGGCGCGGCCGTCGCGGTCTTCGAGGGCGCGACGGCGATCGAGGTGGGGCGCGAGCGCTTCCTGCCGGTGAAGACGACGAGCGACCTGCTGCTCATGCGCTCGGACGTCTACGAGCTCACGGACGACGACCGCCTGGTCGCCCAGGTCGACGTCCCGCTGGTGAAGCTCTCGAAGACCTACAAGCAGATCGCGGGCTTCGACGCGCGGTTCGCCCAGGGCGCGCCGTCGCTGCGGACGGCGTCGTCGCTCACGGTCGAGGGGGACTGGACCTTCGGCGCCCGTGTGCGGGCCGAGGGCGACGCCGCCCTGGCCGACGCGGGCGAGCCCGCCACCGTGCCCGACGGCGCGACCGTCACCGCGGACGGCGTCACCCCCTGACCGCCCCCGGCGTCGTGAGTCAGGCGGGGAGGTCGACGACGCGGTCGGCGCCCGGGACGGGCGTGAGGGCGCCGGCGGAGGCGGCGGCGAGGTCCTCGCGCAGGCGGGGGAGCGCGGCCGGCGGCACGAGCAGGGCGAGCCGGGCCACGGCGGCGTACGTCGGCTCCTCGAGCACGGCGTCGTGGGTCTGCGCCCAGTCGCGCAGCAGGTGGTCGACGCGGCCGGCGTCGGCGTGCGGCACGTCGACGGCAACCTCCGTGAGCACCTCGCGCCGGCGCAGCAGCCCGTCGGCCGCGGCGACGTCCAGGGCCTCGGCGACGGCGCCGGAGTAGGCGCGCACCAGGCCGCCGGCGCCGAGGAGGACGCCGCCGAAGTACCGCGTCACGACCGCCACCACGTCGGTCAGCTCGCGGCGGCGCAGCACCTCCAGCATGGGCACGCCGGCGGTGCCGGAGGGTTCGCCGTCGTCGGAGGAGCGCTGCTGGTCGGCGTGCGTGCCGACGACGAGCGCCACGCAGTGGTGCCGGGCGTCCCAGTGCTCCTTGCGCAGCCGGGCGACGACGGCGTCGGCCTCCTCGACCGTCCGGGCCGGGGACACGTGGGCCAGGAACCGCGACTTCTTCACCACGAGCTCGTGGTCGACGGGGGCGGCGAGCGTGCCCGGGAGCCCGCCCCGGGGCCCACCCTGTGGCCCACCCTGTGGCCCACCCTGTGGCCCACCATGGAGCGTCGAGGGGGCGGGGCTGTCGCGTCGGCTCACCGCACGAGGCTACGACGGGGGGAGACACGCCGGGCCACCTCCGAAGAAAAAGTGTGCCAAGCGCCAGGATGGGCCCCATGACGCAGAGCACGGGGGAGAACCCCGCCGCCGGGGCCGACGGACCCGCCGCGCCGCCCGCCACCCGGTACCCGCGACCGACGGTCACGCTGGACGAGGCGGAGTGGGTGTGGCGCGAGCTGTCCGTGGAGGCGCTGCGCCCCGGCGGGAAGCCGGAGGTGGTGCGCCTGGCCGTGATCGCCGGGCTGACGCGGGCGACCGGGGCGCGCTACGGCGACCTGCTGCGCGTGCGGGCGGAGGACCTCGACCTGGGGCCGGAGTCGGACGCCGCCGCGCGCCGGGGCCGCGTCGGGGGCACGCGGGACCCGGGGGAGGGGAGGGTGCTGCTGCGGCACGGCAAGCACCGGACCCTGCGGGAGCACCGCCTGCCGCCCGAGGTCGTGCTGCTGCTGCGGCACTGGATGGTGGTGCGCACCGAGCTCGCCGCCGAGCTGGAGGGCTCGGTGCCCCGCGCGCTGCTGCTCACCGTGCACCACACGCACGACCACGGCACGACGGTGGCGAGCGGGCTGCCGATCACGCGGCAGGGGCTGGTGCTGTCGTGGCGGCGCTTCGCCCATCGGACGAACGCACGCTACGGAGCAGTGCGGGCGCCGCTGCCCACCCGGTTCGAGCAGGTGCGGCGGGCCTGGGTGGACGCGGGTGTGCCGGACCTCGGCAGGGAGGTGGTGCCATCCGCCGAGCTGCCCGATTCCGAGCAAAAATAGTGTGCCAAGCGCCTTAAGACCCGGGGGTCCTCCTGCGATCGCCTCACCCCGGGCAGGGAAGGGCGGGTCGGTCAGGCGGTGTCGATGCCCAGCAGGGGCGCGCCGGGGGAGTGCGACGGCAGCTCCTGGAAGCCGTACCGGTCGTAGAACACGCGGGCGCGCGTGTTGCCCGGGTCCATGCCGAGGTGCACGCCGGGGACCCTGCGCGCGGCGAGCGCCGCGCGCAGGGTGTCCATGAGCGCGCGACCGAGCCCGCGGCCCTGGCTCTCGGGCAGCAGGTCGATGTGCAGGTGCGCGGGGTACCGGTCGAGCTCGCCGGCGGTGATGCCGCGCACCATGCGGCCGGGATCCTTCCCGGCGTCGAGCAGGGCCGCCTCCGAGAACCCGGGCCGGCGCCCCGACGGCGGGGCGCCGGCCTCCGGGTGGCGCGCGGCGAACCCGGGGCCCCAGGCCCGCTCCCACCACGCCACGAAGTCGCGGGTGTCGGCGACGCCGATGACGTACCCGCTGAGGCGGCCCTCGTCGACGCGCAGGACGTCGTTCGCGGGGTCCGCGAGGGCGGCGTCGCGCGCCGGCTCCTCGTCGGCGCGCACGACGACGAACGCGAGCTCCGGTGCGTACTCCAGGTACGGGAGCGCGAACACCTCGGGCATGAGGCGGTCGTCGGAGTAGAGGCCACGGGCGTCGGAGCCGGCGGCGGCGGTGCGGACGCAGACCTCTGCGACGGCGGCCCGGTCGGTGTCGCGGTAGGGGCGGATCACGGGGTCATCATGCCGCAGGGGGTGCCGTCCGCCGGCGCGGACGACACCCCCTGCGGACACGGGCACGACGGCCGGGTGCCGCGCCTACTTCTTCTTCCGTGCGGTCGTGGTCCTGGCGGACGACGTCCTGGCCGCGGCCGTCTTCGCGGGCGCCTTCGACGCAGTCTTCGACGCCGTCTTCGGTGCGGCCTTCGCGCTCGCGCTGCGGGTCGACGCCGACCGGGCGCCGGCTGCGGCCTTCTGCGCGGCGCCCGTCTCCGTGCTGGCACCCGCGGTCGAGAGCTCGCCGCCGGCGCTCTCGAGGTGGGCTCGGACGAACCAGTGGAAGAGCTCGAGCTCGTGCAGGTGGCCGATGAGGAGGTCGTTCGTCACGTCGTCCAGGGACTCGGTGTCCTTCGCGGCCTTGCGGTGCGCGGTGATCACGCCCTCGTAGACCTCGTCGAGGGCGCCCAGGTGCTCGATCGCGGAGGCACGGCGGAGCGCGTAGTCGTCCCAGGTGCGCGCGGCGACGAGCGCGCCGGGGGTCCCGACGGGCGAGGAACCGAGCGTCGCGATGCGCTCCGCGACGGCGTCGGTCATGGCGCGCACGGCGTCGACCTGGGGGTCGAGCATCTCGTGCACCGCGATGAAGTGCGGGCCCACGACGTTCCAGTGCACGTGCTTGAGGGTCAGGTGCAGGTCGGTCAGGGAGTTGAGCCGTTCCTGCAGGATGGTCGCCACCTTCGCTCCCTGCTGGGGCGTGAGGGAGGGCACCGTGTAGCGGGGGGTGTTGCGGTCAGCCATCGGAGGTCTCCGTCCTCGTCGGGTCGGCGCGGCCGTGGGGTCAGCGCGCCTCGCCATCGTCGCGCCGGACGACGATCCACGCGAGCGCGGCCAGGGCCGCGACCCCGAGGGCCACGAGCCAGGACACCTGGCGACCCGAGAGCGCCCAGGCGGCGCACCCGACGGCGAGGGCGACCGCGACGACGACGCCGTCCCGCGCCAGGCCGTGGCGCAACGCCGCGAGCTCGACGCGATCCGTCGCGGCCACGTGGGACGCCCACCACCCGAGCCGCGTCACGACGTAGCCGAGCGGGGCGAGCCACAGCACCGCCGGGTCGAACGGCGCGGCGTGCGACCCGAGCAGCTCGAGGGCCGCCGTCACGAGGGCGACGTGCGCCGGGGCCGGCCCCGGGCGGACCGCGGCCCAGACGGCGACGACACCGGCGAGCACGAGGACCAGCTCGGTGATCAGGTCCGTCCGGACCCCGGCCGCCACCACGAGCGCGCCCACGGCGACGACGAACGCGGTGCGGAGCACCAGGCCGGGCAGGCTGCGCCCGACCTGGACGCGGACGACGGGCAGCGGGCGCCCCGTCTCGTACCGCGACCGCCACCAGGCACGGACCCGGGCGGGCAGGGTGCGCCTCATCGTGCTCCCACCGCCGGGCGCCGGTGCCGTTCGTCGGCACGGACGAGGGCCTCGAACCGGAGGGCGGCCTCCTGGCGCGCGTCGCCGGCCCAGCGCACGACGGGCACCCCCTCGGCCGCCATGCGCCGCAGCCGGTCGTCCCGCTCGGCCCGGGTGACGCGCCAGGCGAGGCGCATGTGCTCCTCGCGCGCCCCGCGCACCTCGGGCAGCGTGTCGACGAGCACGACGGGGTGCCCGACGGCGCGCCACGCCCGCACGAGCGCGAGCGGCTCGTCGTCGAGCACCGTGCTGAACAGGTACACGACGGCGTCCGCGGGGACCTGCGGCGCACGCAGCCGACGGGCGGGGGCGCCGACCGGGCTGCTCAGCGCGAGCGCGTGCAGCACGCGGCGCAGGTGTCGGCGGCCCGCGGCGGGGACGAGCGGTCGCCGGCGGCGGCCGAGGTCGTCCACGCCGACCCGGTCGCCGGCGGCGACGAGCGACGCGGCCACGGACGCGGCGGCGTGCCGGGCGAGGTCGAGGGACGTCGGCTCGTCGACGCGCTGCGGCCCGGTGCCGCGCCAGGTCCGCAGGTCGGGGCCGACGTCGTCGCGCGAGTCCACGACGAGCACGGCAGTCGCCTCGGCCGTGGCGTAGGTGCGCCGGACGTACAGCGTCGCGAGGTCGGGGGACCGCCGGGCGGTGGTGTGCCAGTCGATGCGGCGCAGACGGTCGCCGGGTGCGAAGGCGTGCACGTCGCGCAGCTCGTCGCCGTCCCCGAGCCGCCGGGACGTGTGCGGGCCCGTGAGCCCCCGCAGGCGCCGGGGCACGGGCACGCGTCCGAGCGGCATCGCGGTGGGGAGCACGAGCCGGTCGGGCGCGGTGACGGCGACGGGGTCCTCGGTCGTCGTGCCGCCGGCGCCGTACCCGCGCGCGTCGACGTGGAAGGTGCGCTGCGGGCCGGTGCGCACGGTGCTCAGCGTGAGGGGCAGGTCGCGCGGGCCGGCCGCCACCACGACCCCGGCCGTGCGGTGCCCGGGCGCGGAGACGCGGGCGTGCAGCAGCTCCGTCCCGGGTGCCGGGTCGAGGCGCAGGGCGGCGGTGAGCTCACCGGGCGCGGCGGCGACCGAGGTCGGGTCGATCGCGACGCCGGTGCCCCGCCGCGGCGCGCCGGCGCGCCACGCCCCGGGGCGGCCGGCCCACAGCGCGCCGAGGAGCGGGGCGACGCCGAGCAGGGCGACGTCGGCCCGGCCGGCGAGCAGGCCCAGGCCGAGGACGAGCACCCCGGCGCCGAGGCCGGCCGCGGCCTGCGGGCTGCGCCGCCACATCGTGCGGGGCGTGCCGCCGGTCATCCCCGCCGGCCCACCGTGGCGGGCCCGGGCACGGAGGCGAGGAGCTCCGACACGACGTCCTGGGCCCGGACCGCCGACGCCCATGCCGTCGGCGTGAGGGTGAGGCGGTGCGCGAGCACCGGGACCGCCACCCGCTTGACGTCCTCCGGCAGCACGAAGTCGCGGCCGTCGAGGACGGCGACCGCGCGGGCCAGCAGCAGGAGGTTCTGCGAGCCGCGGGGCGAGGCACCCACCTCGAGCGCCCCGTGGGTGCGCGTGGCGGCCGCGAGGTCGACGCAGTAGCCGGCGACGTCCGGGTCCACCTCGGTCGTCTCGACGCCGGCCTGCATGGCGAGGACGGCGGCGGCGTCGACGACGGGGCGCACGGGGGCCGCCTCCTGGCGCCGCGCGACGCGGCGCAGCAGCACGTCCCGCTCCTGGGCCCGGTCCGGGTAGCCCACCTCGAGCCGGACCATGAACCGGTCGAGCTGTGCCTCCGGGAGCGGGTAGGTGCCCTCGTACTCCACGGGGTTGGAGGTGGCCATGACGTGGAACGGGCGCGGCAGCGGCCGGCTGGCGCCGTCCACCGAGACCTGCCGCTCCGCCATCGCCTCGAGCAGCGCGGACTGCGTCTTCGGCGGGGTGCGGTTGATCTCGTCGGCGAGGAAGAGCCCCGTGAACACCGGGCCGGGGCGGAAGACGAACTCGCGGCTCGCCGGGTCGAACACCGACGAGCCGGTGATGTCGCTGGGCAGCAGGTCCGGGGTGCACTGGAGGCGCGCGAAGTCGAGGCCGAGGGCGGTGGCCAGCGAGCGGGCGGCGAGCGTCTTGCCGAGCCCGGGCACGTCCTCGAAGAGCACGTGGCCGCCCGCGAGCACGGTGGCCAGGGCGAGCTCGAGGGTGTCGCGCATGCCGACGACGGCCGTGCCGACCTCGTCGAGGACGCGTCGGCCCAGGGCCGCGACCTCCGTGACGGGGAGGGGGTGCTCCGGGCTGCTCGACCTGAGGTCGGCGGGCGGGTCGGCGGGCGGGTCGACGGTCATCTCGGGGGCCTTCCTGCGGGTCGGTCGGGGGGCGTGGGAGGTGCCGGTGCTGCGGCCGGTCGTGTCGTCGGCACCGGGATCGGCACGCTCGTCGGCACCGTGTCGATCGTGTCGATCGCGTCGAGCCAGCGGTGCACCTCGACCCGGCTCACGGGGCGGCGGGAGACGAGCCCGTCGACGACGTCCGTTCCGAGGAGGTGCGCGGCCGCCTCCGGGCCGCCGGGCGCGGCGAGGTCGACGCCCCGCTCGGCGAGCCGTGCCGCCGCGAGGTCCCGGACCCGGCGCAGCACGCGGTCGCCCACGGCGCCGCTGCGGGTGAACGTGGCCCAGCCCAGCTCGCTGACGTCGTTGCGCGCGCCCTCGCGACGGTCGTGGACGACGTCCGGCCACGGGGCCTCGTCCCCGTCGTCGAGGCGGCGCCACAGCACGACCGCCGTCGTGACCACGACGACGAGCAGGGCGGCGTGCAGCGGGTCGAGCACACCGGTCAGGGTGAGTGCCGCGCAGGCCGCGAGCGCCGGGAGGGCGACGGTGAGCAGGGCGCGCAGGGGTGCGGGGCGCGGTGGTCGGGTGCGGGTCATGGGTGCGGGGCGGGGTCGAGGGCGCGGGCGATGCGGGACAGGGCGGTGCGGGCGGCGTGGACGTCGTCGGGGTGCACGGGGCGGTCGGTGAAGCGGGCGTGCTGGTAGAGGCGGCGGAGGGTGTCCACGTCGGAGGCGGGGACGGCGTGGCCGTCGTCGCGGCGCGCGGTGAGGAGGCGGGCGGTGAACTCGGTCGGCGTCTGGGCGGGGTCGCGACGGGTGCCGTGCTCGGCGGCGGCGTCCTCGAGGGCGACCCAGGCGGCGACGACGGCGTCGTGCGGGGTGGCGGCGTCGTCGATGCGGGCGAGCGCGGTGGCGACGGCGTCCTGGAGCTCGGGCAGGGGGAGGTCGGTCACGGTGGCGGTGGTGGCGTGGCCGGGGGTGAGGCCGTCGCCGTCGTCGTCCTCGGGGGTGGCGAGGGCGCGGACGACGCGGCGGGCGAGGAGCCACAGGAGGGCGGCGACGAGAACGGCTCCGGCGACGGAGAGGGCGACGACGATCCAGGTGATGACGTCGTAGGAGGGCGGGGGCTGGTCCCCGGGGACGATGTCGCCGGGCATCTGGGGCTGGACGGGGTCGGAGACCGCGGGCCCGGGGAGGGCGACGTCGGGGAGGCGGAAGCGCCAGGGGGTGGCGGTGGCGGCGCCGAGCACGACGAGGAGGGCGAGGGCGGCCCCGGCGAGGGGCGCGAGGGCGCGGCGTGCTGCGTGCCGGGTCCGCGTCGGTGGGGCCATGCGCCGACGCTATCGGGTGGTGGCGTCCTCGTGGGTGCGGTGCTCGTGGCTGAGGTGCTCGGCGTGCACGCCGGCGACGGCGGCGGCGACGAACGCGGAGGGGTCGCCGTCGAGAGATCGGCCCATGGTGGACAGGCGGGCGGGGGAGCCGCGCAGGGCGTCGAGGAGGGCGGTGTCGGCGGCGACGTCGAGGACCCGGTGGTGGGCGGGGGCGTCGGCGAGGGTGGCGGCCTGGTCGTGGACCTGGCGGGTGAGCTCGGCGCCCCAGGTGGGCAGGGCCTCGAGGTCGGCGGTGGGGGCCGGTACGGGGACGTCGGCGGCCGCGAGCGCCACCCGGCCGTAGGCGGTGAGGCTGTGGTGGGAGACGCCGCGGTGGCGGTCGCGGGGGTCGGCGCCGGAGACGCGCAGGGAGGCGACGGGGCGTCCGCCGAGGGTGGCGGCGGCGTTGACGGCTTCTCCGGCGGCGACGCCGGAGAAGCCCCACCGGGTGCCGGTGCCGAGGTTGCCGGGGCCCTGGGTGAGGACGACGAGGTCGGCGCCCGCGACGTGGCGGGCGGCGAGGAGGCCGGTGTGCACGGTGACGGCCTCGAGGTCGCCGCCGAAGGCCTGGCCGACGGTGACGGTGGTGTCGAGCCATCCGGTGTCGCGGAGGGTGGCGACGGTGCGGGAGAAGGCGGCGGGCAGGGCGCCGCCGTCGGTCATCACGTAGGCGACGCGGGGGTGGCGTCTTCCGGCGAGGTCTGCGGCGTGGCGGGCGCCGGCGACGACGGCGGGCAGGGCGGAGTGCAGGTCGGCGACGACGACGGGCAGGCCGGTGAGGTCGTCGGCGTCGCGGAGCGTGTCGTGGTGGGTGGACTCCTGCTCGTCGACGCCGAGGACCATGGCCTGCAGGGGGGTGTAGCGGGCCTTGACGAGGTGGCCGGGTCCGGCGTGGGGGTCGGCGGGCAGGGCGGTGGCGTCTCCGGCGGGGCCGACGACGAGGGCGTACCCGCCGGTGCCGAGGCCGCGGGCGAGGGCGGAGACGTTGAGGAGGAGGCGGTCGCCGACGTCCGGGTCGCCGACGAGGGCGGTGTAGGCGAGGCCGCGGACCTCCCAGGGTGCGGTGGTGAGGTCGCGCGACGGCAGGGGGGTGTCGAGGCGGAGGGTGACCTCGCGGGCGCCGGTCCAGGCGGCGCCGCGGGCGGTGACGGTGCCGGTGCGCCATGTCACGTGCGAGGTCACGTGCGAGGTCACGTGCGAGGTGACGTGCCCGGTGGGCGCGTCGTCGCGGGCGTCGCGGGGCGTGCGGGGCTGGGGTTGGTTCGGCACTGTCGTCACCCACGAGAGGCTACCGGCGACTAGGTTGGTGCCGATGCCTGCGAACCCCGTGGACCCGGCCTCCGGCCCGCCCGTCGCCGCGCCGTCCGACCCTGCGCCGTCGTCGCGGGGCACCCCGCCGGCCGAGCGCCTGCTCAACCTCGTTATCGCGCTCGTGAACACGAGCGCGTCCATGACGAAGCAGCAGGTGCGCGCGGGGGTGGCGGGGTACGGCGACGCGCCGTCGACGGAGGCGTTCGAGCGGATGTTCGAGCGGGACAAGGACACGTTGCGGGCGCTCGGCATCCCGATCGTCACGGTGGACGGGGGCGGGCACAGCGACGAGGTCGGGTACCGCATCGACAACGACGCGTACGCGCTGGGCGCGGTGGACCTGACGCCGGCGGAGCTGGGCGTGGTGGCGCTGGCGGCGCAGCTGTGGTCGGACAAGACGCTTCGCACGGACATGTCGCGCGCGATGACGAAGCTGCGGGCGGCGGGCGCGGGGGAGGTCGCGGGGGACGCGGTGGCCGGGCTGGCACCGCGGGTGCGGGCGGCGGGCGACGCGTACGTGCCGCTGCTGGAGGCGGTCTCGGAGCGGCGGGACGTGTCGTTCCGGTACCGGGCGGCGAGCACGGGGCAGGAGCTGACGCGGCACGTGGAGCCGTGGCGCATCGCGGCGCGGGGCAGCGGCTGGTACCTGGTGGGCTTCGACCGGGCGCGCGGCGCGGCGCGGGTGTTCCGGCTGTCGCGGATCGCGGGCAAGGTGCGCGTGGGGTCGCAGGCGGGCGCGTTCGACGTGCCCGACGCTGTGGACGTGGACGCCATGCTCGGCGAGCGGGTCGGGGTGCCGCAGCGGGCGCGGCTGGCGGTGGTGCCGGAGCGGGCGCAGGCGCTGCGGGCGCGCGCGGTGCCCGTGGCCGACGGCGACGACGGGAGCCACGGGAACGGCGGCCAGGACGCGCGTCGTGCCGGCCGCCACGACGGGCGCGACCTGCTGGAGGTGGAGTTCCGCAGCCTGTCGGCGTTCGCGGACGAGGTGGCGGGGTACGGGCCGGCGGTGGTGGTGCTGGCGCCGCCCCAGCTGCGCGCGGACGTGCTGCGCCGCCTGGAGGCGGCCGCGGGGCTCGACGCCGGGGATGCGGGCACGGCAGGGGAGGCGACGGATGGCTGAGCGGGCCGACGACAGGCTGGTGCGGCTGCTGGGTCTGGTGGCGTTCCTCGACGGCGCGGGGCCGGTGCGGGTGGAGGAGCTCGCGGACCGGTTCGGGGTGACGCCGCGGCAGGTGCGCGAGGACGTGGACGCCCTGTGGGTGTCCGGCACCCCCGGGTACATGCCGGACGACCTCATCGACTTCGACGCGTTCTCGCTGGAGGACGGCGTCGTGACCCTGACGCAGGCGCGCGGCATGACGCGGCCGCTGCGGCTCGGCACGCGGGAGGCGGTGGCGCTCGTCGCCGCGCTGCGCGCGATGCACGCGTCGCCCGCGGTGCAGGCGGACCGGCGGCGGGCAGCCGTCGTCGCCTCCGCCCTGGACAAGCTCACCGCCGCGACCGGCGAGGCCGCGGGCGCCGTCGACGTGCAGCTCGAGGGCGAGGGCGACCCACGGGTGGTCGCGGCCGTCACGACCGCGCTCGCCGAGGGCCGTCGCCTGCACCTGCGGTACGTCAACGCGGCCGACGTCACCTCCGAGCGCGACGTCGACCCGCTGCGCCTGCTCACCCAGGACGGCGCCATGTACCTCGTGGGGTGGTGCCTGCGGGTGGACGGGCGTCGCACGTTCCGGGTGGACCGCATCCTCGACGCCCGGGTGCTCGACGAGCCGGTCGCCGAGCGTGACGTCGCCGTGGCGGGCGACCTGGGCGCCGACGTGTGGGCGTCCGTCGCGCACCGGGGCGCCCCGGCGGCGACGTTGCGGCTCGCGTCCGCGGCGCGGTGGGTCGCGGAGGAGGTGCCCGCCGAGTCCGTGCGCGACCTGCCCGACGGCACCGTCGAGGTGCGGCTGCGGGTCACGAACCCGGCGTGGCTGCGGCGCCTGCTGCTCGCCAACGCGCCCGACGTCGTCGCCGTCGACCCGCCCGACGTGGCGCACGACGTCGCGCACTCCGCCCGGACCGCCCTCGCCGCGTACGCGGCCACGACCGCCGACGAGACCGTAGGCTGACCCGCATGTGGGGCTGGATCTGGGCGGGGCTCGTCGTCGCGACCCTCGTGGGCGCGTTCTTCCTGGGCCGTCACCTGTGGCGCGCGGGGATGCGCGCCCTGCGTGAGGCGTCCCGCGCGGGAGAGGTGCTCGGGTCCGCGACGGACCGGATCTCCGCCGCCGTCGCCGAGGCCGAGGCGCACCGCGTCGACACGTCGCCCACCCTGTTCGACGACCCCGTCGTGCTGCGCGAGCGCGTCGCCGAGCGGCGCCGGCTCAAGGCCGAGCGGGCCGTGGCCCGCCGCGAGCGCCGGGCGGCGACGTGGCGCCGGTGGGAGTCCGAGAGCTGGCTGGCCGCGCGGAACGCCGACAAGGCGGCGCACGCCGACCTGAGGTCCCGCACCCCTGCGCGGAGGCGCTAGCCTCCGCATCACCGCCGCACCCCGTCGAGCGACGTTGCGTGACGTTGCGTGACGTGGAGCGTCACCGTGCACGCACACCGGGAGGGCACGATGACGTTCTTCGCACCGCAGACCTGGGACGGCACCGCGTACGTCGGTGGCTGGACCCGCCTGGCCGGGACGCGGCCCGTCGTGTCGCCGGCGACGGGGGCCACGCTCGCCACCGTGGAGGACGCGTCCCCGACCGACCTCGACCGGGCGGTCGGGACGGCGTGCTGCCCGACGTCGACGTGGCGGCCGCGGCGTCCTGCAGGGCTACCCGTTCTGACCGGAACTGCGACCGGAACTGCGACCGGAACGTTGTTCGGAGCGATGATGGGGACGTGTCGTCACCCGAACGTCACCTTCGCCGCCGCGGGGACCCACTAGGGTTGACCCCGACACACCCCGCCCACGGGCGGACGAGAACGAGGAGCCATTCTCATGGGCATGCTCAAGCCCTGGCACATCATCGTGCTGGTGGTCGTGATCCTGCTGCTGTTCGGGGCGCGCAGGCTCCCTGACCTGGCGCGCAGCGTCGGCCAGTCGCTGAAGATCTTCAAGAAGGAGGTCAAGGACCTCACGGACGACGGCAAGCTCAACGACTCGAACGAGCCGTCCGACGACTCGACGACGACGTCGCCGTCGACCTCCGGTCCTGCCACCTCCGCCACGCAGGCGCCCCCCGCCTCCGCGGGCGGCCAGGAGCAGATCCCGGGTCTCATCGACCCGAAGCAGCCGCGGGCGTAGTCGGTGCCCGGAGACACCCGGGACCCCGAGGGGCGCATGCCCCTGCGCGAGCACCTGCTGGAGCTGCGCAAGCGGCTCTTCCTCGCCGCGTGCGGCCTCGTCGTGGGTGCGGTCGCCGGATGGGTCCTGTACGAACCGCTGCTCTCCGCGCTGCAGGCGCCCCTCGAGGTCGCCGCGCTCGAGCAGGGCAAGACGATCGCGCTCAACTTCACGGGCATGGCGTCGGCGCTCGACATGAAGATCAAGGTCTCGCTCTTCCTCGGCGTCATCGTGACGTGCCCGTGGTGGCTCTACCAGCTGTGGGCCTTCGTGACCCCCGGGCTGACGAGGCGGGAGAAGGGGTACGCCTACGGGTTCCTTGGCGCCGCGGTGCCCCTCTTCCTCGGCGGCGCCGCGCTGGCCTGGTGGGTGCTCCCGCACGCCGTGGACATCCTGGCCGGCTTCGTGCCCGACGGGGCGGTGAACTTCACCGACGCGCAGGGGTACCTCAGCTTCGTCATGCGCCTCGTGCTGGCGTTCGGCATCGCGTTCGTGTCGCCGGTGTTCCTCGTCGGCCTCAACATGGCCGGGGTGCTGCGGCACGAGACGCTCGCCAAGGGCTGGCGGTGGGCGGTGCTCGTCGCGTTCGTGTTCGCGGCCGTGATGACGCCGACGCCCGACGCGCTGACGATGATCTTCGTGGCCCTGCCGATCTGCGTGCTGTACTTCGGGGCCCTCGGGATCTGCGTGCTGCACGACCGGCGCGTCGACAAACGCAGGGTCGCCCCCACTGTCTGAGCCGGACCCGCACGGGGGGAGCACGCGCGCGCGTCGCCTGGGCGTGGTCGTGAACCCGACCGCGGGCAAGGGGCGTGCCGCGTACGCCGGGGAGGGCGTGCTGGCCGGGCTGCGCCGGGCGGGGCACGACGTCGTCGACCTGTCCGGTCCCGACGCGGACGCCGCGCTGGCGCGGGCCCGTGCCGCCGTCGACGGGACGGGCCTGCCCGTGGACGCGCTCGTCGTGGTGGGCGGCGACGGCATGGTGCACCTGGGGGCGCAGGCCGTCGCCGGCACCGGGGTCCCGCTGGGGATCGTGCCGGTCGGCACCGGCAACGACTTCGCCGCCACCCTCGGGCTGCCCGTGCGCGACCCCGCGGCGGCGGGCGCCGCGCTGTGCCGGGCGCTGGACGCCGGCCCCGCGGGCCGTCGCCCCGTCGACGCCGCGCTCGCGACGGGCCCCGGCCTCGCCGGCGGCCCGCGCTGGCTGGCGGGCGCCGTCTCGGCCGGCCTCGACGCCGCCGTGAACGCCCGCGCGAACCGGCTGCGCCACCCGCGCGGCAGCGCCCGGTACACCGTGGCCGCCGCGCTCGAGCTCGTGCGCTACCGCCCCTGGTCGTACCGGCTGACGTTCGACGGCGTCGTCGAGGGCCCCGGGCTGCGCCTGCGGCCCGGACCGGCGGGAACCGCGACGTGGACGGGCCGCGCCGCGCTCGTCACCGCGGCGAACGGGCCGCAGATCGGCGGGGGCATCCGCGTCGCCCCGTCGGCCTCCCTCGACGACGGCCTGCTGGACGTGCTGGTCGCCACCGACCTGTCGAAGGCGGGCGCGCTCGCCGTCTTCCCGAGCATGTTCACCGGCGGGCACGTGCGGCGTCGCAAGGTGCACGTCGTGCGGGCGCGAGCGGTGACGATCGAGCCCGGGCCTGAGGCCTGGGTCGCGGGCGAGCGTCCCCTGCCGGTCGCGCACGCGGACGGCGAGCGGCTCGGGGCGCTGCCGCTGCGCGTCGAGGTGCGGGCCCGCGCCCTGCAGGTGCTGGTCGAACCACGCTGAGGGGGCGCGCCACGAATCGCCCCGGGGTGCCGCACGGACCCCGGGTCGACGACGCCTAGGCTGATGACATGACCCCTCGTTCCCGTCCCGGCTCCGGCTCGCGCGCCGGCACGCCCGACGGCACCGGCACCCTCACCCCCGCGGAGCGGTACGCCGCGTCGCGGGAGCGCAGCGCGCGCGACAAGGCCGACGCCGAGGGCGAGCTGCGGCTGTTCCGCCAGGAGGTCGGGTTCGAGCTCGACCCGTTCCAGGTGGACGCGTGCGTCGCGCTCGAGGAGGGCCGCGGGGTGCTGGTCGCCGCACCCACCGGCGCCGGCAAGACGGTGGTCGGGGAGTTCGCCGTCCACCTCGCCCTCGCGCGCGGCGGCAAGGCGTTCTACACGACGCCGATCAAGGCGCTGAGCAACCAGAAGTACACCGACCTCGTCGCCCGGCACGGCGCCGCGAACGTGGGACTGCTCACCGGGGACACGTCCATCAACGCGGGCGCGCCCGTGGTCGTCATGACCACCGAGGTGCTGCGCAACATGCTCTACGCGGGGTCGTCCGCCCTCGACGGGCTGGCGTACGTCGTCATGGACGAGGTGCACTACCTCGCCGACCGGTTCCGCGGCCCGGTGTGGGAGGAGGTCATCATCCACCTGCCCGACCACGTGCAGCTCGTGTCCCTGTCCGCGACGGTGTCGAACGCGGAGGAGTTCGGCGACTGGCTCGCCACCGTGCGCGGCGACACGGCCGTGGTCGTCAGCGAGCGCCGGCCCGTGCCGCTGTGGCAGCACGTGGTCGTCTCGGCGCCGGAGCCGCGCGGCGTGCCGCGCCTCATGGACCTGTACGCGGGGCACGTGGACCCGACCGATCCCGGCACGAACCCGCCGATCAACCCGGACCTGCAGGCGATGTTCCGCGTGTCGGCGCGGGCGGAGTCGGGCCACGGCCGGCACGGGCACCGGGGGCGCGGCGACCGCGGGTACCGGGGCCGGGGCGGAAACCGGCCGGGCGCCGGCGGGCCCGTGGCGCACCGTCGCACGCCGCCGCGGTTCGCCGTCGTGGACTCCCTCGACGCGGACGCGCTGCTGCCCGCCATCTACTTCATCTTCTCCCGCGCGGGCTGCGACGGGGCGGTGCAGCAGTGCCTGCGCGCGGGCCTGCGGCTGACGAACGCGGAGGAGGAGGCGCGGATCCGGCGGGTGGTGGAGGAGCGCACCGCCACGATCCCGACCGAGGACCTCGACGTGCTCGGGTACTGGTCGTGGGCCGAGTCCCTGTCGCGCGGCATCGCCGCGCACCACGCGGGCATGCTGCCGGTGTTCAAGGAGACCGTGGAGGAGCTGTTCTCCCGCGGCCTGGTGAAGGTCGTGTTCGCCACCGAGACGCTGGCGCTGGGCATCAACATGCCCGCCCGGTCGGTGGTGCTGGAGAAGCTGGTGAAGTGGGACGGCACCGCGCACCAGCCGGTGACGCCAGGGGAGTACACGCAGCTCACCGGCCGGGCGGGGCGGCGCGGGATCGACGTCGAGGGGCACGCCGTCGTCGTCGACCACACGGGCCTCGACCCGGTGGCGCTGGCGGGGCTCGCGTCCAAGCGGCTGTACCCGCTGCGGTCCAGCTTCCGGCCCACGTACAACATGGCGGTCAACCTGGTGGGCCAGGTGGGCCGTGAGCGGGCGCGCGACGTGCTGGAGACGAGCTTCGCGCAGTTCCAGGCCGACCGGGGCGTGGTCGGCCTGGCGAAGCAGGCGCAGGCGCACGCGGAGGCCATGGAGGGGTACGCCGAGGCGATGGCGTGCGACCGGGGCGACTTCGCGGAGTACATGGGGCTGCGGCGCGCCATCAAAGACCGCGAGAAGGAGCTGTCGCGCGCCGCGTCGGGGGCCCGGCGCGCCGACGCGGTCGCGTCGTTCGAGAAGCTGCGTCGGGGCGACGTGGTCGAGGTGCCGTCCGGGCGGCGGCGCGGGTACGTCGTCATCCTGGACGCGGGCCGCGACGACCGGGGCTTCGACGGACCGCGGCCCACCGTGCTCACCCAGGAGAAGCAGGTCAAGAAGCTCACCCTCGCGGACGCGCCGGGCGGCGTGGAGGTGGTCGGCGTGGTGCGCATCCCGAAGGGGTTCAACCCGCGCCGCCCCGACCAGCGACGCGACCTGGCCTCGAGCATGCGCAACGCGCTCGGCGCGTTCTCGGGCGACGGCGGCTCCGGCCGGCACCCCGGGCGACGCGACGGTGGGCAGGCCGGACGGCGCGGTGACGCGGCGTCCGACGCCGAGCTGCAGCGCCTGCGCGCGGCGCTGCGCGCCCACCCGTGCCACGGCTGCCCGGACCGCGACGACCACGCCCGCTGGGCGGAGCGGTGGGAGCGGCTGCGCGCCGAGCACGAGCAGCTGGTGCGCCGCGTCGAGGGTCGCACCGGGTCGATCGCCCGCACGTTCGACCGCACCTGCGACGTGCTGACGCGGCTGGGCTACCTGGCCCGCACCGGCGAGGACGCCTCCTCGCCGGACCGCGACGGCGGAGAGCCGGGGACGCTGGCGGTCACGGACGACGGGCGGTGGCTGGGCCGCCTGTACGCGGAGGACGACCTGCTCCTCGCGGAGTGCCTGCGCCGCGGCATCTGGGACGAGCTGGACGCGCCCGGGCTGGCGGCCGCGGTGTCGACGGTCGTGTACTCGGGGCGCCGCGAGGAGGCGTCCGAGCCGTTCGTGCCGGGCGGGCCGCACGGGCGGCTCGCCCTCGCGCTGGACGCCACCACCCGGGCCTGGTCCGAGGTGACCGACCTCGAGGCGGCGCACCGCCTGGAGGCGACGGGCCCCCTGGACCTGGGCCTGGTCGCCCCGGTGCACCGGTGGGCGTCCGGGAAGAACCTCGACGCGGTGCTGCGCGGCACGGACGTGGCGGCGGGGGACTTCGTGCGCTGGTGCAAGCAGGTGCTCGACGTGCTGGACCAGCTGGCGAAGGCCGCCCCGCGTCCCGCGCTGCGGGCCACGGCGCGCAAGGCGCAGACCGCCGTGCTGCGCGGCGTCGTCGCCTACTCCAGCGTGTGACGGCAGCGGGCCGGCGGCGGCGACCCGCTGCCGGCTTGTGCGGATGTGAGGAATCCGTGCGGCCGGTGTGGGGGTGCGGTGGGCGCCCGCCCGGGGCGGTGCCATAGAGTGCAGGCCGTGACGTCCACCCTGTACCGCAACGGAGTCGTCCACTCGCCCGCCGACCCGTTCGCCGAGGCCCTGCTCGTCGACGACGGCGTCGTGACCTGGCTCGGCGCCGAGGACACCGCCGCCGGCCTCGCGGCCCGCGCGGACCGCGTGATCGACCTGGACGGCGCGCTCGTGGCCCCCGGGTTCGTCGACGCGCACGTCCACCTGCTGGAGACCGGCCTGGCGGCCGGGTCCGTCGACCTCACCGCCGCCGGCGGGGTGACGTCGCTCGCCGCGGCGCTCGACGCCCTCGCCCGGGGCGCGCGCGAGCTGGACGCCGCCGACCCGGGCGGCGAGGAGGTGCTCCTCGCGTTCGGGTGGGACGAGCAGACCTGGCCCGAGCGGCGCGCCCCCACGGCCGACGAGGTCGACGCCGCCTGCGGCGGGCGGCGCGTGTACGCGGCACGGGTCGACGGCCACTCTGCCGTCGTGTCCGGGTCGTTCGCCCGCGCGGCGGGCCTCGACCGGACCCTCGGCTGGGAGGCGTCCGGGATGGTCACCTCCGACGCCCACCACGCCGCGGCCGCCGCCGTGCGGCAGGTCTCGCCCGCGCGCCGCACCCGCGCGTACCGGCGCGCCCTCGCGGACGCCGCCGCCCGCGGCATCGTCGGCGTGCACGAGATGAGCGAGCCCACCATGGACACCCGCGAGGGGCTCGCGGAGCTCGTGGCGCTCACCGCGGACCCGGCGGGCGGGCTGCCGCACGTCGTCGCGTACCGGGGCGAGCTGTGCGCGACGGCCGACGACGCGCGCCAGATGCTCGCCGAGCTGCCGTTCCTCACCGGCATCGCCGGTGACCTGTGCGCGGACGGGTCGATCGGCTCGCGCACCGCGGCGCTGCGCCACCCGTACAGCGACCTGCTCGCCGCGCCGGGCGCCGCCGAGCCCACGGGCCGCCTCTTCCTCACGGGCGAGGACATCGCCGCGCACCTGGCCGCCTGCTCGACCGCGGGCACGCAGGGCGGGTTCCACGTCATCGGCGACCGTGCCATGGACGAGGTGGTGCGCGGGCTGGAGCTCGCCGCGACCGAGCACGGCGCGAGCCTGCTGCGCTCCGGCCACCACCGCCTCGAGCACGCCCTGTTCGTGGACGCGTCCGCCCTCGCCGCGCTGCTGCTGTACGGGGTGGCGCTGTCCGTGCAGCCCGCGTTCGACGCCGCCTGGGGCGGCAGCCTCGGCATGTACGCGACGCGGCTCGGTCCGGGGCGCGCGTCGACCCTGTCCCCGTTCGCGGACCTCGCCGGGGCGGGCGTGCCGCTCGCGTTCGGCTCCGACACCCCCGTCACTCCGCTCGACCCGTGGCAGGCGGTGCGCGCCACCCTCACCCACGAGGACACTATGCAGCGCATCTCCGCGCGGGCCGCGTTCCGCGCCCACACCCGCGGCGGGTGGCGGCTCGCCGGGCTGGACCACACCGGCGCGGGCGAGCTGCGCGTCGGCGCGCCCGCACACCTGGCGGTCTGGCGCGCGGACACCCTGTCCGTCCAGGCGCCCGGCGACCGCCTGTCGGCGTGGAACCCGGAGGCGCGCGCCGGTCAGCCGCTCCTGCCCGACCTGTCCGAGGGTGAGCCCGACCCCGTGTGCCTGCAGACCGTGCGCGACGGCGTCGTCCTGCACGACACCTTCGACTGACCCGGACCGGGAGATGCCTTCGAGCACGCGATCCGTCGCGACAACCGGCCGGTTCCCGAAACCGATCGCATGCTCGAAGGGCGCCGGGCGGCCTGACGACGGCCCGCGGTCACGTACCCTGCGGGGGTGTCGCACGTGAGCCCCAGCCCGGTCGAAGAGCCCTCCGACGGGGGAGCCGCCCCCGGCGTCGAGGACGGCCGTGACGAGAGCCGTGACGAGGGCGCCGTGCCACGCGCGACGACGCCGGCCGACCGGTGGGCGAGCCGCCCCGCGACCCTGCTGCTCGCGGTGGCGTCCGGAGCCGCGCTGTGGGCGTCGTTCCCGGACGTCGGGGCGTGGGCGCTCGCGTTCGTCGGCGTCGCGCTGCTGTTCGCCGCGCTGCGCCGTGAGGGCCGCCGGGCGGCCGGCTGGAACTTCCTCGTCGGCCTCGTCACCGGACTGACCTTCTGGCTCCCGCACATCTGGTGGGCGAACTTCGCCACGGACACGGTGCCCTGGGTGGCGCTGTCCGTGCTGGAGACCCTGTTCCTCGCCGCGTTCGGGGCGCTGTGGACGTGGGCGCGCCGGTGGCGCTGGGTGCGCCGGCACGCCGTCGCGCAGGCCGCCGTGTTCGCGGTCGTCTTCGTCGCGGTGGAGCAGTGGCGCTCCGAGATCCCGTTCGGCGGCTTCCCGTGGGGCCGCCTCGCGTGGGCGATGGCCGGCGCGCCGACGGGGCGCGCCGCCTGGCTGGGCGGCACCACCCTCGTGTCCCTGCTCGTCGCGGTGGCGGGCGTGCTGCTCGCGCTCGCGGTCGGGCGCCTGCTGCGCACGCCGTGGCGGGACGCCCGACGGCGGGCACGGTCGGCCGCGAGCGCCGGCGCGTTCGTCGTCGCCGCGGCCGCCCTCGTCGTCGTGCCGCTGCTGCTGCCGCTGGCGCACGACCCGGGCACGCGCGAGGTGACGGACGCCGACGACCCGGGCCGCGCGGGCACGGTCGTCGACGCGGGCACGGGCACGGCCGAGGCGGGCGTGCTGCGCGCCGGGGCGGTGCAGGGCAACGTGTCCGAGCCGGGGGAGGGGTCGTTCGCGAACCGCGCGGAGGTGCTGAACAACCACCTGGACGGCACGTACGCGATCGCGGACGAGCAGGCGGCGGGCGCGTTCGGCGACGAGCCGGGCGACGCCGTCGACGTGGTGCTGTGGCCGGAGAACGGCTCGGACCTGGACCCGCAGACGACGCCGGAGGTGGGCGCGGCGATCGACGACGCGGCGACGGCGGTGGGCGCGCCGATCCTCGTGGGCGCGCAGGAGTGGCCGGACACCGGCGGGCGGTACAACGTGGCGCTGCTGTGGGAGCCGGGCGAGGGGGTCACCCAGCGGTACGCGAAGCAGCACCCGGCGCCGTTCGGGGAGTACATCCCGATCCGCGGGTTCGTGCGCCTGTTCAGCTCGCAGGTGGACCGCGTGACGACGGACATGATCCCCGGCACGGAGCCTGCGGTGGTCGACCTGCCGGTCGACGGCGCGGCGATCGGGCACGGCACGGGGGAGTCGACGGTGCCGATGGCGACCGTGATCTGCTTCGAGGTGGCGTACGACGAGATCGTGCGGGACGCGGTGCAGCGGGGCGCGCAGGTGCTGGTGGTGCCGACGAACAACGCGTCGTTCGGCTACACGGCGGAGTCCACGCAGCAGCTCGCGATGACGCGGCTGCAGGCGATCACGACGGGCCGGGCGGCGGTGCAGGTCTCCACGGTGGGGGTGAGCGGCGTCGTCGCGCCGGACGGGACGCTCGTGGCGCGCACGCAGCTGTTCACGCCCGACCACTGGGTGGCGGACCTGCCGCTGCGCACGGAGCTGACGCCGGCGGTGCGGGCGGGATATTGGCCCGGCTGGGCCGTGGGTGCGGCGGCGGTCGTCCTCGTCGTCGGGGGGATCGTGTCCGCGGCCCGGGCGCGGCGCGGCTGACGGCGCGGCTGACGGCGGGGGACGACGAAGGGCGGGCACCCGGTGGGGTGCCCGCCCTTCGTGATCGTCCGCGTCAGGCGCTGCGGCGCAGCTTGCCGGCGCGCAGCAGCTCGAGGCGCTCGTCGAGGAGCTCCTCCAGCTCGGCGACGGTGCGGCGCTCGAGCAGCATGTCCCAGTGGGTGCGCTGCGGCTTGCCGGGCTTCACCTCGGGGCGCTCGGCGTCGCGCAGGAGCGCCTCCTCGCCGCACCGGCACTCCCACACCGGCGGCACCTCGGCCTCGGTGGAGAAGGGGAGGATGATGGTGTGACCGTTGGGGCAGTCGTAGTGGGCCTGGAACCGCGGGGCGAAGTCCACGCCCTCGTCGGACTCCATGCTCTTGCTGCCGATGCTCATGCCGCGCAGGGACCGGTCGGGCATGTCGTCCTCCTGGAGGTCGGTGGGAAGGGGCCTGAGGTTCCAACGCGGCCCTGCCGGGGGATGTTCCGGCGGGCCGTGAAGGTCCCGTGAAGCACGGTCCACACCCGGTGCCGCGGACCGGGAGAACGGTCGGACAGGATGGCGGTGGACGTGACGGTTGCACCCAGGCTGGCCAGTCGGCGCGCCGTGCGCAACTCGAGACCGCCCTGCGGGCACCCTTTGTGCGCGACGTCACGCGCCCCCCGGGGTCAGGGCCGGGAACAACCGGGCCAGGGCCGCGGTTCACCGGCATGTACATGCAAATGCATGGACCTGGACCTCGGTCCAGGCTCCACCGCAGAGTCCACGAGCAGGGAGCGCAGCCGTGCAGTTCGGAATCTTCTCCGTCAGCGACGTCACCACCGACCCCACGACGGGCCACACCCCGGACGACACCGAGCGGGTGCGCGACATGCTCACCATCGCGCGGCACGCCGACGAGGCGGGCCTGGACGTCTTCGCCACCGGCGAGCACCACAACCCGCCGTTCGTGGCGTCGTCGCCCACGACGATGCTCGGCTACCTGGCCGGCTTCACGAAGCACATCACCCTGTCGACGGCGACCACGCTGATCACGACGAACGACCCGGTGCGTCTCGCCGAGGAGTACGCGATGCTCCAGGTCATCTCCGACGGGCGCATGGACCTCATGATGGGCCGCGGCAACACCGGCCCCGTGTACCCGTGGTTCGGGCAGGACATCCGCCAGGGCATCCCGCTCGCGATCGAGAACTACGCGCTGCTGCGCCGCCTGTGGACCGAGGACGTCGTGGACTGGGAGGGCAAGTTCCGCACCCCGCTGCAGGGCTTCACCTCCACCCCGCGGCCGCTGGACGGCGTGCCGCCGTTCGTGTGGCACGGCTCGATCCGCAGCCCCGAGATCGCCGAGCAGGCCGCGTTCTACGGCGACGGGTTCCTGCACAACAACATCTTCTGGCCGATGCACCACACCCGGCAGATGGTGCGCTTCTACCGGCAGCGGTTCGAGCACTACGGGCACGGGCGTGCCGACCAGGCGATCGTCGGGCTCGGCGGGCAGGTGTTCATGCGCAAGCGGTCGCAGGACGCGTGGAACGAGTTCCGGCCCTACTTCGACGAGGCCCCCGTGTACGGGCACGGCCCGTCGATGGAGGACTTCACGCGCGAGACGCCGCTGACGGTCGGCTCGCCGCAGCAGGTCATCGACCGGTACGCGTCGTTCGTCGACGAGGTGGGCTACTACCAGCGCCAGCTGTTCCTCGTGGACCACGCGGGCCTGCCGCTGAAGACCGTGCTCGAGCAGATCGACCTGCTCGGCGAGGAGGTCGTGCCCGAGCTGCGCAAGATCGTCGAGGCCAAGCGCCCCGCCGACGACGTCCCGCTGAACCCGCCGACGCACGCCGAGCGCGTGGCCGCCGCCCGCGCGGCGGGCGAGGCCGGCGCCACCCACGTCGGCGACACCTCGGACCCGTACACCGGTACCGTTGCCGAGGGCACCCAGCCCGCCGGATCGCAGGAGGCACGCGCATGACCACCCCGTTCACCCCCGCCGGGTCGCTGCCCGGCACGGCCGGCGAGCGCACGCTCGCCGTCGTCTCGGCGGGCCTGTCCCAGCCGTCGTCGACGCGCCTGCTGGCCGACCGGCTCGCGGACGCCACCGTGCGGGAGCTGGAGGACGCCGGTCACACGGTCCGGGTGGAGACGATCGAGCTGCGCGACCTCGCGCACGCCGTCGTCGACGCGATGCTCACCCGGTTCCCGACCGGCGACCTGGCCCGGGCGCTGGAGACCGTGACCGGCGCGGACGGGCTCATCGCCGTCTCGCCCGTGTTCACCACGAGCTACTCGGGGCTGTTCAAGTCCTTCTGGGACGTCGTCGACCCCGACTCGGTGACCGGCATGCCGGTCCTGCTCGGCGCCACGGGCGGCACCGCCCGCCACTCCCTGGCGTTGGAGTACACGATGCGGCCGCTGTTCACCTACCTGCGCGCGGACGTCGTGCCGACCAGCGTGTTCGCCGCCACCGACGACTGGGCCGCGAGCGCCGACGACCCGGGCGCCGGCCTGCCGAAGCGGATCGCCCGCGCCGGGCGCGACCTGGCGCAGCGGGTGGCGCGCCGCGAGAACGACGGCCCGGTCGACCCGTTCGCCGCGACGCCGAGCTTCACGGAGCTGCTCGGCGGCAGCTGACCCGACCAGGCCGATCGGGAGCGCGCACGGGCCCGGCCCGGGGTGCGGACGCCCGTCCGACGACGGGGCCCGACGCCCTAGGCTGGGCCCATGCGCGTTCTCGTCTCCGGCGGCGCCGGGTACATCGGCTCCCACACCGTCCTGTCCCTCGTGGCCTCCGGGCACGACGTCGTCGTGGTGGACGACTTCTCCAACAGCAAGCCCACGGTGATGGGCCGCCTGGAGTCGCTGTCCGGGGCGCACGTGCCGGTGCACGCGATCGACCTCACGGACGCGGAGAAGACCGAGCTCCTGTTCGCGCACGAGAAGTTCGACGCCGTCGTGCACTTCGCCGGCTTCAAGGCGGTGGGCGAGTCCGTGGCCAAGCCGCTGGAGTACTACCGCAACAACCTCGACTCCACGCTCTCGCTGCTGGAGGCGATGCGCCGCCACGACGTCCCGCGCCTGGTGTTCTCCTCCTCGGCGACCGTGTACGGGGAGAAGGCGCCCGTGCCCTACCGCGAGGACTACGAGTACCTGTCGTCGTCGTCCCCGTACGGGCAGACGAAGGTGATGATCGAGCGCATCATGGCCGACGCCGCGGTCGCCGTCGGCGGGCTCAAGGTCGCGCTGCTGCGGTACTTCAACCCGGTGGGCGCGCACCCGTCGGGGCAGATCGGGGAGGACCCGCAGGGCATCCCGAACAACCTCATGCCGTTCCTCGCGCAGGTCGCCGTCGGCAAGCGCGACAAGCTCGTCGTGTTCGGCGACGACTACCCGACGGCCGACGGCACGTGCGAGCGCGACTACCTGCACGTCGAGGACCTCGCCGCGGGGCACGTGGCCGCGCTGGACCACCTGGACGCGATGGCCGAGCCCGTGCGTGCCTTCAACCTCGGCACCGGGACCGGCACGTCCGTGCTGCAGATGCTGCACGCGTTCGAGCGGGCCGTGGGCCGCGAGCTGCCCTACGAGGTCGGGCCGCGCCGTGCGGGCGACCTCGCCGCCTTCTGGGCCGACCCGACGCGGGCGCAGACCGAGCTCGGGTGGCGCGCGGTCAAGACGATCGACGACATGTGCGCCGACACCTGGCGCTGGCAGTCCGAGAACCCCCGCGGCTTCCCCGGCGCCTGACCCGGCCCAGCTCGCCCGTCGGCACCACCCCGGCGCACTCTTGCGGGTCCCCCGGGGGCGGGCGAGGATGACCCCATGCCCGACCACGCGAGCGAGCGGACCGACCTGCGGTGGGACCCGGGTGCCCGCTACCGGCCCTCCGTGCTCGCGGGCCTGCCGTCGCTGAAGCCCGCGCCCGCCGCGCCGGCGCCGAGCACCCCGTCGGCGCACCGGCTCGCGGGGCGGCTGCGCCGCGGCCCGGTGACTCGCACGGCGGTGTTCGACCGCGACCTGTGGCGGCCCGTGCAGCACGTGACCACGGGCCTGGTGCGCGTGGTCGGGCGCGCCCTGGGCCGCTGAGCGCCGGCGCGTCCCGACGTGTCACGACGTGAGCTGGTCGTGCTCGGCACGGCGAGCATGGTGCCCACCCGCACGCGCAACCACAACGGGTACGTCCTGTTCTTCGACGAGGCGGCGGTCCTGTTCGACCCGGGCGAGGGCACGCAGCGGCAGATGACGTTCGCGGGCGTGTCCGCCACCGACCTCACCCGCATCGCGATCACCCACCTGCACGGCGACCACTCCCTCGGCCTGGCCGGCGTCACGCAGCGCCTGTCGGGGGACCAGGTGCGCCACACCGTGCCGATCTCCTTCCCCGCCTCCGGCGAGCCGTGGGTGCGCCACCTGCTCGACGCGAGCGCCTACGACCACCACGAACGGGTCGCCCTGCAGCCCGTGGCCTTCCCCGCCACCTCCGGCGCCCGCCGGGGCGAGGACCAGGTCGTGACCCTGCCCCGCGTGGACGGCGAACGCGGCGCCGGTCCCGACGCCCCGACGCTCACCGCCCGCCCGCTGGACCACCGCGTCGACACCGTCGGCTACCGCCTGGACGAGCCGGACGGCGTCTCCCTGGACCCGGCGGCGCTCGCGGCCGCGGGCGTCCCGCCGGGCCCGGCGGTGGGGCGGCTGCTGCGCGACGGCGTCCTGGTCCTCGACGACGGCCGCACCGTGCGCCGCCAGGCGGTGTCCGCGCCGCGGCGCGGGCAGTCGGTCGCGTTCGTCATGGACACCCGGCTGTGCGACGCGGTGGGGGAGCTCGCCGACGGCGTGGACCTGCTGGTCGTCGAGTCGACGTTCCTGCACCGGGACGCCGACCTGGCCGCCCGCTGGGCGCACCTCACCTGCCGGCAGGCCGCGATCGTCGCCGCCCGAGCCGGCGTACGCCACCTCGTGCTCACGCACTTCTCCCAGCGCTACCGCGTGCCCGACGAGCTGCCCGCCGCGTTCGAGCGCGAGGCGCGCGAGGTGTTCGACGGCGGCCTCACCGTCGCGGCCGACCTCGACCGCGTCCCGCTCCCGCCGCGCCACCGCCCCTGACCTCGCCCTGACCCCGGCCTCGACCCCGGCCTCGCCCTGACGCTGCGCCCACCACGATCGGACCGGCGCGGGAGGCTCAGAGGACGGCGGCGACGTCCACGTGGTCGAGGGAGTGCGCCTCCGCGACCCCCGCGTTGGTGACGGCGCCGGCGTGCACGTTGAGGCCGTGCGCGAGCACCGGGTCGCGGCGCAGGGCCTCGCGCCAGCCGTGGTCCGCGAGCGCCACGGCGTACGGCAGCGTCACGTTCGTCAGCGCGTACGTGGAGGTGCGCGGCACGGCGCCGGGCATGTTCGCCACGCAGTAGAAGACCGTGTCGTGCACCCGGAACGTGGGGTCGGCGTGCGTCGTGGGGCGGGAGTCCTCGAAGCAGCCGCCCTGGTCGATCGCGATGTCCACGAGGACGGCGCCCGGCCGCATGCGTGCCACGACGTCGTTCGCCACCAGCACGGGCGCCTTCGCGCCGGGGACCAGGACGGCCCCGACCACCAAGTCCGCCTCGAGCACGGCCTCGGTGAGGGTGAGCTTGTTCGAGGCGAGGGTCTGCACGCGTCCGCCGAGCTCCCGGTCGGCGGCCTTGAGCGCGTCCGCGCTGGTGTCCAGGAGGGTGACGCGCGCGCCGAGCCCGACCGCGATCCGGGCGGCGTTCATGCCCGAGACGCCCGCGCCGATGACCACCACGTGCCCGGCGGGCACGCCGGGCACCCCGCCGAGCAGGACGCCGCGCCCGCCCGCGGCCCGCAGCAGGGTCGCGGCCCCGACCTGCGGGGCGAGCCGCCCCGCGACCTCCGACATGGGGGCCAGCAGCGGCAGCCGCCCGTCGGGGGTCTGCACCGTCTCGTACGCGACGGCCGTCACGTCGCGGGCCAGCAGCTCCTCGGTGAGCGCCTTGTCGGCCGCGAGGTGCAGGTAGGTGAACAGCACCAGCCCCGGCCGCAGCCGGTGGTACTCCTGCGCGACCGGTTCCTTGACCTTGAGCACCGTGTCGGCGCCGGCCCACACCTCGTCGGCGTCCGCGACGACGCCCGCACCGGCGGTGCGGTACTCGTCGTCGGTGATCGCGGACCCCGCCCCGGCGCCCGCCTCCACGACGACGTCGTGCCCGCGGGCGACGAGCTCGTGCACTCCGGCCGGCGTGATGGCCACCCGGTACTCGTGGTTCTTGACTTCCTTCGGGACGCCGATGCGCATGGGTGGGCCCGCCTTCGTGGCTCGGCACCGTTCCCCGGCTCGTGGCCGGGGGAACGGTGGGTGCGTGGCGCGGGACGTGTGACCCCGCTCACGTCCCAGTCTGACGGGACGATTCGGTCCCGCGCCACGAATCCGTACATCCTTCGGTAGATTGCCAGTATGCCGACACGACGCCCGGCTCGGCCCGGCGCACAGCAGCCTCGAGCGAAGGATGTTCGATCCGCGGACCGGCGCGGCCAGGACGGCCGCACGCAGGAGGTCCGGCCAGACCCGTCGTGGGGCCTGGAGCGGCGTGGCCCCGCGCCCGCGCGGCTGGACGACGTCGACCAGCGGCTCCTCGCGGCGCTCGCGGACGACGCGCGCCTGCCGAACAACGCGCTCGCGGCGCGGGCCGGGATCGCCCCCTCCACCTGCCTGACGCGGGTGCGGCAGCTGCGCGAGCGCGGCGTGATCCGCGGCTTCCACGCGGACGTCGACCCGGCGCGCACGGGGCACCCCCTGCAGGCGATGATCGCGGTGCAGATGCGCGGCGCGGCCCGCACCCGCCTCAGCGGCTACCTGCAGCGCCTCGCCGAGCTGCCCGGCGTGCTGAACGTCTTCCTGCTGGGCGGCGCGCACGACTTCTTCGTGCACGTCGCCGCGGCGGACTCCGACGCCCTGAACGAGTTCGTCATCGAGCACCTGTCCACCGACCCGGACGTCGCGCTCACCGAGACCAACCTCATCTTCCAGCACGCGCGGGCGAGCTGGTACTGACGGTCAGCCTGGTACGCACGGTCAGCGGTTCGCGGACAACCAGCGTTGCAGCTCGACGGCCAGCGCGACGGGAGCGTCGAGCTGCACCAGGTGCCCGGCGCCCGGGAGCAGCCGCGCGTCGGCGCCGGGGATCGCGTCCGCCAGCCGCCGCGCCCGGTCCGGCGGGATCCACGTGTCCTCCTCGCCCCACAGCACGCGCACCGGGACGTCGAGGCCGCCCAGCCGCGGCTCGAGCTCGGCGGTGTACCGCTCGTCGGCCTGGGCGATCTGCCGGTAGAACGCGGCCTGCCCGGCCTGGCCCGTCCACGGGCCGACGAGCGCGGCCAGGTGCTCCTCGCGCAGCGGCCGGTGCGCGGCCGTGCGCACGTACGCCTCCAGCGCGCCGCGGTGCACGGCGGCGGGGACGGCCGCGAAGACGTCGGCGTGCTCGCGCACCAGGGAGAAGTACGGCGAGCCCCACGGGCGCAGCGCCACCACGTCCACGAGGCACAGCGACGCGTACCGGGCGCCGTGCAGCAGCGCGGCACGCAGGCTCACCGCGCCGCCGTAGTCGTGCGCGACGACGTGCGGCAGCGGCACGCCCCCGCCGGCAGCGCTGGACCCGTCGGCACCGTCGGCACCGTCGGACCAGGCGGGCCGCCAGTGCTCCAGCAGGTCGGCGAACAGCTCGCCCTGCGTCCCGAGGTCGACGTCGTGCGCGGGGTCCTTGGACGACGCCCCGTAGCCCGGCATGTCCCACAGGTGCACGGTGAACTCGGCGGCCAGGGCGCGGGCGTACGGCTCCCACAGCCACGACGACCACGGCGTGCCGTGGCAGAGCACCAGCGGTGGGCCGGAGCCGAACGCCGTCCACGCGACCTCACGGCCCCGCCACGCGAACCGCCGGTCCAGCGGGGGTTCCGTGCCCGTCGCGTCGCGGGTCGGGGTGTCGGCCATCCCGCGAGGCTACGCGGCGGGGCCCACCCGCGCGTCCGTGACCTGGTCCGTGACCTGGTCCGTGAGCTGGTCCGTGAGCTGGTCCGTGCGCCCGCCGGTGAGGTCCAGGGTGCGGAACACGCTGCACGGGTCGGGGGAGTAGCCGCCGAACGGCCCGCAGGGCACGAAACCGTGCCGCGCGTACAGGCGCCGGGCGGGCGCGAAGTACTCCTGCGGCCCGGTCTCCAGGCTCACCGCCGCGTACCCGCGCTCGCGGGCGAGGGCCACCAGCCGGTCCAGGACGGCGCCCGCCACGCCACGCCCCCGCGCGGGACGGGCCGTGCGCATCGACTTCACCTCGCCCCGGCCGCCGGACGCCGCGGTGGTCGGCTCGAGCTCGCTCAACGCACCGCACCCCAGCAGCGTCCCGTCGTCCTCGCGCGCCGTCAGGAACGTCACCGACGGGGCGAGCAGCCCGCTCAGGTCGAGGGCGTGCACCGACTCGGCAGGGGAGGTGGCGTACATGTCGGCGAGGTGCTCCTCCAGCAGCGCGCGCACGTCGGCGGCGGCGGGGGACTCCGGGGCGATGATCACCCCCGCATCCTCGCGCCGGCGTGTGACGCGGACGTTTCACACCAGGCCAGGGCGTCAGCCCACGTGGCCGGCCAGCAGCGCGTCCCCCAACCGGGTGCGGGTGTGCAGCACCCGGTTGCCCTGCCGCTCCGAGAACACCAGGCCCGCCTCCCGCAGCACGGTCGCGTGCCGGCTCGCCGTCGCCGGCGTGAGGTCCAGCACCCGCGCCAGCTCCGTCGTCGTGCGGCTCGTGTCCAGCACCTCCAGGACCCGCGCCCGCGTGGGGCCGATGAGGTGCGCGATCTGCACCCCCTCGTCCGCCGCGTCGCCCCCGCGGGCCACCCACCCCGGCGCCGGGTCCACCGGGTACACCAGCACCGGGTCCAGCGTGTCGTCCTCGAGCACCACCGGCGCCAGCACGCAGAACACCGACGGCACCATCGTGAGCGGACGCCCCCGCAGCGGCAGCGTCCGCGTCACGGGGTACCAGGCGGTCCATCGGCCGCCCTCGCGGCGCAGCAGCGGGTCGAAGCTGCCCATCAGCCCCTGCATCCCGCCCCGCCGCAACGCCGCGTCCCGCGCCTCCTGGTCGGCCGCGAGCGCCGCGCGGGTCACCGGCGCGTACGGGGCGACGGCCAGCGCGTGATAGCGGCACAGCGCGCCCGCGAGCCAGCGCATCGCCTCCGCCTCGCCGGCCGCGATGCGCCGCACCCAGGGCGCCGCCCCCGAGCGGAACGTCATCGCCAGCTCGCGCGCGAGCCGGGGCCGCGGGGTGCTCGCCACCCGGTCCGCGGCCGCCTCGATGCCCGCGTCCCCGCGGCCGCCGTCGGGACGCGGCCCGTCCACCGGGGTCGGGGTGAGGAAGTCCGGGAAGTACGACGCGAACGGCGCCAGGCGCGCGAGCGCCGCGACCGTCGTCGTCAGGCCCGCCTCCACGATCCGGGCGCGCACCTGCCGCCGCCACGGGTCGAACGCCAGCGCCGCCTGCCGGTTCTGCAGCAGGTGCAGGCTCAGCACCGTGTCCCACAGCGGGTCCGGGCGCCCGGGAGCGCGCAGGCGCGTGAGGTCCTCCGCCGACAGGTCGATCGTGAGCACGGGCCACCACCTCGGGGGTCGACTCGGGGTCGTCCACCGCCCACGCTAGTCGCCCCCGGCACCCGCCACCCGGGTTCACCCCCTGTTTGCGTCCAGGCGCAATGTCCGCGCGCGCCGTCTCGCCGCCCCCGTCGCGCCCCTCTGCCTGCCCTGTACGGCGGCGCGACCCCCGGCATCGCCGGGACGCCCGAGCCGCCCCCACCCGAGGAGCAGCCATGGGCCTGCACGTCGACCCCACCGCCGCCTGCCTGCTGATCGCCGTCGCGTTCGCCGCGGGCTGGCTCGACGCCGTCGTCGGCGGTGGGGGACTGGTGCAGGTGCCCGCCCTCATGCTCGCGCTGCCGTCGCTGCCCGTCGCCACCGTGCTCGGCACGAACAAGCTCGTCGCGATCACCGGCACGTCGGGCGCCGCCGTCACCTACGTCCGCCGTGTCGGCCTCGACCGTCGCCGGGCGCTCGCGGCCGCCGCCCTCGGGCTGCCCACCGCGATGGTCGGCGCCGCCACCGCCTCCCACCTGCCGCGCGCGGCCATCACCCTCGTCGTGGCGGCCACCCTCGTCGGCGTGGGCGGGTGGGCCGCCGTCGCGCGCCCCGGCCGTTCCCCCGACGCCCCCGACGCCGCCGCCCCGGCCGGCCGCGGGCCGGTCTCGCGGCCCACGCTCGTGCTCGCCGTGGGGGCGAGCGGCGTCGGGTTCTACAGCGGCGTGGTCGGCTCCGGCACGGGCGTGCTGCTCGTGGCCCTGTGCGTCACCGCGCTCGGCACCGACTTCCTGCGCGGCTCCGCGATGGCCAAGGTGGTCAGCATCGGCAGCGACCTCGGCGCCCTCGCCCTGTTCGGCGCGCTCGGGCACGTGCTGTGGCTGCTCGGCGCCGGCATGGCCGTCGCCAACGTCGCGGGCGGCATCGTCGGGGCACGTACGGCCCTGTCCCGCGGCGCGGGGTTCGTGCGCGCCGTCCTGCTGCTCGTCGTCGTCGCCCTCGTCGCCAAGATCACCCACGACCAGTGGCTCGCCGCCTGACCCGCGACGCCCGGGCCGTCGACCGCAGGTCAGGGAGCGTGCACCGTGGGGTCGTCGCGCAGCACGTCGAGCAGCAGCGCCAGGATCGCGTCGGGCCGCTCCAGCACCGGCAGGTGCCCCGCCCACTCCAGCAGGGACAGCTCGGCCCCCGGCACCGACGCCGCCACGTGCTGCGCGCACGCTCGCAGCGCGTCCATGTCGTGCGCCCCCTCGACGACGAACGTGGGCACCCGGATCCCCGCGAGGTCCACGTCCACGCCGTCCGGGCCGGGCTCGGGCAGGCCGGCGGCGCTCGCGGCCGCGTCGGCGGCGAGCTGCACCTCGAACGCACGCCGCTGCATGACGGCGAGGGTCTCGGCGGCGGCGTCGTCGGCGTCCGGGCCGAGCCACGTCGTGACGTTCAGCCGCACCGCGCCCTCGACGTCCCCCGCGGTCAGGAGCCTGGCCTCCTCGGCGTCGAACGCGTCGGACGTGTCGGTGTCGGGCACGCCGGGGGCGGCGGGGCACAGCAGCACGAGCTCGCGCACCCGGCCGGGGTGCGCCGTCGTGAGCTCGAGCGCGACCTTCCCGCCGAAGGACGACCCGACGACGGCGGCGTCGGGGACGCCGAGCCGGTCCAGCAGGGCGGCGACGTCGCCCGCGTTCGTGTACGGGGCGCCGCCGGTGGGCAGCGGGGAGTCGCCGAAGCCCCGCAGGTCCGGTCGCACCACGCGGAACGTGTGCGCCAGGGCGGGCACGACGGCGTCCCACATGCGCCGGTCGGCCACCCCGGCGTGCAGGAGGACGACGGCGGGAGCTCCGGGGTCGCCGGCGACGTCGTGGGCCAGGGGCGGCAGCGGGCGCGGGGAGTCCCCGGCGGTGGCGTTCACCGGGACAGTCTCGCAGGCGGTCGCCCATGCACCTGCGCGTGGCGACCCGCGCGTCGCTACATTGAGGGGCGGGACGGGGTCGGCCCCGTCGAAGGAGCGGCATGCCGGTCGAGAGCGTCCACCGCGGTTCGGACTCGCGCTACGTCGCGCGCGTCTGGCGCGGCCGCGCGTCGGGCGACGGGACCATGACCTCGGTCGCGACGTCGCACTGGGAGCTGGTGTTCTGGCGCGACGGTCGCCGGACGCACGCCGCGGTCCGCGGCCCCGAGACCGTGGCCACGGCGGCCCGGATCGCGGGCGACTCGGACTCGTTCGGCATCACGTTCGCGCACGGCGCGACGATGCCGCACCTGCCGGCGTCGGCCCTCGTCGACGGCGAGCTGGAGAGCCCGCACGTCACGGCCGACGGCTTCGTCCTGCGCGGCGAGGAGTGGCCGATCCCGCGGCCGGACGACGCCGAGGCGTTCGTCGACCGGCTGGTGCGGGCCGGCGTGCTCGTGCGGGACCCGCTCGTCGACGACGTCGTGCGGGGCGGGGCCGCCCGCGTGGGCACGAGGTCCGTGCAGCGCCGCGTCGCCGCGACCACCGGGCTCACGCAGGGCGCCATCCGGCAGATCGACCGGGCCCGCACGGCCGCCGTGCTGCTCCGGGACGGCGCGGCGCCGCTCGACGTCGTGCACGCGCTCGGCTACTTCGACCAGCCCCACCTCGCCCGGTCGCTGCGGCGATTCATCGGCCGCACGGCGACGCAGCTGCGGGCGGCGCGCGCCGAGTCGCCGGCCGACACCATGTCGCTCCTGTACAAGCCGGAGCAGCCCGCGTCCTCCTAGCGTGGCCGTGTCGCGGATCCCGCCGCGAGCGACCGCCAGGGAGGCACCGCAGTGTCCACCGACAGGACCAGCAGGACGGCCACCAGCACGACCACGACCACCGTCAGGTCCGCCGACGGCACGCCGATCGCCTGCTCGACGTGGGGCTCCGGCGACCCGATCGTCATCATCGACGGCGCGACCGCCCATCGCGCCACCACCCCGGAGAACGCCGCGACGGCCGAGCTGCTGGCCGACGAGTACCTCGTGGTCAACTACGACCGCCGGGGCCGCGGGCAGAGCGGGGACACCGCGCCCTACGCCCCCGAGCGGGAGCTCGAGGACCTCGCGGCGGTGATCGACCAGGTCGCCGGTGGCAGCCCGGCGACCACCGTCTTCGCCTGGTCCTCCGGCGGCAACCTCGCGCTGAACGCCGCCCAGGCGGGCGTGCGGGTGGCGCGTCTCGCGCTGTTCGAGCCCAACGCGGTGGTCGACGACGACCGGCCGCCGCTGCCCGCGGACTACGTCGCGCGGCTGGACGACGCCGTCGCCGCCGGGCGGCCCGGGGACGCCGTCGCGCTGTTTCTCACCGCCGCCGTGGGCCTGCCGCCGGACATGGTGGCCGAGGTGCGGCAGGACCCGGAGACGTGGTCCGCGCTGGAGGCGGTCGCGCCCACCATCGCCTACGACGGCCGGCAGGTCGGCGACGCGATGTCGGGCCGGCCGCTGCGCCCGGACCTGTGGGACCGGGTCGACGTCCCCGTGCTGGTCATGCACGGCACCGGCACCTGGCCGTTCCTCGCGTCCGCGGCCCGCGCGATCAGCGCGCACCTGCCGACCGCCACCCTGCGGCCCGTGCCGGGGGAGGACCACACGACCACGCCCGAGGTGCTCGCCGCCGAGCTGCGCGCGTTCGCCGGCCAGCCCTCGCACCCGCAGACCCCGCACACGCAGCCCCGGCACGAGGAGCGCTGACATGGGATCGATCGTGGTCACCGAGTTCATCTCGCTGGACGGCGTCGTCGAGGCGCCCGGCGGCGAGGACTTCCGCTACCCGGACTGGAGCTTCGAGGTCGACCGCGGGCCCGAGGGCGAACGCTTCAAGGAGACCGAGGCGCTGGGGGCGTCCGCCCTCCTGCTGGGGCGCCGCACCTACGAGGGGTTCGCCGACGCGTGGCCGCAGTACGAGGGCGAGCTCGCCGACAAGTACAACGGCATGCCGAAGTACGTCGTCTCGGGCACGCTGACCGACCCTCGGTGGTCCGGGACCACCGTCCTGCCGGGCGACCTGGTCGACTCGGTCGCCCGGCTCCGGCGGGACGTCGACGGCGAGATCTCGGTGCCCGGCAGCATCAGCCTGGTGCAGGGCCTGCTCGCGCACGACCTCGTCGACGAGATCCACCTGATGACGTTCCCCCTCGTCCTCGGGCACGGTCGCACCCTGTGGCCCCCGACCCCGGACAAGACCGCGTGGCGCCTCGTGGAGGCCACGACCTACGGGGACGGCGTGCTCGTCACGGTCCACCGGCGGCCGCGCTGAGGACCGGACCGTGAGCACCCACGAGGGGACCGTGCCGGCGGTGCGCACGATCGAGCTGACCACCGCGACGATCGACTACACGGACACCGGGGGCAGCGGACCGGCCCTGCTGCTCCTGCACGGCCCGCTCCTCGACCACGCCGTGTGGGACGCCGTCGTCGCGCGCCTGCCGGGGCTGCGGTGCGTCGCGCCGACGCTGCCGCTGGGCGCCCACCGGCACCCGGCGCCGCGCGACGAGCTCACCAACGCCTCCCTCGCGCGGATGGTCGCCGAGCTGATGGCCGCCCTCGACCTGCGCGACGTCACGCTCGTCCTCAACGACTGGGGCGGCGCGCAGGTGCTCGTCGAGCTGGGGCTCGACTCCCGCGTCGCGCGGCTGGCGCTCGTGGCCTGCGAGGCGTTCGACAACGTCCCCGCCGGGCGGCCCGGACGGCTGCTCGCCCGGGCCGCCCGCGTCCCCGGGGCGCTCGCCCTCCAGGCGCAGCTGACGCGGCTGCCCGCGGTGCGTCGCCGCCTCGCCTCCGCGATGGCCGCCCGCCCCGTGCCCGACGCGCTCCTGCGGCGCTGGTTCGAGCCCTTCCGGGACCCGCTCGTGCGCGCCGACCTGCGCCGGTTCAGCGCGCGGTTCCCCGTCCCTGCCGACCGGGACTGGTCCGCCGGGCTCGGCGCCTTCACCGGGCCCGCGCTCGTCGCCTGGGCGGACGACGACCGGATGATGCCGGCCGAGCACGGCCCCCGCCTCGCCCGCCTGCTGCCCGACGCCGAGCTGGTCCACGTCCCGCACGCGGCGACCCTCGTGCCCCTCGACCGGCCCGACGTCCTCGCCGGGCACCTGCGCGCCCTCGTGCGGCGCGCGCCGACCGACCGCGGAGGAATGCCATGAACGCCGCCATGACCGCCGCCAGCACCGACGACACGACCGCCGTCCGTCCCGGATCCTGGCGGCGGGCCGTCGCCACACTCGTCGCCACACTCGTCGCGGTACTCGCCCTGCTCGCCGCCGCGGCACCCGGGGCCGGTGCCAGGCCCGCGACCGAACCCGCACCCGATCCGGCCGCAGCGGCGGCACGGTCTGACGGCGGCGCCGTCGTGCGCGTCGACTCCGGGTGGCTGCGCGGGCACGCCGACACCGGCCACGTCACCTACTCCGGCGTCCCGTACGCGGCCCCGCCCGTCGGCGAGCGCCGCTGGCGACCACCGGCACCCCCGCGCGACTGGGCCGGCATCCGGGACGCGACCGCACCGAGCCCGCTGTGCCCGCAGGGAGAGCCGGAGAACGTCCTCGGGCAGGAGGACTGCCTGACGCTCGACGTCGTCGCGCCCGCCCACGCCCGCCGCGGCGACCGCCTGCCCGTGCTCGTGTGGCTGCACGGCGGCGGCCTCGACTCCGGCGGTGCGGCCCGCTTCGACGGCGCCCGCCTCGCGACCCGGGGCGGCCTGGTCGTGGTCACCGCGAACTACCGCCTCGGTGCGCTCGGCTTCCTGTCGACGCCGGCGCTCGGCCCCCACCGCGGCAATTACGGGCTCATGGACCAGGCCGCCGCGCTGCGATGGGTGCAGCACAACGCCGCGAGCTTCGGCGGCGACCCCCGCAACGTCACCCTCGCGGGACAGTCGGGCGGGGCGCGGTCCGTCTGCGCGCAGCTCGCCGCACCCACGTCGAGGATGCTGTTCGACCGGGCGATCGTGCAGAGCGGCGCCTGCGCCAACCCCGTCCCCGACCGCGCCCAGGGGCAGGCGTTCGGCGACCGCGCCGTCGAGCACCTCGGGTGCGCCGACGCGGGCGACGGCCCGGCGGGCGTCGCCACCTGCCTGCGCCGCGCCGGGCTGCCCGACCTCGTCGGCACGCACTCGGGCGTCGGGTTCGGCCTCACGGAGCGCTCCGGCGACCGTCCGTGGAACCCCGTCGCCGGCACGCCGTTCCTCCCGCGACAGCCGATCGACGCCCTGCGCCGGGGCAGCGCCGCACGGGTACCGCTGCTGGTGGGCGGCACGCGCGACGAGATGCGCAGCTTCGTCCGCTGGCAGGCTCCCGGCGTCACCGCCGAGGGCTACCGCACGACGCTGACGGAGGCCTTCGGCTCCGACGCCGGGACCGTCCTGGACGCCTACCCGCTCAGCGACCACGACAGCCCGGCCCTGGCGCTCGCGGCCGTCCTCGGCGACTGGGGCGCCCAGATCGGTGCGTGCCCCGTGCTGCGCACCGCGCAAGCCGCCGCACCGCACCAGCCCGTGCACGTGTACGAGTTCGCCGAGGACGCCGGGCCCGACCCCGACGACGGGTTCCCCCAAGGCGCCTACCACGGCCTCGAGCTCGGATACCTGTGGACCCTCGTCGGGGGCCACCAGCCCCCGCCGCTCGACCCGGCCCAGGAGCGGCTGTCCGCGACGATGATCGACTACTGGGCGGCGTTCGCGCGCACCGGCGACGTCAACGGCCCCGGGCGCCCGCACTGGCCCCGGTTCGGCCCCGGGCAGACGGTCGTCGAGCTCTCCACCCGCGGGATCGGCGCGACTCCCTTCGCGGCCGACCACCGGTGCGACCTGTGGGCCGACGTCGGCGCCGCGACGGGCGGGCCCGCGACCCGTGGGCTTGACTGAGGGCGTGAAGCACCTCGGATTCCTGTCCTTCGGCCACTGGACGCCGCACCCGCAGTCCGCCACCCGCTCGGCCTCCGACGCGCTGCTGCAGTCGATCGACCTCGCCGTCGCGGCGGAGGAGCTCGGCGCCGACGGGGCGTACTTCCGCGTGCACCACTTCGCGCGCCAGCTCGCGTCCCCGTTCCCGCTGCTCGCCGCCGTCGGCGCCCGCACGAGCCGCATCGAGATCGGCACCGCCGTCATCGACATGCGCTACGAGAACCCCCTGTACCTGGCGGAGGACGCCGGCGCGGCCGACCTCATCGCCGGCGGGCGGCTGCAGCTCGGCATCAGCCGCGGATCGCCCGAGCAGGTGATCGACGGGTTCCGCCACTTCGGGCACGAGCCCCAGGCGGGGGAGTCCGACGCCGACATGGCCCGCCGCCACACCGCCCGGTTCCTCGAGGTGCTCGACGGCGAGGGCTTCGCCGAGCCGAACCCGCGCCCCATGTTCCCCAACCCGCCCGGCCTGCTGCGCGTCGAGCCCTACTCCGAGGGCCTGCGCCGGCGGATCTGGTGGGGAGCCGGCACCCGCGCCACCGCCGAGTGGACCGCCGCCCAGGGGATGAACCTCATGAGCTCCACCCTGCTGTCCGAGGACACGGGCGTCCCGTTCCACCGCCTGCAGGCCGAGCAGATCCAACGCTTCCGCGACGCGTGGGCCGCCGCCGGCCACGGGTGGGAGCCCCGCGTGTCCGTGTCGCGCAGCATCTTCCCGATCACCGACGACCGCGACCGCGCCTACTTCGGCCTCGAGACGGCCAGCACCGACCAGGTCGGCGTCCTCGAGGGCGTCCGCGCCCGCTTCGGCAAGACCTACGCCGGAGAGGTCGACGACGTCGTCGCGGACCTCGCCGAGGACGAGGCCGTCGCTGCCGCCGACACCCTCCTGCTCACCGTGCCCAACCAGCTCGGTGTCGAGTACAACGCCCACGTCATCGAGAACGTCGTCCAGCACGTGGCACCCGCCCTCGGCTGGCGTTGAGGCTCAGCCCGCCCCGCCCACCAGGTCCTCCACCACCGGGGGAGAGGAGCGGTAGTCGCCCCAGCGCGCCCACCGCACCACGACCCGCACCACCACGATCCCCGGGTCGTCCAACGACGCCGCGAACTGTGGGAACGCCGCCCGGTACGCGTCCGCGCACCGGGCGGCGTCGTCCCCCGACGGGACGTCCGCCACGCCCTGCACCTGCAGCGTCGTCCCGCCAGGGCCGCCCACCACCACCGCCACCCGCGGGTCCCGCCGCAGGTTCGCCACCTTGCGCGAGCCCACCCGCGCGTCGAAGACCAGCTCGCCCGACGCCGTCACCGCCAACGTCAGGTACGCCGCCTGCGGAGCACCGTCCGGGCCCACCGTCGACACCACCCCGTCGCCCACCGCACGCACGTGCCCGACCAGCCGCTCCAGCGCACCACCTGACAGACCCGACGACGTCACGAGCGCGACCCTAGCGGGCACCACGCACCCGGACCGGCACCGCCGCGTCCACCACCCCCACCAGCAGCCCCACGACCTGCCGCCGGCCCACCACGTGCACCTGCGACCAGCCACCCGCCGCACCGCCCGACGTCGCGACCAGCCCCGCACGCTGCGCCGCCCACCGCCGCCAGTGCCGCGCGAACGCCCGCGCCCGCACCCTCCGACCCCGCACCTCCTGCCCCGACAACGCCTCGCCGCGCTCCACGTCGACCATCACCAGCACCGGACTCCACCCCGCCCGCCGCGCCAGGCACGCCCACCACCACCGCCGCACCCGCGACGTCGCCGGGTCGTGCACCACGAGCAGCTCCGTGCCGTCCCGCGGGCCACCCAGCACCGCCCGCACCACCCCCGCCAGGTGCCGCACGTGCACCACCGGCCGGTACACCGCGTACGGGACCCCGCGCGGCACCCGCCCCCGCAGGTCACGACGCGCCGTCTCGCTGTCCAGCACCCGCACCCCGGGTCGCAACCCCGCCACCCGCGCGAGCGCCGTGCTCTTGCCCGCACCCGGCACACCACCCACCAGCACGAACGTCCCAGTCCCGGCGCCCCGCACCGTCGCACGCTCCCGCACCGCCACCGTCATCCCGCGCACCCACCCCTCTCCGCACCGATCCCCGTACCGAGCTCCACACCGATGTCCGCACCGATGTCCGCACCGATGTCCGCACCGCCGACCGGCGGGGCGCCCAGCGTGCCAGGCCCGCATGAGCGCCAGATGAGACCGTCCTGCAGACCCCGCGCACGGTCCAGCCCGGTGGCACGATGCGAGACATGGCCCGCACCACCCTCCTCGGCACCGACCTGCCCCTCGTCGCCGCGCCCATGGCCGGAGGCGCCACCACGCTCGACCTCGTCGCCGCCACGACCGGCGCCGGCGCGTTCGCCTTCCTCGCCGGCGGCTACCAGGCCCCCGACACCCTCGCCGACCAGATCCACCGCGCCCACCAGCAGGCGCACCCCTTCGGCGTCAACCTCTTCGTCCCCGCCACCGCGCCCGGCCCCGACCCCGCGGCGCTCGCGGCCTACGCGCGGCGGATCGCGCCGGACGCCGCGGCGCACGACGTCGACCTCGACGCCGTGCTCACGGCGGTCCCTGCGACCGACGACGACCACTGGGCGGCGAAGGTCGACCTGCTGCGCCGCGACCCCGTGCCCGTCGTGTCATTCACGTTCGGGCCCCCGCCCGCGGCGGACGTCGCGGCCCTGCGCGCGGCGGGCTCCGTCGTCCTCGTCACCGTCACGACCCCGCAGGAGGCTCTCGCCGCCGAGGAGCTCGGTGCCGACGGCCTCGTCGTGCAGGGTCCGCGCGCGGGCGGGCACAGCGGAACGTGGGACCCGCGCCGGCCGGTCGCCGACGCAGAGACGGCCGACGCGGTCGCCGCCGTCGTCGCACGGACGCGGCTCCCGGTGGTCGCCGCCGGGGGAGTGGACGGCGCGACCGCCGTCGCCCGGCTGCTGCGGGCCGGGGCGCAGGCCGTCGCCGTCGGCACGCTGCTGCTGCGCACCGACGAGGCCGGCACCTCCCGCACCCACCGCGACGCCCTCACCGACCCCCGGTACCCGACGACGGCGGTCACCCGCGCCTTCACGGGCCGCCCCGCCCGCACGCTCGTCAACGGCTTCCTGACCCGGCACGACCCGTACGCCCCGGTCGCCTACCCGCAGGTGCACCACCTCACCCGTGAGCTGCGCCGGCGCGCGGCTGCCGCCGGGGACGCCGAGCGGCTGCACCTGTGGGCCGGGACCGGACACCGCAGCGCCGCCACCGGGCCCGCGGCCGACGTCGTCCGCGCCCTCGCCGCCGACCTGTGACGCCCGCGCGCGGCACCGCCGCGACCGCTCGCCGGTTCGCTACGTTGCCGTCATGAGCGCCGCCTGGGACCCGCCGACCGTGCTGCGCGCCGCCACCGAGTGGTCGTGGGTGCCGCCCGACGCGGAGTGCGTCGTCACCGACGTCACCCTCACCCGGTGGCCCGCGTGGGCGCACGGGCGCGTCGTGCTCACGGGGCTCGCGTCGGCCCGCGCGCCCCAGGACGTCCTGCGGGACGCCGTCGAGCAGGCGCGGGCCTGGGGCAGCGACACCCTCGGCGTCTGGGTCTCGGCCAGCAGCACCCCCGACCTCACCGACCTGCTGCTCGGCCGCGGCGCCCGGCTCGAGGACACCGTGGACGTCCTCGCCCGCGGCCTCGGGCCAGGCCTCCCGCAGACGCCGGAGCGCGACGGGCGCCTCGTCGTGCGGCGGGTGACCGACGTGGACGGGCTGCGCGACGCCGACCGCGTCGACACCGAGGTGTGGGACCAGCAGCCCTTGGACGACGACCGGCTCGCCGACGCCGCGCGCACGCTGCTCGCGGACGACAGCCGCGAGATCCGTGTCGTGGCGTACCAGGACGGCGAGCCCGTGGCGTCCGCCGGCGTCACGCTCGCGGCGGCACCACGACCCGAGCTGGGCACCGTCGCCCGGCTGTGGGGCGCCGGCACCGTGCCCGACCGCCGCGGTCGCGGCGCCTACCGCGCGGTGCTGGAGGAACGCCTGCGCCTGTCGGTCGCCGCGGGCGCGTCGCTCGCCCTCGTCAAGGGCCGGGTCAGCACCTCCGCCCGCCTCCTGCGCCGGGCGGGGTTCGAGCGGTACGGCGAGGAGCGCTACTACCGGCTCACGCTCTGACACGTGCACCGACGCGTGCTGACGGCAGCATCGACGATCAACGCTCGACGAGGAGGACGGACGTGACAGGACCTTCGACAGGACGCTTCGACGGCCGCGTGGCGCTGGTCACGGGCGGCGCGCACGGGATCGGTGCGGCCGCGGTGCGACGCCTGCACGCGGAGGGCGCCACCGTCGTGGTCGCCGACCTCGACGAGGACGCGGCGCGGCGCACCGTCGACGACCTGCCCGACGGCGCGGCGTCCGCCTCGGCCGTCGCGTGCGACATCACGGACACGGCGTCGGTGGACGCCGCCGTGGCGGCGAGCCTGGAGCGGCACGGCCGGCTCGACGTGCTCGTCGGCGTGGCGGGCGGCACCGGCGTGCACCCGGGACTCCTGGACGGCATGGACGACGCCACCTGGGCGGCCGGTGTCGACCTCAACCTGGCCGGGCCGGCCCGCTGCGTCCGGGCCGCGGCCCCGCACCTGGAGCGCGGGGGATCGATCGTGCTGGTCGGCTCCGTGAACGGCCTGCAGGCCTTCGGGGACGAGGACTACTCGGCCGCGAAGGCCGGGCTCGTGTCGCTCGCGCAGAACCTCGCGGTGCGCCTCGGCAGCAGGGGAGTGCGGATCAACGTCGTCGCGCCCGGCACCGTCCGCACCCGCTCGTGGGACCAGAGGTCCGACCCCGACCGGCTCGCGGCCCTGTACCCGCTCGGCCGCATCGGGGAGCCCGAGGACGTCGCCGCCGCGATCGCGTTCCTCGCCTCCGACGACGCCGCCTGGATCACCGGTGTCACGCTGCCCGTCGACGGCGGCATCCTGGTCGGCCCGCTCGCGCGGTTCGAGAGCCTCGGGGGCGGGGGAGACCGCCACCCTGATGTCACCGATCGGTGACATCACCCGAGATGTTGCTCAGCGTTCACATCGCGCCGGATGTCGGCGTCCGTCGACATCTCGTCACTGACGGCGCGCCGGCGGGGGAGGGGAGCCCGTGATCCTCGCCAGCCGTCCCGTCGCTGGGCACTGGCGGGCGCGCCCGGGGCAACAGAGCCAGGAAATCCGCTGCAGGCAGGCGGGGTCATCCGAGACAATCCACCATGCTCACCCTGGAAGAGATCTTTCCGCCGTTCGCCCTGCGGATCGCCTGCGGGCCGGTGGAGCTTCGCGTCCTACGCGACGACGACCTGCCCGAGCTCGTCGAGCTGGTCCGCGGTGGCATCGAGGACCCCGACCTGCCCATGCCGTTCCTCCTGGACTGGCACGCACAGCCGTTCTCCCTCGGCGCGCCGCACGGGTTCCCGACCACGTCGCTGGCGTGGTGGTGGACCCAACGAGCGACGTTCGCGCCCGGCGAGTGGCGCCTCGCCCTGGCGGTCCGTCGCGACGGAGCGCTCGTCGGCATGCAGGACCTGCACGCCAGGGGACTCGCGGAGACCGGGGTCGTCGCCACCGGCTCGTGGCTGGGGCGAGCGCACCAGGGGATCGGCACCGGCACGCTGATGCGCCAGCTCGCCGTCGGGTTCGCGTTCGACGAGCTCGGGGCGAGCAGGTGCGAGTCGGGGTACGTCGTGGGGAATCACGCCTCGGCGGCCGTCAGTCGCAAGGTCGGGTACTCGGACAACGGCCTGCACCGGATCGTGCAGCGCACCCGGCAGGGTGTCGCCGGGGTCGACGAGCATCGCGTCGTCGTGACGCCGGCGACGTTCGTCCGTCCGAGCGACGACATCGCGGTCGAGGGCGCCGACGCGCTGCGCCGTTTCCTGGGCATCGATCGGGGTCTCGAGGGCGTCTCACCCATCAACCGATAATGCACATTATGTCATTACGCGATCAGAGAGCGCCTGGGAGCCCCTCCCTCGACGCGGTACCGCAAGGTCTCGAGACGGGCGTCGTCGCGCGGTCGCGCACTGTCGCCTGGCGCCCCCGCGCTGCATTCCTGCAGGGACGCGCGTCGTCAGCCGTGCTGGCTCGACGATGCCGTCGCACAGGTCGACATCCGACAGGACGCCGCCGCACGAATGTCGCCTCACGAATCTGGTGACGACGACCGTCCGTGCCGCCTGACGCCGATGTCGCAGCGACGTGTCGCGCGACGTGTCACCACGTGGCCGCCGTCGGCGTGCGCAGAAACCCGCGCACGCCTGATCTCGCCGCGCCCGGGCCCCGTCTGAGCCTCGTACGACCCGGGTCGGCCCCGCGGCCTTCGCCCGGTCCCCCGTGGGCAGTCGCCCACCGAGGTCGCGAGGCCGCCCGTCCGGCACGACTCGACGGACCGGACGGCGGGCGGCGAGCTCCGGACGACGCCTCGCCATCCGCGCCGGCTCGCGATAGGCTGATTCGGACATACGTGACAAACCATTGTGTATGACACAACACAGTGGTCTCGGACGAACGGCCGCGAGCTCGCTCGCTCCTGGCGTCATGACCTCGGTTACCGGGTCTTCGCGCACGAGTCCGCGCCCCCGGGGCGCTGTCGGACCGCGTGACTACCGTGGACGACATGGCCACTCCCCCCGGCGGGCTCGCCTTCTGCGTCTTCCCCACCACGATCGGGCACTGCGCCCTCGTGTGGCGGGAGCCGGGCGTCGTCGTGGGCTCCGCACTCCCCCACGGCTCGCCGCAGCGCACCCGCGACGCCGTCACGACGTGGTACCCGGCCGCGCGCGAGGCCGCCCCGGGCGCCGCCGTCGCCGCCGCCGTGGCGGGCGTGGCCGCCCTCCTCGAGACCGGCGCCGGCGACCTGTCCGGGATCGATCTCGACCTCGCCGCCGTCCCGGAGTTCGACCGTCGCGTGTACGAGGTCGTGCGCACCGTCCCGGCCGGCGACACCCTCACCTACGGCGAGGTGGCGGCACGGCTCGGAGCACCCGGCGCGGCGCAGGCGGTGGGCCAGGCCCTCGGTCGCAACCCGTTCCCGCCGATCGTGCCGTGCCACCGGGTGCTCGCCGCGGGCCGTCAGGTCGGCGGGTTCTCCGCGCGCGGCGGACGGCGGACCAAGCTGCGCATGCTGGAGGTCGAGGGCGTGCACCTCGAGCACCCGACCCTCTTCGAGCTCTGAGCCCTTCCCTCCCCCGCGACGGTCAGGAGAGCCTCCCCATCCGGCTGGTGGGGACGCCGGGCTCCACGTCCTCCCCGAACGCCTCGTCGCAGAACGCGGCCAGCTCGCGGAGCTTGGCGGTGGGCCGCCCGCCCTTGGGCGTCACGAGCACCAGCGCGTTCGCGGGCAGGTCGTCGGCGATCGGCCGGTAGACCACGGGCATCCCCTCGTACGTCAGGTCCCCGTACGGCCGCCCCATGATGATCGTGTAGCCGAGGCCGCGCGCGACCAGCGAGCGGATCGTCTCGACGTTGGTGCTGCGCCAGCGGACGCGCGGCGTCATGCCTGCGACGCGCAGGATCTCCTCGACGTGGTCGCTCGCCGGGCGCATCGCCAGGAGCACCGCGTCCTCGTCGCGGAGGGCCGCGAGCGGCACGGCGTCGTACGCCGCGAGCGGGTGCGCGGCCGCGAGCGCCAGCTGCAGCCGTACGGCGGCGAGGCGGCGCGTCTCCAGGGGTGTGCTCACGTGGTTCTCGTACAGGAGGGCGGCGTCGAGCCGTCCTTCTGCGAGCTGGTCCTGGAGCTCGGCCGAGCCGCCCTCGACGAGCTGGAGGTCGACGTCGGGGAAGGACCGGTCGAAGTGCTCGGCGAGGGGCGGGAAGAGCCAGGGGGACAGCGTGGTGAACAGGCCGAGGCGCAGCGCTCCGGTGAGGCCGCCCCGCGTGGCGGCCGCGACCTTCCGGATCTCCTGCAGGCTCTCGGCGATCTCCCGCGCGTGCTCGTACACGTCCCTGCCCGCGGCGGTGACCTGGACCCCTCGCCCTCGGGTGCGGATCGCCACCTGGACGCCGAGCGAGGCCTCGAGCTGGCTGATGGCGAGCGAGACGGCGCCGGGCGACACGATGAGTGCCCTGGCGGCCTCGGTGATCGAGCCGTGGTCCACCACGGCGCTGAACATCTCGAGCTGACGGACGGACATCTCGACACCCATGTGAGCAAGGCTAAACAACAACGTCAATTACTTGTCATTGCTTTGACAGCGGGCCGGAGGGCAGGCTCGTCCGCGTCCGCCACCGCCGGCGGGCACGGATCGCGAGGACCGCGCTCCGACAGTCCGCCCAGGGAGTTCAAGGATGAGCGCCACCACCTCTCGACAGCCCACCGGGACCGGCCCGAGCGAATCGCTCCGGACCCCGCAGATGCGGCGCATCCTCGCGTCGAGCTTCCTCGGGAGCGCGATCGAGTTCTACGATTTCATGCTGTACGCGAGCGCCTCGGCGATCGTCTTCGGCCAGGTGTTCTTCGCCGGCCTGGACCCGGCGCTGGCGACCGTCGCGTCGTTCGGGACGCTCGCCGCGGGGTATGTCGCCCGGCCTCTCGGCGGGATCGTCTTCGGCCACTTCGGCGACCGTCTCGGCCGCAAGGGCGTGCTGGTCACGACGATGCTCCTGATGGGCACCGCGACCGCTCTCATCGGGGTGCTCCCCGGGTACGCGCAGATCGGCGTCGCCGCACCGTTCCTGCTCGTGGCGCTGCGCCTGGTCCAGGGTTTCGCGGTGGGCGGCGAGTGGGGCGGGGCGATGCTCATCGCCCTCGAGCACGCGCCCGGCGGCAAGCGGGGCTTCGCGGCCTCGTTCGCGAACCTCGGCGCGCCCGCGGGGTCGGTCCTCTCGGCGGGGATGCTCGGCCTGTTCACCCTCCTGCCGGAGGACCAGTTCCTCGCCTGGGGCTGGCGGGTGCCCTTCCTGCTGAGCGTCGTCCTCGTGCTCATCGGCCTGTTCGTGCGCCTCAAGGTGGTGGAGAGCCCGCTGTTCCTCCGCTTCGACCAGGAGGCGGAGGACCGCCGGGTGCCGCTGGTGCAGGTGCTGACGAGGTCGCCGTGGGTGCTGGTGCTGGGCCTGCTGGTCGCCATGTCGCAGCTGACGATCTCCGGGATGGCCAGCGTCTGGGGTCTGAGCTACGCGACGGCGCACGGCGCGGACCCGACGTTCGCGCTCAACGCCAAGGTGCTCTCGGCGGTGGCGCTCTTCGTCTGCACGATCCTGTCGGCGCGGCTCAGCGACCGGTTCGGCCGGCGCCCGGTGATCGCGGTCGGCATCGTCGCCGCGGCCCTGTTCGCCTACCCGCTCGTGATGCTCGTGGCGACGGGGGACAACGTCAGCTTCGCGGTCGCCGTGGTGGGCGGCCAGGCGATCCAGGGCGTCATCCTCGGCCCGCTGGCGGCGTTCCTGGCCGAGCTGTTCCCGACGTCGGTGCGCTTCACCGGCTCGTCGCTCGCGTTCCAGGGCGCGTCGGCGATCGGCGCCGGCTTCACCCCGATCATCGCGGGGGCGCTCGCCTCGTCCGCCGGCGGGCTCCCCCTGCTGGCCGGCGTCTGGATCGCCGTGCTGGCCGTGTGCGCGGGCGCCCTGCTGCTCGCCCCTGAAGGAAGCAAGCGCGACCTGTCGGCCATCGACGCGGCCGCCGGAAAGTGAGGACGAGAATGACCCGCTCCCCCGAGCTCCCCGAGCCCTACGACGTGGACGTCGTCATCGTCGGCGGCGGGCCCGTCGGCCTGCTGGTGGCGGCCGACCTGGACTCCCGCGGCGTCTCGACGGTCGTCGTCGAGGACCGCCCCTTCCTGGAGCCGCCGAACGTCAAGTGCAACCACGTCTCCGCCCGCACGATGGAGGCGTTCCGCCGCCTGGGGCTCGCCGACGCCGTCCGCTCCGCGGGCCTGCCCGCCGACCACCCGCAGGACGTGGCGTTCCGCACCAGCGCGACCGGGATCGAGTTCGGGCGGATCGAGATCCCGTCGGCGGCCGCCCGGCGCCGGGGCGACGGAGCCGGCCCCGACACGACGTGGGAGACGGCCGAGCCCCCGCACCGGGTCAACCAGCGCTACCTGGAACCGATCCTCGAGCGTCACGTCGCCGCGCTCCCCCACGTGGACCTGCGCAACGACACGCGCTGCACGGGCGTGGCCCAGGACGACGACGGCGTGACGGCGACGCTCCGGGGCCCGAACGGCGGGACGGAGGTCACCGTGCGCGCGCGCTACCTCGTCGGGGCCGACGGCGGCCGCTCCCTCGTGCGCAAGTCCATCGGGGCGCGCCTGCACGGCGACCCGGTGCTCCAGCACGTCCAGTCGACGTGCGTCCGCGTCCCCGGGCTGGCGGACCAGGTCGACGCCGACCCGGCGTGGGGGGTGTACGTCTTCAACCCTCGCCGGCAGGGGCACGTCTACGCGATCGACGGTCGGGACGTCTTCCTCGTGCACACCTACCTGACCCCCGAGGAGGCAGCAGACGACTCCGTCGACCGCGACCGCGCCGTCCGCGACATCCTCGGGCTGGGCGACGACGTCGCGTACGAGGTCCTCTCGAAGGAGGACTGGGTCGCCCGCCGCCTCGTCGCGGACACCTTCCGCGACCGTCGCGTCTTCCTCGCCGGGGACGCCGCACACCTGTGGGTGCCGTACGGCGGGTACGGCATGAACGCCGGGATCGCCGACGGCCTCAACCTGGCGTGGCTCCTCGGCGCCGTCGTGACCGGGTGGGCCGACGACGCGGTCCTCGACGCCTACGCCGCCGAGCGGCAGCCGATCACCGACCAGGTGTCGCGCCTCGCCATGGGGCACCTGCGCAAGATCGGCGCCACCGACCTCCCGGCCCACCTCGAGTCCGACGACGCCGCGGGCGAGGCCGCGCGCCGCGAGCTCGGCGAGCTGGCGTACCGCCTGAACGTCCAGCAGTTCGCCGCCGCAGGGCTCAACTTCGGGTACTCCTACACCGGGTCCCCGATCATCGTCCCCGACGGTGACGCGCCCGACTACACGATGGGCAGCTACACCCCCTCGACCGTCCCCGGCTGCCGCCTGCCGCACGTCTGGCTGGGCGACGGCGTCTCCCTCTACGACCGGCTCGGCCCCTGGTACACGCTCGTCGTGGCAGGGCGCACCGGCGCGCCCGACGCCGGGTGGGACCACTGGGTGGCCGCCGCCCGGTCCGCCGGCCTGCCGATCGAGCTGGCGGTCGTGCCCGACGACCTCGTGCCCGCGTCGTACGTCACGCGCTACGCCATCGCACGCCAGGACCAGCACGTCGCCTGGCGCGGCGACGTGCTGCCCGACGACCCCTCGGCGCTCGCGGCCCTGCTCGGCGCCGTGCGGGCACGCGCGGCGGTCGCCGCCTGACGGTCGTGTCGGTGCGCCCGCCTAGCCTGTCCCCGTGGTCACCCCTCCCCGCCTGAACCGCCTCACCGTGGCCGCGGCCGCCGACCGCTACCTCGCATCGGTGCAGGTGGAGAGCGTGCGCGGAGTCCTGTCCCCTGCCACGGCGCGCAGCTACGAGCGGGACGTCCGGGAGTTCGCGGCCCTGGTCGGCGACGACCGCGTGCTCGACGACGTGACCGGCGAGGACGTCGACGACGCGCTCGTGCGCTACCAGGCGAGCCCCGACGGGCGGTACAGCGACCCGGGTCGCAAGGGTGCACCCGGGCGGTCGGTCGCCACGGTCAACCGGTTCCGGCAGTCGGTGAGCCGGTTCTTCGCGCATGCGGCCCGGCAGTGCTGGGTCCAGGCGGACCCGATGCAGTGGGCGGCGCCCCCCGCCCGTTCGCGGGACCGCCTGCGGGTGGAGCGCACGGCGTTGTCGGCGTCGGCGGCGGGCGCGCTGCTGCAGGCGTCCGCGGTGGCCCACGCCCCCGCGGCCACCGCGGGGGCCGGGACACGCGCCGCACGGTCGGACCAGGCGCTGGCACTGCGCGACCGCCTGGTCGTCGCGCTGCTCCTGGTCCTCGGTCCGCGCGTCTCGGAGCTGGCCCGCGCCGACGTCGCGGACTTCACGCGCGAGCCCGAGGAGACGCGGTGGCGGATCGTCGGCAAGGGCGGGTCGATCCGCACGGTCGCGCTCTCCGCACCCCTGGCGGCGGCGCTCGAGGAGTACCTGACCGAGCTGCGGCCCCGGCTCGCCGCCCGGCGGCCCGACGACCCGGACGCGCAGCGTGCCCTGCTGCTCACCTGGCGCGGCCGCCGCGTCGACACGCAGGCGGTGCGCGCCCTGCTCGCGCGTGCCGTCGAGCGGATGCCCGCCCCCTACCGTCGGCCGGCGACCCCCCACGCGCTCCGGCACACCACCGCCACGCTCCTGGTGGCCGAGGGCTGGGACGTCAAGGTCGTCGCGGAGCTGCTCGGGCACCGGTCCATCGCCACCACCGGCGTGTACCTCGACCGGATCGAGGGCGAGCTCGCGGCGGCCATCCGGTCGCACCCGTTGTCCGCGGGCCTCGCCGGGCCCGCGACGACCGCGGCCGAGGCGCCGGCCGCCCCGGCGGGTGACATCACCGACGTACCCGACAGTTCGGCGCGCGGTGGTGACGGGGCGTGGCTACCGTGAGCCTCGTGCCGCCTCGCTTCCCCCGTCTCCGCAAGCCCGTCCGTGTCCAGATCGACTGGCCCGCCCTGCGCCGGTACACGACCCGGGGCGCGGTGCTCGCCGCGGCGGTCCCGGTGGCTGCTGCCGCCACGGTGATGGGGCTCGAGCGCTTCCGTCGGCACCAGTACCCGCTCGACGAGCCGTTCCCCACGGCCCCGCCGTCGTCCACCGAGATCGAGGACACGACCGCGACGCTCTACACGTACGGCGCGGACCTCTACGACGCGATGCTCGAGGCGATCCGCGGTGCGCAGCGGGAGATCTTCCTGGAGACGTACATCTGGAAGGACGACGAGGTCGGCCGCCGGTTCAAGCAGGCCCTCGTGGAGGCGGCCGCCCGCGGCGTCGCGGTCTACGTCGTCTACGACGGCTTCGCGAACCTGGTGATCTCCCGGCGCTTCTACGACCTGCCGGGCGTGCACGTGCTGCGCTTCCCCGCGATGCGTCCGGGGCTGCTGATGCTCGACGTCCGACGCTCGGGCCGCGACCACCGCAAGATCCTCGTCGTCGACGACGAGACGGCGTTCGTCGGCGGCTACAACATCGGTTCCCTCTACGCGACGCAGTGGCGGGACACGCACCTGCGCCTCACGGGCCCGTCCGCGTGGGAGCTGCGGAACGCGTTCGTCGACTTCTGGAACCGGTGGCGCGACCCCCGTCTGCCCGTCCTGCAGGACGTCGGCTCCCCCCTGTGGCTGCCCGAGCTGCGCGCGGCGCGGAACGCGCCCTCGGAGCTGGTCTTCCCCATCCGGGGCATCTACCTCGACGCGATCGACCGCGCCTGCTCGCACGTGTACATCACCCAGGCGTACTTCATCCCCGACGAGGACATCCAGGCAGGGCTCCTCGCGGCCGCGGCGCGCGGCGTCGACGTGCGGGTCCTCGTGCCGGAGCGGTCGAACCACGTGGTGGCCGACTGGCTCGCCCGTGGCCACTACTCGACGCTGCTGCGCGGCGGCGTGCGGATCTTCCTCTACCAGGGGGCGATGATCCACGCCAAGACCGCGACCATCGACGGGCGCTGGACCACGGTCGGCACCGCGAACATCGACCGGCTGAGCCTCACGGGCAACTACGAGATCAACCTCGAGGTCGTGGACGTCGGCCTCGCGGGGCAGCTCGAGGACGCGTTCCGCATGGACCAGTCGAACTCGCGTGAGCTGACCCGCGACGAGTGGCAGCGCCGGCACCCGCTGTCGAAGGTCGCCGAGCGGCTGATGTCGCCGCTGCGCCCCTTCCTCTGAGGGGGGTCAGCCGGCGGTACGGGCGCGACGTCGGGCGGCGAGCTCGTCGCCCTCGTGCGTGGCCGGCTCCTCGTCCTCGAGGGACTCGGTCGGCATCTCGGACAGGGTGCCCTCGATGTCGCGCCACACGCGGCCGACGGCGATGCCGAACACTCCCTGGCCGCCCTGGACGAGGTCCACGACCTCGTCGGGGGACGTGCACTCGTACACCGACGCGCCGTCGCTCATGAGCGTGATCTGCGCCAGGTCCTCGACGCCGCGCTCCCGCAGGTGGGTGACGGCGCTGCGGATCTGGTGCAGCGACACCCCGGTGTCGAGGAGCCGCTTGACCACCTTGAGCACGAGGATGTCGCGGAAGCTGTACAGGCGGTGGGTCCCGGAGCCGGTCGCGGGCCGGATGGACGGCTCCACGAGGCCCGTGCGGGCCCAGTAGTCGAGCTGGCGGTAGGTGATCCCCGCGACCCGGCACGCCGTGGTGCCGCGGTACCCGGTGGCGGCGTCCTGCTCCGTGAGGTCCTCACCGAAGAGGAGCCCTTGGGCGCCGTGCGGCACCGAAGCACCCGTGGGGACGCTTGCCTCACCGCTGCTGTTCACTGTGCCTCCTGGTGTTGGACTCCACGCTAGGACGCCCCCGGGGGGTCGTCAACGACGTCGGCGCCGAGCGGGACCGCGTGTCGCGCCGCCCTGCCCCCACGAACCTGTCCCCACGAAGGGGCCTCACGCCCGTCCCTCAACCGTCGACCACGACTTGAGGGTTCGGCTCCTACGGTAACCGAGTCTGACCCTCGACCGGAGGTCGAGGGTCCGTCCGGGCGTGGCGGGCGTCGCTCGCCGGCCCCGGTCCTGGCCCGCGACGTCAGGGAGGCGCGTCGTCCGGCCGTTCGCCGCCGTTCGGGGGCGTGCCCGGTTCGTGCGGCCCCCCGGGGGCCGTGAAGTCGGCGGCGTTCACGTGGTCGAGGAAGTCGCGGAACTTCTCCACCTCGCGCTGCTGCTCGACGTCCACTACCTCGACGCCGGCGACGGCCACCACCTCCGCCGAGCAGAGCACCGGGCTCCCGGTCCGCACCGAGAGGGCGATCGCGTCCGAGGCGCGCGAGTCGAGCCGGGTGCCGTTCGACAGGACCAGCTCGGCGAAGAACACCCCGCCGTCGAGCGCGACGATCTCGACCCGCTCGAGCTCCACGCCCACCGCGCCGAGAAGGTCCCGCAGCAGGTCGTGCGTCATCGGACGCGGCGTCACGAGACCCGCCTGCGCCATCGCGATGGCCGACGCCTCGCGCGCCCCGATGACGATGGGGACGGCGAGGTTCGCGGCGGCGTCCAGGAGCAGCACGACGATCTCCTGGTCGTGCTGCTGCTGCCGCACCCCGAGGACCTCCACCGGGACCATCGGTGCGTCGCTCGCGTCGTCGGGTTCCACCGATCCACGGTACGTCCGCAAGGTGCCGCACGTCGCCCGGGGGGCCCGCCGGATCGGGACCGCACGCGAAGGGATCGCGAAGGGCCGGTCAGACGAGGTCGCCCGTCCCCTGCCGCACCCACGTCGAGTGCAGGCGAGCGAGCAGCTCGCCCACCTCCGCCGCGAGCTCCGCACCCTGGGCGCGCGCCGACGGGGTCTGCTGGCTGCGGTAGGGCGCCACGAGCTGGTCCACCAGGCCCACGTGCCGGTCCGCCGACGCCCGCAACGACCGCAGGTGGCGCGGCTCGATGCCGTGCTCCGCGAGCCGGGCCGCGATCCGCACCACGTCGGGGGCGCCGTCGTCCAACCGGCTCCCCGCCCGGGACTGCAGCACGCCCGCGGACACCAGCTCCTGCACGAAGCGGACCGTCGTGCCGGTCGCCTCCGCGACGGTCTCCACGGTCCAGCGCCGTCGCGACACCTCGGCCGCGGCACCCGCGTCGGCGAGCCGTGGCGCCGGTCCGGGCGCGGGCTCCCCCGCGTCCATCTCGGCGAGACGCTCCTTGATGACCTTCAGCGGCAGGTACGAGTCCCGCTGCTCCGTCAGCACGAACCGCAGGCGCTCGACGTCGGCGGGACTGTACTGCCGGTAGCCCGACGGGGTGCGCACCGGGTCGATCAGGCCCTGGTCCTCGAGGAACCGCAGCTTGGAGTGGGAGACCGACGGAAACTCCGGACCCAGCTGGGCGAGCACGTCGGAGATCCGCATCGTCGCCTGGCGCGAGATGCCCCGCGGCCAGGGTTCCGGCGCGCCGGCGGGCTCCTCGCCCTGCGCGGCCTGCGCCGCCGTCACGACGCGGGCGCCTGCGGGTCCCGCGGCGCCTGCGGGCTGGCGTGGAACGACATGCGGAACTTGCCGATCTGCACCTCGTCACCCGTCACCAGCGGCGCCGCGTCGATGCGCTCCCGGTTGACGTACGTGCCGTTGAGGGAGCCGATGTCCCGGACCACAAACCGGTCGCCCTCGCGGGCGAACTCCGCATGCTTGCGCGACACGGTCACGTCGTCCAGGAAGATGTCCGCCTGCTCGCTGCGGCCGGCGACCGCGCGGTCGGAGTCCAGCAGGAAACGCTCCCCCACGGCGCCGGAGCCGTACTGCACCACGAGGAGCGCCGAGTGCCGGGGCAGGGCCGCGACGGCGGCGGCCTCCTCCGCGGTGAGCGGGATCCGGAACGCCTGCTCCTCCGCGGGCGCGCCCACGCGCCCCAGGTGCGCGGTGGTGTCCGCGGCCGCCTGGTGCGGCGGGAGAGGGCGGGGGTCCGTCATCAGTCCTCCTGTGAGGTCGGGCCGGTGGGTCGGGCGACGCTGCCGACCGGGCCCGGGAAGCCGGTGGCCCCGGATGGCCGACTGTGCGTCCGACGTGCGCCGTCGTCCGACAAACCTACCCCGACCGGGGCACGGGCGGGAAGCCCGCTCACCGGCGGCCGGCCCGTCGGACCAGTCCCGACGCGCCTCGCGAGGCTGTCGGTCGCGCTGTCAGTCGCGCGCGCGCTCCGGCTGCGCGTACTCGGGCTCGCCCGGTGGCGTGACCGCCGTGATCTTCACCTCGTCCTCGCGCGCCGTCGACGCCTCCGCCCCCGCCGTACGCACCGTCGCGAGCGCGCCGCCGGGGATCTCCAGCGCGCGGTCCATCGTCTCCGGGTCGCCGATGACGGTCCACTCGTACGGGGAGGAGAGGGAGGTCCCGTCGACCACGATCGCGCCACCCTCGTCCTCGAACCAGGTGGACGTGACCAGGCGCACCCCGTTGAGCTCGACCACCTCCGCGCCCGCGTTGCGCAGCTCCTCCAGCACGTTGAACATCTGCGACGCCTTCAGCGCGCCGGCCGGGTCCTGGATCGTCACGCGCACCCCCGGGCCCTGCGCCGGCAGCCGCCCCGACAGGATGCCCTCCGACTCCGCACGCTGCTCCGCGAGCTCGAGCGCCGACCGCGCCTGCCCGGAGCCGGACTCCAGCTCGTCGCGCGTCGCCTCCAGCCCCGAGACCTCGTCCCCGAGCTGCTGCGCCCGGTCGGTGACCTCGTCGAGCAGGCGCACCAGGTCCTCCTGGCGCGCGGACGAGAGCTGGTCCGACGCCGACTGCTGCACCTGCACCACCAGCGCGAACCCCAGCGCCGCGCACAGCACGCCCGCCAGCACCTGGGATCGGCTCGCCCGGGGACGCAGCGCCGCGCCGAGCCGGCGCCACCCGCTCGGCGCGGCGGACGCCGCCCCGGCGCTCGCGGTCGCGTGCTCGGTCGTGTCGTCGACACCGTTCTCAGCGCCGGCCGGCTCGCCACTGCCAGGCTCGGGGGCGTCCGACTCCGGGGGGTCGTCCGTGCCTGCGGAGTCCACGGAGTCCTCGGAGTCACCGGGGGCGTCGTCCGGCGGTCCGGGCGCAGGCGCAGGCGCGGGCGCAGGCTCGACGGCGAGCGGCTCCCCCGGCGGCTCGAGCTCGTCGTCCGAGTCGCCCGCACGGGTCGCCTCCGTGGTGGCGGCCGGCTCGGCGTGGCCCACCGCCTCGCCCTCGTCCACCTCAGGTTCCAAGGACGTGGCCGCCTCGCCCTGCGGGGAGTCCTCGCCCGTGAGGTCCCGATCAATGGAGTCACCGTCGGCCGGGACGCCATGGGAGGGCGCCTCCGGGGGCACAGGCTCCTCCTGCGAGGCCTGGTCCTCCTGCGGGGCTGGGGCCTGCGGGGGCCCGGCGCTCGCGGCAGCCACCGCGGCGTCGTCCTCGACGGCCGACGACGCAGCCCCGGCGGTCATGTCCTCGTCGCCCTCGCCGGACACCACGTCGGGCGTCTCAGGCGTCTCAGCGGACTCGGGGGTGTCGGGGCGGTCGCCCTTCGGGTCGCTCATCCGCCGCTCACGCCTTGAACAGGTGGCGGCGGATCGCCGCCGCGTTCGAGAAGATCCGGATGCCCAGCACCACCACGACCGCGGTCGACAGCTGCGCACCCACGCCCAGCTGGTCGCCGAGGAACACGATGAACGCCGCCACGACCACGTTCGACAAGAACGACACCAGGAACACCTTGTCGTCGAACAGCCCGTCGAGCTTGGCGCGCAGGCCCCCGAACAAGGCGTCCAGGGCGGCCACCACCGCGATCGGCAGATAGGGCTGCAACGCCACCGGCACGGTCGGCTGCAGCACCAGACCGGCGATCACGCCGATCACGAGCCCGATCGCGGCGATCATGAGCGTTCCTCCTCGGTGTCGGACGACGACGTCCCCTGCGACGTCCCCGGCGATGTGCTCTCTCGTGTGCTCTGCGGTGCCCCCTGGGCGTCGTCGCCCGGCTGCGAGGACTCCCCCGCACCCGACGTCGACGCGTACCGCAGGGTCTGGTTCCCCACGCCCGGCAGCGACAGGTCGCTCTGCGGGGTCACGCTCGACTGGATCCCGTAGCGCGACCCCAACAGCTGCAGGTACGCCGGGGCGCCGGAGCGAGCGTACGCGGTCTGCAGGTCGTCGGGGTCGCCGATCGCGCGGATCGCGTAGGTCGGCCCCGGCAGCGGCACGAGATCCACCAGGATGGCGTCCCCCGCGTTACGGATCGCCGACAGCGACGTCAGCCGCTGGTCGTCCACCGAGATCGCCTCCGCGCCCGCCGCCCACAGGGCGTTCACCACGGTCTGCACGTCCGCGTCCCGCACCCGGGCGCTCGCGTCCGGATCCGACGCCGACTGCGCGGCGTCGCCGTCCGACAGGGAGACCACCAGACCGGGGCCGCTGACGGCCGCCGACCCGCTCACCACGCCGTCGCGCTGCAGCGTCTGCAACAGTCCCGGGTCCTCGCTGGCGAGCGCGGTGTGCTGCAGCGCCTCGATCTCGTCGCTCAGCGCCACCGACCGGGCCTGGAGCGCGTCCACCTCCCCGCGCCGGTCCACGATCTGGTTCTCCAGCACCTCGCGCGCCGCCGCCACCTCGGCCTGGGGCGCTCGCAGCTGCCGTGCCGCCGACACGGTCAGCAACCCCAGCAGGGCCGCGAGCACCAGCAGGAGCACGACGGAAAGCCCCCGGCGCCCCGCCGGGCGCCCGGCCCGCGCCGCCTCGGCGCGCCGCTCGGCCTCCTCCGCGTACCCCGGGTCCAGAGGCTTCTCCATCACCTCGACCAGCAGGGTCATCGACTCGTCCGGGCGGCGGCGCGCCGGCGTGCGCACCGGCGCCGTCACGCCTCGCCCTCCGTACCCCGGGCGTCCGGCCCGGCGCTCGCGGCCCCCAGCAGGACGCGCGCCTGCCGCACGTACTGGACACCCGCCACCCAGTACAGGCCGACGCCCCACCAGGTGAACGCCCAGCCCACGACGTGCGCCGCCGCGCCGACCACGCCCGGCATCGTCGCCAGGAGGAGCAGGGGGAACGCGTACAGCAGGGCGAACGTCCCGGCCTTGCCCACGAAGCTCACCGGCAGCGGGCCGTACCCGTGCCGCGCCAGCACCGGGAGGAGGCACATCAGCAGCACGTCACGCGCCACGATCAGCACCAGCAACCACAGCGGGACCACGTCCCGCCAGGCGAGGCCCGCCAGCGTGACGAAGATGAAGAGACGGTCCGCCGCCGGGTCCAGCATCTGGCCCAGCCGCGTCACCTGGTGCAGGCGCCGCGCCAGCACGCCGTCCAGCCAGTCCGTGAACCCGGAGAAGGCCAGGACGGCGAGGGCCCACACGTCCTCGCCCACCACGATCAGCACCGCGAACACCGGCACCAGCGCCAGGCGCAGCAAGCTCACCAGGTTCGGGATCGTGAAGACCCGGCTGCTGATCTCCTGGCCCTCCTGCACGGGGCACATCCTACGCACGCGCCCTGCGCCCAGTGGCCGAACTCACCGGCACCCGCCGGACCTCATCCGGCACCGGCCGGTAGACTGGGGGCACCTTCGGAGTTCGTCGTGCCTCCCGCGTGTTCGTTGTGCCCCGCTCAGAGCGGGGCTGGTGTGTGTCCGGGACCGAGCGACCGCCCCGCCGCCCCTGGCGGTGCAGGACTCCTCCCCCACCACCCACAGAACGGTGACCGCTCTTGAGCACCCCTGACTCCACCCTGCCCACCGAGCAGAACACCGGGCAGGACCCGACGTTCGCCGACCTCGGCCTCCCCGCACCGCTGCAGGCCGCCGTCGACGACCTCGGGTTCACGACGCCCTCGCCCATCCAGGCGCGCGCCATCCCCGAGCTCCTCGCCGGTCGCGACATCACCGGCGTCGCCCAGACCGGCACCGGCAAGACCGCCGCCTTCGGCATCCCGCTGCTCGCCGCCCTCGACCCGCAGGCCGACGTCGCCGGCGGGCACGTGCAGGCGCTCGTCCTCGCCCCCACGCGCGAGCTCGCGCTCCAGGTCGCCGAGGCCGTCGAGTCCTTCGCCACCCACCTGCCCGGGGTGCGCGTCACCTCCGTGTACGGCGGCTCCCCCTACCAGCCCCAGCAGCGCGCCCTGCGCGACGGCGTGCACGTCGTCGTCGGCACCCCCGGCCGCGTCATGGACCACATGGAGCGCGGCACCCTCTCCCTCGACGGCGTCAAGTTCCTCGTCCTCGACGAGGCCGACGAGATGCTCCGCATGGGCTTCGCCGAGGACGTCGAGACGATCTTCGGCCAGGCCCCGACCAAGCGACAGGTCGCGCTGTTCTCCGCGACCATGCCGCCCGCCATCCGCGCCGTCGCCGAGACCCACCTCACCGACCCCGTCGCGATCGCGGTCTCCCGGCAGTCGTCCACCGTGTCGACCGTCGAGCAGACCTACGCCGTCGTGCCCTTCCGGCACAAGATCGGCTCCCTCGTCCGGGTGCTCGCCACCTCCGACGCCGACGCCACCATCGTCTTCACCCGCACCCGCAAGGACGCCGAGGAGGTCGGCGCCGCCCTGGTCGAGCGCGGCACCTCCGCCGCCACCATCTCCGGCGACGTCGCCCAGAAGGAGCGCGAGAAGATCGTCGAGCGCCTCAAGTCCGGCGCCCTCGACGTGCTCGTCGCCACCGACGTCGCCGCCCGCGGCCTCGACGTCGACCGCATCGGCCTCGTCGTCAACTTCGACATCCCCCGCGAGCCCGAGGCCTACGTGCACCGCATCGGCCGCACCGGCCGCGCGGGGCGCACCGGCCGCGCCCTGTCGTTCGTCACGCCCCACGAGCGCGGCAAGCTCAAGCACATCGAGCGGACCATCCGGACCACGCTCGCCGAGGTCGAGATCCCCTCGCCGCGCGACGTCTCCCAGCACCGCGCCCGCCGCCTCCTCGACGCCGTCGGCACCCGCATCGAGGCCGGCCGCCTCGACCTGTACACCCGGATGCTCCAGGAGCGCGCCGCCACCGCGGCGGCTTCCGCCGAGGACACCGACGGCACGACGGCCCCCGTCGAGGCCGACGACGACGCCCTGCAGGTCGCGGCCGCCCTCCTGGCGCTCGCGGTCGGGGACGACGGCCCCCAGCAGCGCGCCGCCCAGGAGGAGCACGAGCGCGAGCGGGCCGAGGCCAAGGGCGGGCGCACCCGCGAGACCCACCGCGCCGAGCGGACCGAGCGGGACGGCGACCGCACGGGCCGCCACCCCCGCTCCGACCGCGATCGCGACGACCGTGGCCGTGGCATCCGTCGTCCCGCCGCCGGCACGCGCTACCGCATCTCCGTCGGGCACACGCACGGCGCGCAGCCGCGCGGCATCGTCGGGGCGCTCACCCACGAGGGCGGCCTGTCGGGCAGCGACATCGGCAAGATCGACATCTTCGGCAACTTCTCGCTGGTCGACATCTCGCGACCGCTCGACGACGCCGACATGAACCGCATCGGGCGTGCCCACGTCGCGGGCAAGGCCCTCCGGATCTCCGTCGACAAGGGCGCCCCGGAGCGGCGCGCCCCGCGCACGGAGCGGCCCCGCACCGACCGTCGTCCGGCCCGCACGGTCTGACGACGTCGGGCACCGGCCCGAGACACCGCGACGCCCCGCGAGCCGTACGGCTCGCGGGGCGTCGTCGTCCCCGGCAGGGGCGGGCGCGGTCAGGTGCGGTCCGGTGCCTCGCCGAGGCTCACGACCAGGGACCGCAGGCGCCGCGCCTCCGCCATCCCGCGCTCCCCGTCCGCCCGCTGGATGCCCATCACGGCGATCGTGCCGCCGTCGGCGAGGTCGAGGCGCACCCACGGGTCGTTCGGGCCCAGCCGTACCTCGACGATCTCCGGCCACGCGAGCGTCCGGGACCGTACGAGGTTGCGCACCCGCAGCCCTTGTTCCGAGGGCACCGCGTGCACGCCGCCGAGCCGCCACAGCAGCCAGGTGACGCCCAGCGCGAAGACCACGAACGAGATCTTGTTCACCGCGGCCGCGCCCATCGGCCCGTTCGAGCCGAGCCCGACCACCACGCTGCCGACCGCGGCGACCACCCACACGAACCAGGCCGAGACCTGGCCCCACAGCGGCCGGAAGGTGCGGAAGCGTGACGCGCTCATGCCCACCACGCTGCCACCGCCTGCACGTGCTCGACAGGTCGGCGGGCGCCGACCCGCAGGGTCACAGCCGGCTGGCGTGGATGGAGGTCACGATGATGCCGCGCGCCCCCACCTCGTACAGCGCGTCCATCACGCGGTTGGTCTCCGAGCGCTTCACCATCGACCGCACCGCCGCCGACTCGCCGTTGTGCAGCGGCGACACGGTGGGCGACTCGAAGCCGGGCGTCACCGCCACCGCGGCGTCGACGAGCTCCATCGGCACGTCGTAGTCCATGAGCACGTACTCGTGCGCGGTGATCACGCCCTGGAGGCGGCGGGTGAGCACGTCGAGCCCGGCCGGCTCCCCCACGTCGCTGCGTCGGATGAGCAGCGCCTCGGAACGCAGGATCGGCTCGCCGAACACCTCGAGCCCCGCCGCGCGCAGCGTCGTGCCCGTCTCGACGACGTCCGCGATGACGTCCGCGACGCCCAGGCGCACGGAGCTCTCCACCGCGCCGTCGAGGTGCACGACGGCCGACGGCTCGATCCCTCGCTCGCGCAGGTACGAGCGGACCAGGGTGTCGTACGACGACGCCACCCGGCGGCCGGCGATCTGGTCGACGTCGGTGATCGTGCCCGCCGGCGCCGCGAAGCGGAACGTCGACGCGGCGAAGCCCAGCGGCAGGTGCTCGACGGCGTCGGCGCCAGAGTCGAGCAGCAGGTCGCGGCCGGTGATACCGACGTCGACGGTGCCGGAGCCGACGTACACCGCGACGTCGCGGGGGCGCAGGAAGAAGAACTCGGCCCCGTTGTCGGGGTCGGCGAGCACGAGCTCGCGGGTGTCTCGACGCTGGCGGTAGCCGGCCTCGCGCAGCATGTCGGAGGCCGGGACGGAGAGGGAGCCCTTGTTGGGGACGGCGATACGGAGCACTGCGGTTACCTCGTTCTGATCAGGACGGGACGTGTCGGGCGGCAGGGCGCGCGCGACGGACGACGGGGCCGCACCGTGACGGTGCGGCCCCGGTCCGGGCGCTCACAGATGCGCGTACACGTCCTCGAGCGTCAGTCCCTTGGCCAGCATGAGCACCTGCAGGTGGTACAGCAGCTGCGAGATCTCCTCCGCGGCGGCCTCGTCGGTCTCGTGCTCGGCGGCCATCCAGACCTCGGCCGCCTCCTCCACGATCTTCTTGCCGATCGCATGCACGCCGGCGTCCAGCTCGGCCACGGTCCCCGACCCGGCGGGGCGGGTCGTGGCCTTCTCGGTCAGCTCGGCGAACAGGGAGTCGAACGTCTTCACCCGCTCAGCCTAGACGCCGGGACCCCGGGCTCCGGGCAGGGTTCCGGTCCTCGGGACGGTGAGCTTCGGGTGTTCAGGACGCTTGGCACACTATTTTTCCGAGAGTCGAGGGAGGTGCCGTTGCGTGCCGAGCCGCGAGAGGTGCTCAGTGGGCGTGGCCCGACGCCAGCCCGCGCAGGGCCTCGATCTCCGCCGGGACGTCGGCGGCCCCGTACACCGCGGAGCCCGCCACGAAGACGTTCGCCCCCGCGTCCGCAGCCCGCTCGATGGTGTCGCGCGACACTCCCCCGTCGACCTGGATCCACACGTCCAGCCCCGACTCCCCCACCGCCTGCCGGGCCCGCCGGATCTTCGGCAGCGTCCCGTCGATGAACGACTGCCCGCCGAAGCCGGGCTCCACGGTCATGACGAGGATCATGTCGATCTCCGACAGGAGGTCGAGGAACGGCTCCACCGGCGTGGCCGGCCGGAGCGCCACGCCCGCCCGTGCCCCCAGGCGCCGCAGCTCCCGCGCGAGGCGCACCGGGGCGTTGGCGGCCTCCGCGTGGAACGTCACCGAGGCCGCCCCGGCCTCCGCGTACGCCGGCGCCCAGCGGTCCGGGTCCTCGATCATCAGGTGCGCGTCGAGCGGCACAGGAGAGACCTGCACCAACCGCTCGAAGACCGGCAGGCCGAGCGTGAGGTTCGGCACGAAGTGGTTGTCCATGACGTCCACGTGGGCGTAGTCGGCGGAGGCGATGGCGCCCAGGTCCCGCTCGAGGTTCGCGAAGTCGGCCGACAGGATGCTCGGGTTGATCAGCGCAGGCATGCGCCCAGCGTAGGCGGAGCAGCCACTACGCTCGCCCCGTGCCACCGCTCCCCTCCCCCGCCGAGCCTTCGCCGTCGACCGCGTCGACGGTCGCCGCACCGCCCGTCGTGCGTGCCGCCGTCGTCGGCGACCTGCCCGCCGTCGCGGCGATCCTCGAGCCGTACGTCACCGGCACGGCCGTGACCTTCGACGAGCAGGCCCCCGACGTCGCCGCCTGGCGCCAGCGCCTCGTGGACCTGGACGCCCGCGGCCTGCCCTTCCTCGTGGCCGAGGTCGACGGGACTGTCGTCGGCTACGCGTACGCGGCCCCCTGGCGGCCCAAGGCCGCCTACCGCTACACGGTGGAGGACACGATCTACCTCGCCCCCGCGGCCCAGGGCCGGGGTGTCGGCTCGCTGCTCATGACCGCGCTGCTGGAGGCCTGCACGCGCGCCGGCGTGCGGCAGGTCGTGGCGGTCGTGGCCGACGACCCCGCGGCGGCCGGCTCGCTCCCCCTGCACCGCCGGTTCGGCTTCGAGGTCGCCGGTGTGCTGCGTGACGTCGGCGTCAAGCACGGCCGCTCCGTGAGCACCACGCTGCTCCAGCGCACCCTCGCCTGACGAGCGCACCCTCGCCTGACGAGCGCGCCGCGCGCCTCAGCAGGACAGCGCCTCAGGAGAAGCACCTCAGGAGGGCAGCCCGGCGCGGAGCGCGTCGGTGCGGGCCTCCACGGTCCGCCACGCGTCCGGACCCACGCCCGGGTGGGCGTCGCGGTCGATCTCCCCGAGGCCGGTGCGCAACCCGTCGAGCGTGGCCGCCACGGCACGCAGCGCGCGGCGGCGCGGCAGCCCCCACGACTCCCCCTCCGCGACGAGGTGCTCGGCCGTGATGCGGTCCATGTCGCGCTCCCCGGACACGTCCATCGCGAAGACCCGCGACGCGTGCACGTGGTGCAGGTGCATGGACACGTCGTAGGCCGGGGCGAGCGCCACGGTGCCGTCCTCGCGCCGCAGCAGCGACACGTTCTTCGCGTGGGCGTCGGTGTTCCCGACCGCCAGGTTCAGGGTGGTGAGCGCGAGCAGCGGGTCGGGCCGGGCACCGTCCTCGCGCAGCACGCGGGCGATCCTGGCGAGCGACGGCAGCGTCCGGCCGTGCTGGAACTTGCGCTCCGGGTCGCGGGTGTTGATGCCCAGGGCCTGGGCCGCGTCCTCCTGGTGCACGCGCCGCTGGCCGCCCGGCGAGGCCGCGTCGGGCACTCGGTCGTAGCGGGAGACGACGATCGCCCGGACGTCCTCGAACGTGACCACCTCGGCGTCGATCGACGTGAGGCCCACGCGGCGGGCCAGGTCGAGCGCGGCGGCCTCGGTGTCGACGAGGTCGGCCGTGGGCGAGCCCGCCTCGCGCGCCACCTTGAGGATGTGCGTCGTGGGCTGGGTGGGTGACGCCCGGAGCCACCCCTGCTCGTCGCGCACGAGGCCGATCTTGGGCTCCATGCCCGGCAGGGAGCTGGTGAGGTGCTGCGCCCGCCCCTGCCCGCCGGCGCGGGCCACGCTCTCGCGCAGGAGGGCGGCGACGCCCGCCTCGTCGAGACGCCGGGTGGGGCGCGACTCCGGCTCGGGCACGACGCCCGCCTCGACGAACGTCAGCGCGCCCACCGTGTCGCCGCCGTAGGCGCGGAAGAACGCGACCGGGTCGTCGGGGTCCACGCCCGCGTCCATGGCCATGTGGGCACGGACGCGCCCCTCCGGCATGAGGCCGTCGAGCCAGGCGGCCACGCGCGCCGGCGCGGGCCGCTCGTCCGGCTCGATCGGGAGCAGGTGCGACAGGATCCGCGCGCCGTCGCCCCAGCGCCGCGCCGCGTCGTCGTCCCACCCGAGCTCGACCCGCGGCGTCCCCCGCCCGAGGTCACGCGCGACGAAGCGCGCGATCCGTGCCCCGTAGAGCCAGGCGTCGATCTCGGTCACGCGTCTCGCCCCCGCTCCGCGAGGCGCACGTCGATGCCGAGCTCGTCGAAGATCTCGAACAGGCGCGTGATGTACAGGTTGTCCACGCCCGCCTCGACCTCGGAGACGTACTGCCGCGTCAGCCCCAGCTCCTCCGCGAGCGCCGTCTGGCTGATGCCGCGTCGGCGGCGGACGGTGCGGGCGAAGCGGCCGAGGTCGCGTGCGCTGCGTGCCGGCGTCCAGGGGCTGGGATGCGTCATGTCAGGCTCCTGTTGTCGGATTATTCTTCCCGAACTCTCAGGAAGGATATTCCGGCATCCCAAAGTTTGCAAGGATCTCCTGACAGCGACCGGCGGTTCAGCGGACCCTTCGCAGCAGCATGAGGTGCATCGCGTCGGTGCCGTGCACGTGCGGCCACAGCTGGGCGTCGAGCCCCTGCGCGCCCCCGTCGTCGGCGCCCAGGTCGAGCTGCGCCCCCGGGACGAGCACGCCGCGCAGCGCCGCACGGGAGTCGATGCGCTCGGCGTCGTCGCGGCGGCGGAGCACGTCGTCGACCACGAGCCGCGTCTCCGCCAGGTGCGGGGAGCAGGTGACGTACGCGACGACGCCGCCGGGACGCACCGCGTCCAGGGCGGAACCGAGCAGCTCGCGCTGCAGCACGGTCAGCGTGCCGAGGTCCGCCGGCGTGCGGCGCCACCGGGACTCGGGGCGACGGCGCAGGGCGCCGAGCCCGGTGCAGGGGGCGTCGACGAGCACCCGGTCGTAGGCGGCGGGCTCCTCGGTGCCGACCTCCCGCCCGTCGCCCGTGCGCACGCGCTCCACGACGCCGCCGGGCACGGCGCGCAGGGCTCGCTCGACGAGGCGCGCTCGGTGCGGCTGCACCTCGTTGGCGACGAGGGTGGCGCCCCGCTCCCCCGCGAGCGCCGCGAGGAGCGCGGCCTTGCCGCCCGGACCGGCGCACAGGTCGAGCCAGCGGGCGTCAGGTCCCTCGAGCGGGGCGTCCGCGAGGGCGAGGGTGACGAGCTGGGAGCCCTCGTCCTGCACCCCCGCGCGCGCGTCGGCGACGGCGGGCAGCGCGGCGGGGTCGCTGCCGCCGGCGAGGACGAGCGCGGTGGGCGCCCAGCGGCCCGCGTCGAGGCGGACGTCGGCGTCGGCGGCCTGCTCCTGGAGGACGTCCGGGCCGGCGAGGCCGGGGCGGGCGACGAGGGTGACGCGCGGGGCGGTGTTGTCGGCGTCGAGGAGGTCGGCGACCTCGTCCGGGCTGCGGCCGTGGCCCGCGAGCGCCTCGCGCAGGGCGCGGGCGATCCACACGGGGTGGGAGCCGACCGTCGCGAGGCCGGTGACGGCGTCGGGTGCCTCGTCGGCGAGGCGGGTGAGCCAGTCGTCGAGGGACGTGCGCCCGACGGCGCGCAGGACGGCGTTGACCATCTGGGCGGGCCCGGCGCCCACGCGGTCACGGGCGAGGGCGACCGTCTCGGAGACGGCGGCGTGGGACGGCACCCGCATCCCCAGGAGCTGGTGCGCGCCGAGACGGAGCACGTCGAGCACCTCGGGGTCGAGCTGGTCCAGGGGGCGGGTCACGCAGCGGGCGAGGATCGCGTCGTAGCGACCGCGCAGGCGCAGGGTGCCGTACGCGAGCTCGGTGGCGAAGGCGGCGTCGCGGCCCGCGACGCGGCGCTCGCGCAGCAGGGGCGGGAGCACGAGGTTGGCGTAGGCGTCGGAGCCGTCCACCTGGCGCAGGACGTCGTAGGCGGCGGTGCGGGCGGGGTCGGTGCGACGCCGCCGCTCGCCGGGCGCCTGGGCGCTGCGGTGCGTCTCGCCGCGCGAGCGGGCGGCGCCGCGCTGGCGGCCCTTGCTGTTGCGGGCGGAGTCGCGACGCTCGTCCCGGCGGTCCGCGCTCATCGGGCGTCCTGCCCGAGCCGCAGGGAGGCGTCCCCGGTGGCACCGGTGAAGAGGCCGCGCGCACCGCGGGCCCAGTCGGCGGCGGGCATCGGCTTCTTGCCCACGGGCTGCACGTGCCCGAGGGCGACGGCGTGCGTGGCGGTCCCGACGAGGACCTCCTTCTTGCCGGCGCGCACCTCGCCGGGGGCGAGGTCGGTGACGTCGGGTCGCGGGGTGACGGGACCGAGGCCGAGGCGGGCGCCGGGGGCGGCGTCGAGCCCCGAGGTGGGGGGCAAGGTGGTCCAGGCCCCCGGGGCGGGCGTGACGGCGCGGACACGGCGGTCGACGGCGAGGGCCGGGTCGTCCCAGCGGACGCGGGCGTCGTCGGTCGTGACCTTCGGTGCGAGGGAGACGCCGTCGGGCGGTTGCGCCTGGGGGGCGAGGGTGCCGTCCTCGAGCGCGTCGAGGGTGGCGACGAGCAGCTCCGCGCCGCTGGTCGCGAGGCGGCCGAGCAGGTCGCCGGAGGTGTCGCGGGGGCGGATCGTCTCGGTGGCGGTGCCGAGCACCGGGCCGGTGTCCATGCCCTCGTCGAGGAGGAACGTCGTGGCACCGGTGACCTCGTCGCCGGCGAGCACGGCGTGCTGCACGGGGGCGGCCCCGCGCCACGCGGGCAGCACGGAGAAGTGCAGGTTCACCCAGCCGAGCCGCGGGACGGCGAGCACGTCGGGGCGCAGCAGGTGCCCGTACGCGACGACGGGGGCGGCGTCGACGTCGAGCTCGCGCAGCACGCTGAGGAACTCCTCCCCGCGGGGGCGGTCGGTGAGGACCGGGATCCCGGCCTCCTCGGCCGCGAGCCGCACCGGGCTGGGCACGAGGCGGCGGCCCCGTCCGGCGGGGGCATCCGCCCGGGTCAGGACGCCCACGACCTCGTGGCGCGACGCCAGGAGGGCACGCAGGGACGGGACGGCGGGGTCGGGGGTTCCGGCGAAGAGCAGGCGCACCACCCGATCGTAGTCGGGCGGCGACGCGCCGTGGCTCGGGCGGGACGCGCCCGCCTACCGCCGCACGGGCAGCCCGAGGGAGCGCAGCGCGGCGCGCAGCGCCGGAGTGTCGGTGAAGCGGACGGCGTGGAAGCCGAGCTGCCGGGCGGTGGCGACGTTGGCGGGGCCGTCGTCCACGAAGACGGCGCGGGCGGGATCGACGTCGTGCGTCGCGGCCAGGTGACGGAAGATCGCCGGGTCGGGCTTCGCGAGCCCCACACGCCCGGAGACGACGACGTGCTCCAGGCGGGTCGTGGCGGGGGCGGCGCCGGCGGCGTGCCGGAACAGCTCGGCGGACCAGTTGGTGAGCCCGAGGAGGCGCACGCCCGCGGCACCGAGCTCCTCGACGAGCTCCGCCGAGCCGGGGACGGGGCCGGTCAGCGTCCCGGGGAAGCCCGCCACGTACTCGTCCAGGAGGGGCTGCAGGTGGGGACGGTCGTCGAGGGTCGCGCGAGCGTCGGCCCAGCTGCGGCCGGCGTCCTGGGCGAGGTTAAACGCCGGGAAGTCGATCTCCGCCATCCAGCCGGCCACTTCGGCGCGCGGCCGGCCGGGGAACGCCCCGTAGGGGTCCCACCCGACGAGCACGTTGCCGAAGTCGAGCACCACGGTGTCGACGGGGGCCCCGGCGGGGGCGAGGGCCATCAGAGCATCTCCTTCGGGTCGACCTGCACGCGGACCACGCCACCCTCGCGCCGAGCGGACCGGACGGCGAGGGAGGCGCGCAGCTGGGCGGCGAGCTCGCCCCCCTGGGCGAGGGGGACGCGCAGCACGGTGCGCACCTGGGGCTCGAGGGTGGCTCCGCGCCGCGGGTCGGCGTCAGGCTGCTCGACGGGGCCGAGGACGGTGTCGGGCCCCGCGAGCGCGACGCGGCCGACGACCGCGTCCACCGCCCCCCGGTCGCCGGAGACGGCCGCGACGCGGACCGCGGGCGGCAACGCGAGCTCGCGGCGCTCGGCGAGCTCCCGGTCGGCCAGGCCCCCGGGGTCGTAGCGCACGAGCGCCCCGGTCGGGGCGGGAGCGGCGTCCCCGACGAGGAGCACCTGCCCGCCGGCGCGGGCGGGGTGCACGAGGGCCGCGGCGGCGAGCCAGCGGTGCAGCGCCTCCGTGGCAGTGGCGAGCCCGGTGCCCGCGGTCGCGACGGCGGCGTCGAGCAGGAGCGCGACGGCGTACCCGCCGTCGGCGACGGGCTCCGCGCCGGGCGTCGCGACGACGAGCGCCGGCTCCCCACCGACCCGGTCGAGCACCCCGGCGGGCGCGGAGGACGCGGACACCCGCACGGGCGTGCCCGCGAACGCCCGGCCGAGCTCCTCCGCCGTCCGGTCCGACCCGACGCGGACGGCGCGCAGCCGGGTGTCGCCGCACTCCTCGCAGCGCCAGCCGCCGGCGAGGCGGCCGCACCAGGAGCACTGCGGTGCGCTGCCGGTGCGGGTCATGCCGAGGGGCCCGTGGCACGCGGCGCACCGGGCGGCGGTCCGGCACCGCGCGCAGGCCACGACGGGCAGGTAGCCGGTGCGCGGCACCTGCACGAGGACGGGTCCACGGGTCAGCCCGTCGCGGGCGGCCCGCCAGGCGGCGGTCGGCAGCCGCGCGGCCGCGCCCGGCCCCTCGGCGGCGAGCTCGACCGACGTGAGCGCGCGCACGCGGGGTGCGCGGGCGCGCAGCACGTCGCGGGGCGCGGCGATCTCGCGCGCCCACCCGGACGCCAGCAGCGCCTGCGCCTGCACGGTCCGGCCCGGCGACGCCAGCAGGTACGCCGCGGACTCCAGGTCGCTGCGCAGGGCGAGCACGTCGCGGGCGTGCGGGTAGGGGGCGTGCGGCTCCGCGAGCGTGTCCTCCCCGTCGCCCCAGAGCACGACGAGCCCGAGGTCCGGCACCGGGGCGAACATGGCGGCGCGCGTCCCGACGACGACGTCCGCCAGGCCGTGCCGGGCGCGCAGGAACGCGCGGTAGCGGGGTGCGGGGCCGTCGTCGGCGAGGAGACGCACGACGTCGTCGAGCCCGGCCTCGCCCAGGGCGTCGACGACGCGCTCGACGTCCCGGGCGTCGGGGGCGACGACGAGGGCGCGCCGCCCTCCGGCCACGGTGGCGCGGGCCGCCTGCGCGACGCCGGCCGCCCAGTGCGGCACGTGGGCCGGCCCGTCGTCGGTCGGCGGCGCCAGACCGGGCAGCGGCGTCCAGACGGCCCGCGGCGCCTGCCCGGCCAGCAGGTGGCGGCAGAACGCCTCCCCGCCGAGGTACGACTCCCACGCCGCCACGGAGCCCGCCGCCACGGGACGAACGGGCCGCGGCACCGCCAGGTCTCCGGCGGGCGCCCCGGAGTCGCTCTGAACGCCGTCAGAGGCCTCCTGGGGGCGGTCCCGGGCGTCACCCGCGTCGTCCGTGCCGTCCGTGCCGTCCTGTCCCGCCTCCTCGACGGGCTCCGCCAGGGAGGCCAGCACCTCCTTCTCGACCCGCGCGTGCCGGGGCGGCACCGCGAGGCGCAGCACGTCGGCGAGGGTGCCCGCGTACCGGTCCGCGACGGCGCGGGCCAGCCGCAGCACCGGCTCCGACAGCACCGGGTCGGCCGAGACCAGTCGCTTGAGCGGCACGAGCCGCCCTTCGTGGTCGGACGTCTCCCGACGCTCCACGACGTAGCCCGCCACCTCCTGCGGCCCGAACCGGGCCCGCACCCGCACCCCCGGCCGGGCGTCGTCGGCCATGGGGGCGGGCACCAGGTAGTCGTACGGGCGGTCCAGGTGCGCGGGCTGCAGGTCGAGCACCACCCGCGCGACGGGCAGCTCGTCGGCCACCGGCGTCGCGCCCAGGGCCGCCTTGCCAGCCTTGCCGCCCGTCCCGGGCTTGCGGCGCCCCTTCGTCGCGGCGTCACGCGGGGCCGCGACGTCGTCGAGCCCGAGCAGCGCGGGCTGCTCGGGCTCGGAGGTCTCAGTCACGAGGCCATCCCATCACGCCCCGCCCACGCCACCAGCACAGCCCCCTACGGTTCCCGTGACGACGTGAGACGAGGCCGCGGCGATGCGACACCGCCTGACGAAGATCGAGCGTGGCGGGATGCTTCCTTCGCGCGGACGTATCCCTCCCGAAGTGGAGGGCGCCCTGGCGCCCGTGAACGCGTCCGCGCGAAGGA
>NZ_JBHTVT010000008.1:174279-187365 GCF_042792795.1 Isoptericola sp. NPDC056605 | reverse complement strand
CCGCCGGCCCGACCGCGGCGGCGCTCGGCGCGCCCGGTGCCTCCGGGCCGGCCGCCGCGGCGGCTGCCCCGGCCGAGCGCACCCTGCTCGTCGACGGCGAGTACACGCAGCGGTTCCTGGAGCTCTACGACAAGATCCACGACCCGGCCAACGGCTACTTCTCGCCGCAGGGCATCCCGTACCACGCGGTCGAGACGCTCATGGTCGAGGCCCCCGACTACGGGCACGAGACCACGAGCGAGGCGTACTCGTTCTGGTTGTGGCTGGAGACGTCCTACGGGCAGGTGACCGGCGACTGGGAACCGTTCAACCACGCCTGGGACACGCTCGAGCAGTACATGATCCCGACCACGGAGAACCAGCCGACCAACGCGGCGTACGACCCGGCCAAGCCCGCGACCTACGCCCCGGAGTTCGACCACCCGAGCCGGTACCCCTCCCCGCTCGACACGGGCGTGTCGGTCGGGCGCGACCCGATCGGCGCGGAGCTCGAGTCCACCTACGGCACCCCCGAGGTGTACGGGATGCACTGGCTCGCCGACGTCGACAACGTGTACGGCTTCGGCGCGGCGCCCGGCTCGTCCGAGCTGCTGGGGCCGGACCACGAGGGCACGTCGTACATCAACACCTTCCAGCGCGGGCCGCAGGAGTCGGTGTGGGAGACGGTGCCGCAGCCGTCGATCGACGACTTCTCCTACGGCGGCGAGAACGGCTACCTCGACCTGTTCACGGGCGACGCGTCGTATGCGGAGCAGTGGAAGTACACCAACGCGCCCGACGCCGACGCCCGCGCCGTCGAGGCCGCCTACTGGGCCAACAAGTTCGCCGCCGAGCAGGGGCAGCCCGAGGCCGTGGCCGACACGGTGGGCAAGGCGTCCAAGATGGGCGACTACCTGCGCTACGCCCTGTTCGACAAGTACTTCAAGACGCCGGGCTGCGAGTCCACGTCGTGCCCCGCGGGCACCGGCCGCGACAGCGCGCACTACCTGCTGTCCTGGTACTACGCCTGGGGCGGCGCGCTCGACACGGCCTCGCCGTGGGCGTGGCGCATCGGCTCCAGCCACGCGCACTTCGGGTACCAGAACCCGATGGCGGCGTGGGCGCTGTCGAACGACCCGGACCTCGAGCCCGCGTCGCCGACCGCGTCCGACGACTGGGCCACCAGCCTCGACCGCCAGCTCGAGCTGTTCCAGTGGCTCCAGGCGCCCGAGGGCGGCATCGCCGGCGGCGCGACCAACAGCTGGGAGGGGCACTACGCCGACCGTCCCGACGACGTCGCGACCTTCTACGGCATGGCGTACCAGGAGGCGCCGGTCTACCACGACCCGCCCTCCAACCAGTGGATGGGCATGCAGGGCTGGGGCGTGGAGCGCATCGCGCAGCTGTACGAGGAGACGGGCGACGCGCGCGCCGGGGCCGTGCTCGACAAGTGGGTGCCGTGGGTGATCGACCACATCACCGTCACCGACGACTCGTGGCAGATCCCGTCGAACCTCGCCTGGTCGGGTCAGCCCGACGACTGGGACGCCGCGGACCCCGGCGACAACGCCGGCCTCTCCGTCGAGGTCACCGGCTACGGGCAGGACGTCGGCGTCGCCGGCGCGCTCGCCCGGTCGCTCATGTACTACGCGGCCGGCGGCGAGGGGGAGCAGCACGCGCAGGCCCAGCAGGTCGCGCACGACCTGCTGGACGCGATCTGGACCCAGAACAGCGACCCGCTCGGCGTCGCCACGACGGAGACGCGCGCCGACTACTCCCGGTTCGACGACGTGCTCACCTCCGCGGACGGCGACGGCGTGTACGTGCCGGAGGGCTGGACCGGCACCATGCCGAACGGCGACGAGATCGGGGCGGGCGCCTCGTTCCTCGACCTGCGGTCGTTCTACACCGACGACCCGCAGTGGCAGAAGGTGCAGGACCACCTCGACGGCGGGCCCGCGCCCGAGTTCACCTACCACCGGTTCTGGGCGCAGACGGCGGTCGCGACCGCGCTCGCGGACTACGACCGGCTCTTCGGCGAGGACGTCCCGACGGACGACACCACCGCGCCGAGCGTGCCGCAGGGCGTGACCGCCACCGCGGACGGCACGAGTGTGCAGGTGACCTGGTCGGCGTCGACGGACGACACCCGGGTCACCGGGTACCAGGTCAGCCGGGACGGCGAGGTCGTCGGTTCCGTGGGCGCCGCGGCGACGTCGTTCGTCGACGAAGGGCTCGAGCCGGAGACCGCGTACTCGTACACGGTGACGGCGCGGGACGCGGCGGGGAACGTGTCGGCGGCGTCGGCGCCGGTGAGCGTGACGACGGGTCCGGACGACGGCGGCCCGGACCCGACGGACGGGGCGTGCACGGCGGTGTACTCGACGACGAACTCGTGGTCGGGCGGGTACCAGGGCCAGATCGTGGTCACCGCGGGTGACGACGGCGCGCCGGGGTGGGCGGTGACCGCTCCGGCGGGGCTGTCCACCACGAACCTGTGGGGCGGCGTGCTGTCCGGCGGGACGATCACGGGGGCGGCGTGGAACGCCGACCTCGCGGCCGGTGCGCAGGCCACGGTGGGCTTCGTCGCCAACGGCGCCTCGCCGGCCGACGGCCCGCTGGCCTGCAGCTGACCCCGCCGAGGGAGTACCTCCTCGCCGAGGGGGTACTCCCTCGCGGTCAGCCCAGCAGGTCCAGCACCGCGCGCTCGGCGGCGGAGCGCGTCCGGGTGGGGCCGATCGTCTCGCCGTGCTCCCACAGGTCGACCAGCCGCGGGTCGACGTACGACGAGCGGGCGACGGCCGGCGTGTTGCCGAGCTCGTCGGCCACGTCACGGACGACCTGGGCGACCACCCGCCGTCGCGCCCGCTGCGAGCGCGGCGGCGCGCCGGCGTCGGCCAAGGCGCGCGCCGCGAGCACGGTGGCGTGCCAGGTGCGGAAGTCCTTCGGCGTCGCGTCGTCGCCGAGGCGCTCCTTGACGTCGGCCTGCACGTCCGCGCTGGTGACGTCGTGCCAGCCCGCCCCGTCGTCGTCCCGCCACGCGAGCAGGTCGACGCCGCCGCGCCGACGCTTGAGGGTCGTGACGAGCGAAGCCACCAGCGGGTCCTCGACGAGGACGTCGCGCAGCTGCCCGGACTTGGCGGGATACCGGAAGTGCACGCTCCCGTCGCGCCGCACGGTGGCGTGCTCCTTGCGGATCGTCGCGAGGCCGTAGCTGCGGTGCTTCGCCGCAAAGACCTCCCCGCCGGCGCGGAAGTACGCGTCGTCGAGCAGCCGGAACGCGAGGGCCAGCACCCGACGGCGCCCGACGCCGTCGCGGCCCAGGTCGCGCGTCACCCCGGCGCGGGCGGCGGGCAGCCGCCGGCCGACGTCGAGCACGTGGTCGTGCTTGCGGCGCGAACGCCTCGCCTGCCACTGCTCGTGGTACAGGTACTGGCCGCGCCCGGCGTCGTCCCGGCCGAAGGCCTGGAGGTGACCGTCGGGGTACCGGCAGATCCACACGTCGGTCCAGGCCGGCGGGACCGCCAGCCGGGTGCACCGCGCCACCTCCGCCTCGTCGTCGAGCAGGGCCCCGTCGACGTCGAGGAACGCCCAGCCGTCGCCCTTCGCGCGGCGCGAGTAGCCGGGGGAGGAGGCGGAGACGCGGCGCAGTCGCACGCGCACAGTGTGCGGCGACGGTGCGCTCCCCGCAGCGCCGCGGGGAGGCGCGCGGACGTCAGCCGGGGAGCCGGATCATGCCCTCCTGCGCGATGCTCGCCACCAGCCGGCCCTCGCGGTCGTACACGCGGGCCAGGCCGAGGCCGCGCCCGCCCTGGGCGCCGGGCGACTCCTGGACGTACAGCAGCCAGTCGTCGGCGCGCGCGTCGCGGTGGAACCACATGGCGTGGTCGAGGCTCGCCATCGGGACGGCGCCGCCGACGTCGATCCACGAGCGCCCCGCCTGGCGCAGCACCGGCTCGAGCATCACCTGGTCGCACGCGAAGGCGAGCAGCGCGCGGTGCAGCAGCGGGTCGTCCGATGCGATCGCGTGCCGTGCCCGCACCCACACCTGCTGGGTGGGCTTCGGCTCCGGGTCGGGGCCCAGGTACAACGAGCCGCCCACGTGCCGCAGGTCGAACGCCGACTCGTGCGACCAGAACTTCGCGGCCGGGTGGTCGATGCCGTGGAGCACCTCGATCGCCGACGGGACGTCCTCCGGTGCCGGGACGCCGGCCGGCGCGGGCTCCGCGGCCTCGTACCCGGGCTGGTCGGTCTGGAACGACACGGTCAGCGACAGGATCGGCTTGCCGTGCTGGATGGCGTGCGTGCGCCGGGCGCTGAACGACCGCCCGTCGCGCAACCGCTCCACGGCGAAGTCGATCGGGGTGTCCAGCGCGCCCTCGCGCAGGAAGTAGGCGTGCAGCGAGTGGGGCAGGCGGTCGTCGTCCACCGTGCGGCCGCACGCGAGCAGGGCCTGGGCCAGCACCTGGCCGCCGTACACGCGGCGGCCGGGGCCGGGCACGCTGTCGCCGCGCCACAGGTCGTCCTCGCCGCGGGGGCCCCAGCCGTCGACCTCGCGCAGGTCGAGCGCCGACAGCAGGCGGTCCAGGGCGTCGGGGATGCCCGCGGGGGCGGGCGTGGTGGTGGACGTCTCGCTCACACGCACTCCAGGTCGAGTCGCAGGGTGGGTCACCGGACGGGTCGAGGTGTCACTCGTCGAAGGTGTTGATCATGCTGTACGCGGCGCGCTCCAGGTAGTCCCACAGCTGGGACTCGTGGATCGGCGCCAGGTCCAGCGCGTCGACGGCGACGCGCATGTGCGCCAACCAGCGGTCGCGGGCGTCGGGGTTGACCTTGAAGGGCGCGTGCCGCATCCGCAGGCGCGGGTGGCCGCGCTGCTGGCTGTACGTCGTCGGGCCGCCCCAGTACTGCTCGAGGAAGAGCGTGAGCCGCACCTTCGCGGGCCCGAGGTCCTCCTCCGGGTACATGGGGCGCAGCACCTCGTCCGCGGCGACACCCTCGTAGAACACGTCGACGAGTCGCTCGAACGTGGCGTGCCCGCCGACGGCGTCGTAGAACGACTCGGGCGATGGCTCGAGAGGCGACGCGGGTGAAGTCTGGTCCGTCACCGGGCCATCCTCCCAGACACCCGCGGTGCTGCTCCTCCCGCTCGGGCCCCGGGAGCGTTAGGCTGGTCACGGACCTGCAACGACGCATTCCACGGGAGGCCCCCATGACCATCGCCCCGAACAAGGCTGACGACATCCTCGCGGCGCTCGGCGGCAGCCGGAACGTCGTCGAGCTCGAGCCCTGCATCACGCGGCTGCGGGTCGAGGTGAGCGACCCGGCCCTCGTGGACGACCAGGGGCTCAAGGCGTCGGGCGCGTTCGGCGTGGTGCGCTCCGGTCGCGTGGTGCAGGTCATCGTGGGCCCGGAGGCCGACGACCTGGCCGCTCAGATGGACCCCCTGCTCGTCTCCTGACCGTCCCGTCCCGCCCGCCCGCGCCTGGTCAGGCCTCGGTCTCCTGCTCGAGGACGGCCGGCTCGGCGTCGGCGGACGGCACGAGCACCCCCGCCGCGCGCAGCTCCTCCTGGGCGCGGCGGCGCAGCTCGCGCGAGACCTCCCACTGGTCGCCCGGCCGGGTCTGCGCGTGCAGCGTGAACGACATGGTGATGTCGTTGACGGCGTCCACGCCCCGCACCGAGGGCGCCTCGAGGAGCAGCGGCGACAGCTCGGGGTCGGCCTGCACGTCGTCGGCGGCGCGGCCGAGTGCCACCCGCACCGTGTCGACGTCGGCCTCCAGCGGCACCCGCACCTCCGCGACGGCGCGCGACCACTGCTGCGTCATGTTGCCGGCCCGCAGGATCTCGCCGTTGCGCACGTACCAGAGCGTGCCGTCGAAGGCGCGCACCTGCGTCACGCGCAGCTGCACCTCCTCGACCGTGCCCGTCGCGCCGGAGCCGAGGTCGACGACGTCGCCCACGCCGAACTGGTCCTCCACCAGCAGCAGGACGCCGGAGATGAAGTCCTTCACCAGGCTCTGCGCACCGAAGCCCAGCGCGACACCGACGACGCCGGCGGAGGCGACCAGCGGGCCGACGGGCTGACCGAGCGCCTGCAGGATCATCAGCGCCATGATCGTGCCGATGAAGATGTTCGCCGTCGAGCGCAGCACCGACCCGACCGTGCGGGCCCGCTGCGCGCGCCGCTGGCTGGCCAGCGGGTTCGCCATCGCGATCGCGTCCTCGACGAACGGCGTGCGCTGCAGGTAGCGGCGCCAGGCCGGGGACGTCTCGGTCGTGGTCGTGCCCGCGCCGGTCGCGATGCGCTCCGCGACGTGCGCGATCACGCGGCGCAGCAGCACCAGCACGACGATGCCGATCGCCAGGATGATGAGGATCTGCAGCGGCCAGCCGGTGAACCACTCCCAGAACGACGAACCGGCGTCCGCGGCGGCCTTGATGGTGTCCTCGACGGCGGACTCGGTGTTCGTCGCGCTCGGGCTGGGCGTGGGCGCAGGCGTGGGCGTCACCGCCGTCGGGGCAGCGGTCCGGAGCGTGGAGATCACGGGGGTCACCCGTCCACGGTAGCGAGCGGGCGGGCCTCGACGAAACGTCTGCGGGCGTGAGGTCGTGCCGCGTGGGCGGACGGCCTGGTGGGACGGGGGATGGCAGGATCGTCTCCGTGAGCAAGGACCAGCCGACCACCTCGGACGACGCCCGCGACGACATCCCGGACGACTCCCGGGACGATACGGGCGGCACGGTCGACGACGCGCGTGCCGACGAGCCCGGGTCGGTGGCTGACGCTCCGGCGACGACGACGGACGACGGACCCGCCCTGGAGGGCGGCGACACCGACGAGCCGAGCACCGACGAGCCGAGCGCGGAGCTGCGCGAGCTCGCCGAGGCGTACGGCGTGCTCGTCGAGCACCACGGCTTCGGCGGCGAGGTGGTGGTCGCGCCGGCGTCGACCCTCGTCGCGGTGCTGGGTGCGCTGGGCGTGCCCGCGGGGACGTCGCAGCAGGTGACGCACAGCCTGCAGCGCGCCCGCGACGACGAGTGGCGCGCCGTCCTGCCGCCCACGGTCGTGGTGCGCGAGGGCGCCGGCACGCAGGTCCCGGTGCACGTCACGGACGGCGCGGCGGTGCACGTGTGGCTGGAGCTGGACGGCGCGGAGCCCGCGGCGCGCGAGCACGCGGTGCGCCGTCGTCGCGACCTGGACCAGCTCGACGTCCTGGTCGAGCCGCGCGCGGTGGACGGACGACGGGTGGGGCGCGCGACGTTCGCCCTGCCGCAGGACCTGCCGCTCGGCTGGCACTCGCTGCACGCGCTCACCGAGGGGCACGAGACGCGCGCCACCGTCGTCGTCACGCCCCGCCGGCTGGAGCTGCCCGCGGGCCTGGAGGACGACCAGTGGTGGGGCTTCCTCGTCCAGCTCTACTCGGTGCGCTCGCGCACGTCGTGGGGCGTCGGCGACCTGGCGGACCTCGCCGACCTCGCCTGGCTGACGGCGCACCGCGCCGGCGCGGACTTCGTCGGGGTCAACCCGCTGTCCGCGACCGAACCGGTCACGCCGCTGACCCCGTCGCCGTACCTGCCGACCAGCCGCCGCTTCCTCAGCCCGCTGTACGTGCGGGTGGAGGACATCCCGGAGACGGCGTACCTGTCGGCGGCGGACCGCTCCCTGGTGGAGTGGGCGGCCGACCCGGTGCGCGACCTCGTGGCCGACCCCGGCGCGCTCGACCGCGACGCCGTGTGGGAGGCGAAGAAGGCGGCCCTCGAGGTGGTGTTCACCGCGCCCCGGCGCGCCGCGCGGGAGGCCGCCTACCAGGAGTTCGTCGCCGAGGAGGGCGTCGGGCTGCGCGACTTCGCGACCTGGTGCGCGATCGTCGAGCACCTCGGCTCCCGCCCGCGGCCGGACGAGCTCGGTGACCCGGCGTCCCCCGCCGTCGCCGCGCTGCGCGAGCAGCTCGCCGAGCGCGTGGAGTTCTACGTGTGGCTGCAGTGGGTGGCCGACGAGCAGAAGCAGACCGCGCAGCGCGTGGCGCGCGAGGCGGGGATGCGGATCGGCATCATGCACGACCTGGCGGTCGGCGCGCACCCCGAGGGCGCGGACGCCTGGGCGCACCGCGATGTGCTGGCCCGCGACGTCTCGGTCGGCGCGCCCCCGGACATGTACAACCAGCAGGGCCAGGCCTGGTCGCAGCCGCCGTGGAACCCGCGCGCGCTGGCGCGTGCCGGCTACGCGCCGTACCGCGACATGCTGCGCACCGCGCTGCGGCACGCGGGCGCGCTGCGGGTCGACCACGTGCTCGGGCTCTTCCGCCAGTGGTGGGTGCCCGAGGGGGCCTCGCCGGCCGTCGGCGCCTACGTGCGGTACGACCACGAGGCGCTGCTCGGCATCCTGTGCCTGGAGGCGCACCGCGCGGGGGCCGTCGTCGTGGGGGAGGACCTCGGCGTCTTCGAGCCGTGGGTGCGCGACGAGCTCGCCGACCGCGGCGTGCTCGGCACCTCCGTGCTCTGGTTCGAGAAGGAGGACGGCCGCCCCCTGGAGCCGGAGAAGTACCGCCGGGCGTCGCTCGCGACGGTCGGCACCCACGACATGCCGCCGGCCGCCGGCTACCTCGCCGGGGAGCACGTGGACCTGCGCGAGCGCCTCGGGCTGCTCGCCGGCGACGCGCAGGAGCTGCGCGCCGCCGCTCGCACCGAGCGGGACCAGACGGTGCTGGCCCTCGCCATGCGCGGGCTGGTCTCCGACCACCCGTCCGAGCGCGAGATCGTCGAGGGGCTGCACCGGTACCTGCGCAGGACGCCGGCCGCCCTCGTGGGCGTGCAGCTCACGGACGCCGTCGGCGAGCGGCGCACGCAGAACCAGCCCGGCACCGACCAGGAGTACCCGAACTGGAAGGTGCCGCTGGCCGACGGGTCGGGCAACGTCGTCCTGGTCGACGACCTCTTCGAGAACGCGCGCCTGCGCTCCCTCGTCCAGGCGGTGCGCACGGCGCGCTGACCCGCCGTCCCGAAGACGACGGAACCCCGCCCGGTCGACGTGACCGGGCGGGGTTCCGCGTTCCGTGCCGGGACTCAGGCGTCGACGGCCTGCGCGGCGAGCGCGCGCTCGGTGCCGGCGAGCTGCTCGACGACCATGCGGCGGAGGGCCGCGGGGGCGTCCGCGTGCGCGTCCAGCCAGCCGCGGACGGCGTCGCGCAGCGCTGCCGAGGCGAGGGGTGCCGGGTAGAGCCCCTCGATGAGCTCCTCCGCGATGTGGTAGCTGCGCGTGGTCCAGATCGGCAGTAGCGCGTCGACGTAGCGGGCGGCGAACGGCTCCAGCACGGCCGGGTCGGTCACGTGCACGAAGCCGGCGGCGGTGGAGCGGATGATCGCGTTCGGGACGTCCGTCCGGTCGACGACGGAGGCGAACGCGGCCTCCTTGCCCGCGACGGTCGGCGTCGCCGCGCGGGCGCGGGCGGCCGCCTGCCGGCCGGTGGCCGTGTCGTCCTGCGCGAGCGCCGCGTCGATCTCGGCGCCGTCGGCCGCGCCGAGCAGCACGAGGCTCTCCAGCAGCTCCCACCGCAGGTCGGTGTCCACGGTGAGGCCGTCGAGCGCGACCGAGCCGTCGAGCAGGCCGCGCAGCGGGGCGACGTGGTCGGGCGTCGACGCGAGCTGCGCGACGAACTTCACGAGCTGCAGCTGCAGGTCGGAGCCCGCGTCCGCCTCCTGCGCGAGGTCCCACAGCCGGTCGCCGATGCGCGCCAGGGTGGCGGCGCGACGCTCGGGCGCCACGTACGACCGGGCGGCCAGGCCGAGCTGGTTCAGCGTGGTGCGCACGGTCGTCGACTCCGTCTCGGCGGCGATGTTGCCGAGCACGAGGTCCACGTACGCCGACGCCGGCGTCTCGCCGTCGCGCACCGCGTCCCACACGGAGCCCCACACGAGGGAGCGGGCCAGCGGGTCGGCGATGCGGGACAGGTGCTCGACGGCCGCGGCGAGCGACTCCTCGTCGAGGCGGATCTTCGCGTACGCCAGGTCCTCGTCGTTGAGCAGCACGAGCGCGGGGCGCTCGCGGCCCACGAGGTCCGCGACCTCGGTGCGCTCCCCGTCGACGTCGATGACGACCTGGTGCGTGCGCGTCAGCGCCCCGTCGACGAGGTCGTAGAAGCCGATGCCGAGGCGGTGCGGGCGGATCGTCGGGTAGTCGGCGGGGGCCGACTGCAGCACGGCGAACCCGGTGATGCGGCCCTCGGCGTCGACGGCGATCTCCGGGCGCAGCGTGTTCACGCCCGCCGTCTCCAGCCACGCCTTCGACCACGCGGTGAGGTCGCGGCCGCTGGTCGCCTCGAGCTCGACGAGCAGGTCGCGCAGCTCGGTGTTGGACCAGGCGTGCTTGCGGAAGTACGCGGAGACGCCGGAGAGGAACTCGTCCCGGCCGACCCACGCCGCGAGCTGCTTGAGCACGGACGCGCCCTTGGCGTAGGTGATGCCGTCGAAGTTGACCTGCACGTCCTCGAGGTCGCGGATCTCGGCGACGATCGGGTGCGTGGAGGGCAGCTGGTCCTGGCGGTACGCCCACGTCTTCTCCATCGCGGAGAACGTGGTCCAGGCCGCCTCCCACTCGGTGGCCTCGGCGGTGGCGAGCGTGGACGCGTACTCCGCGAACGACTCGTTCAGCCAGAGGTCGTTCCACCACTTCATGGTCACGAGGTCGCCGAACCACATGTGGGCCAGCTCGTGCAGGATCGTCACGACGCGGCGCTCGCGGACGGCGTCGGTCACCTGGGAGCGGAAGACGTACGACTCGGTGAACGTGACGCAGCCCGGGTTCTCCATCGCCCCCATGTTGTACTCGGGCACGAACAGCTGGTCGTACTTGTCGAACGGGTACGACACGCCGAACGTCGCCTCGTAGAACGCGAAGCCCTTGCGGGTGGTCTCCATGATGTAGTCCGCGTCCAGGTGCTCGGCGAGCGAGGAGCGGCAGAAGACGCCGAGGGGGATGGTGCGGCCGTCGGACGACGTGAGCTCGCCGCGCTGCACGGCGTACGGGCCGGCGACGAGGGCCACGAGGTAGGACGAGATGCGCGGCGTCGGCTCGAACGCCCACGTCGCGGTCGGGACGTCGGCGTCCGTCGCGTGCGCGGCCGGGGTCGGCTCCGGGGTGGGCTGGTTCGACACGACCTGCCACGCGGCCGGTGCGGTCACGGTCACCTGGTAGGGGGCCTTGAGGTCGGGCTGCTCGAACGTCGCGAAGACGCGGCGCGCGTCGGGCACCTCGAACTGCGTGTAGAGGTAGACCTCGCCGTCGACCGGGTCGACGAAGCGGTGCAGGCCCTCGCCGGTGTTCATGTAGGCGCAGTCGGCGACGACGCGCAGCTCGTTGGTGGCGGCCAGGCCGGTCAGCGCGATGCGCGAGTCGGCGAACACCTCGGCCGGGTCCAGGGCGACGCCGTTGAGCACGACCTCGCGCACGGACGGCGCGACCAGGTCGACGAACGTGCTCGCGCCGGGGGTGGCGGAGAACCGGATGACGGTCGTGGACGCGAACGTCGTCGGTCCGGTGGTCAGGTCGAGGTCGACGGCGTACGACTCGACGTCGGTGACGACGTCGGCGCGCTCGATCGCCTCGGCGCGGGTCAGGTTCTCTCCGGGCACGGGTTCTCCCTCGTCTCAAGATGGTGCGGCGCGTGATGGGCGCGCAGGCTCGCGCACGATGATGCCACCTCGGGCCTGCTGTGACGCACGGGATTCCCGGCCTCCCGGTGGGGACGCACGGGGGCGGGTTCGACCGTCGAGACCCGATCGTGACATCCTGCCCGGTGCGTCGCCGCCGTGCGGGTGCCGGTCACCCGCCGCGCGACGCCCGAGGAGTGACTGGAGGGAGTCCAGATGTCCGGCACCGTTCCGCCGCCCCCACCGGGGTCCGACGGCAGGCCGTCGACCGTGCCGCCGGGAGTGCCGCCGACCGTGTCGCCGTCGTCGCCGGCCGCCGGCGTGCGCCGCGTCGCGTCCGCGTACCAGCGCCCCGCCGCCGACCCGATGGCCGAGGTGCCGCTGCAGCAGGTCACGGCGCCGGCGCCCGTCACGCCCCCCGCGGGGGCGGCGACGGTGCACGCCCCCGTGCCCCCGCCACCGGACGCCGGGGCCACGGCGCCGCAGGTGTCGCCGCCGCAGCCCGCGTACCAGCCGGCCGCCCAGCACACCCAGCAGCTGCCGCCGGCCGTGCCGTCCGGGCAGCAGCCCGCGCCCTACCCGCCCGGGTACGCGGCCCAGCCGGCGTACCAGCCCCAGCCCGCGTACGCGCCCCAGCCCGCGTACGCGCCGGCCCCGGCCGCTGCGGCGACCCAGGTGCACCAGCCGGTCTACGCGCAGCCGGCGCCGCAGGCCCCGGCCGGGTACGCCGCGCCGGCGCCGGTCGGCGCGCCGCCGCCCCCGCCCGCCCCGCCGCGTCGGCGCCGCCGGCTCTCGGCCGGGTGGATCGCGTTCATCGCGGTCGACGTGGTGCTCATCGTGACGATGGTGGTGCTCGCCGTGCAGATGTTCGGCGCGCCGTCGCCCACGGTCCCGGAGGCGGGCGGCGCTCCCGCGGCCTCGCAGGAGCCGTCGGCGTCCGCGTCCGAGGAGGCGCCGATGCAGGGCGAGGTGCTGGCGCGGTTCGCGGCGCCGTCGAAGAACATCACGTGCTCGATCTACGCCGACGGCGTGTCCTGCGGGATCGCCCAGCTCAACCAGCAGCCCGCCCCGACGGAGGGCTGCGACGGCACGACGGGGTACGTGGTGACCATCGACGGCGAGGGCACGGTCGCCCAGCCGTGCGTCCCCCAGGACCAGCAGCCGAAGAAGGCGGGTGACGACCTCGACGACCTGGACTACGGCGACTCGATCACCGAGGGCGACTTCACGTGCCGCAGCGAGGACACCGGCATGTCGTGCACGCACGACCCCTCGGGCAAGGGCTTCTCCCTCGCCCGGGCGGGCATCGGCACGAGCTGAGGCGTCCCGCCCCGACGCGGGGGGGACCCCCCCCCCGGGCCCCCCCCGCGGGGGGGGGGGGGGGGGGGCCCCCGCCGGGGGGCCCCAAGGGCCCCCCCCCGCCGGGGGGGGGGCCCCCCCGGGCGGCGGGGCCCCCCC
>NZ_JBHTVT010000008.1:41293-174269 GCF_042792795.1 Isoptericola sp. NPDC056605 | reverse complement strand
CGGGACCCCACCACCCCTCGGCCACGGTTTTCACCCTGGCCGGGGCGGTATGCGCACGGTGGTGCGGCGCCCCCCCCAGAGGCTATGAAGCCGCCGACCGTGACCACGGCCGGCGGCTTCGTCGCGTCAGGTCCCCGGACGGGTCACCAGATGCGCACGCGCTCCTCGGGGGCGAGCCACAGCGCGTCGTCGGGGCCCACGCCGTAGGTGGCGTGGAACTCGTCGATGTTGCGGATCACGCCGTTGCAGCGGAACTCGTTGGGGGAGTGCGGGTCGGTGGCGATGCGCCGCACCACCTCCTCGTCGCGGCCCTTGGACTGCCACACCTGCGCCCATCCGAGGAAGACGCGCTCCAGCCCGGTGAGGCCGTCGACGACGGGCGCGTCGTCCAGCGTCGTGCCGAGCGCGATGCGGTACGCCTTGATCGCGATGGACAGCCCGCCGAGGTCGCCGATGTTCTCGCCGATGGTCAGCGCGCCGTTGACGTGCGGGCCGTCGGTGGGCAGCTGTGCCGGGCGGAAGGCGTCGTACTGCGCGATGAGGGCCTGGGTGCGCTTCTCGAACTCGGTGCGGTCCGACTCGGTCCACCAGTCCTCGAGGCGGCCGTCGCCGTCGTACTTGGAGCCCTGGTCGTCGAAGCCGTGGCCGATCTCGTGCCCGATGACGCCGCCGATGCCGCCGTAGTTCACGGCGTCGTCGGCGTCGGGGTCGAAGAACGGCGGCTGCAGGATCGCGGCCGGGAAGACGATCTCGTTCATGCCCGGGTTGTAGTAGGCGTTGACGGTCTGCGGCGTCATGAACCACTCGTCGCGGTCGATCGGACGCCCGATCTTGCCGAGCTCGTGGTCCTGCTCGAACCCGTGCGCGCGGCGCACGTTCCCGACCAGGTCGGCGGCGTCGACCTCGAGGGCGGAGTAGTCGCGCCACTTCACCGGGTAGCCCACCTTGGGCGTGAACCTCTCCAGCTTGGCGAGCGCCTTCACCTTCGTCGCGGGCGTCATCCAGTCGAGCGCCTCGATGGACTCGCGGTAGGCGGCCACGAGGTTCGCCACCAGCGTGTCCATCCGCTCCTTGTGCTCCGGCGGGAAGTGGCGGGCCACGTACTGCTCGCCGACGGCCTCGCCCAGCGCCCGCTCGACGAGCGCGACGCCGCGCTTCCAGCGGTCGCGCACCTCCTGCGCGCCCGACAGCGTGCGGCCGTAGAAGTCGAAGTTGGCCTCGACGGTGGCGTCGTCGAGGTAGGCCGCGCGGGCGGTGACGAGGTGGTAGGCGGCCCAGAGCTTCCAGTCGGCGAGCGGCTCCGTCCGCCAGAGCTCGGCGAACCCGGTCGCGAACGACGGCTCCCGCACGACCAGGGCGTCCAGCGACCCGGCGGGCGCGCCGAGCGCCGCGGCCCACGCGCGCCAGTCGAAGCCGGGCGCCCGCTCGACGAGTTCGGCGAGCGTCATCGGGTTGTAGGTGAGGTCGGCGTCGCGGTCGCGCACCACGTCCCAGTGGTGGGTGGCGAGCTTCGTCTCGAGGGCGAGCACGCGCTGCGCGGCGTCCTCGGGGTCGGCGCCCCACCCGGACGTGGCGGTGACGCCGGCGAGGCGCAGCATGCGCGCCAGGTGCGGCGCGTACTTGTCGCGGACGGGCGCGTACTGGTCCTCGCGGTAGTACGCCTCGTCGGGCAGGCCCAGGCCGCCCTGCACGAGGTAGGTCACGTAGGTCTCGGGGTCCTTGGCGTCGTTGTCGACGTAGAACGCGACGGCGCCGCCCCCGCCGGTGCGCTGCAGGGCGCCGAGCACGTCGACGAGCTCGGCGGGCGACGTCGCCCCGGCGATCTGCCCCAGCTCGGCGGCGATCGGCTCCGTGCCGAGCTGCTGGACGCGGTCGGCGTCGAGGAAGCTCGCGTACAGCGCGCCGATCTTCGCGGGGGTGGACGCGGGGTCGAGGTCGTCCGTGGCGGCGAGGTCGGTGATGATCTCGCGGACGCGCTCCTCGGACAGGTCGTGCAGCGCGCGGAACGCGCCGTCCATGGCGCGGTCGGCGGGGATCTCGTGCTGGGCGATCCAGCGCCCGTTGACGTGGCGGTACAGGTCGTCCTGCGGGCGGACGGCCTGGTCGAGGGCGCTGAGGTCGATGCCGGACCGCAGCCCGGTGGCGTCGGCAGTCATGGCGTCACCCTACGGCGCGCCGCCCACGTGCGGCGCGGGTCGAACCCTGCGGACGACCTGAGGGAGAATGTGGGCATGCGTCTGCACATCGCCGCCGATCACGCCGGATACGAGCTCAAGTCCCACCTCGTGGACCACCTGCGCGCCGCGGGCCACGACGTCGTCGACCACGGCGCCCACGAGTACGACCCTCAGGACGACTACCCCGCCTTCTGCATCGCCGCGGGCGAGGCCGTGGTCGCGGAGCCGGGTTCGCTGGGCGTCGTCATCGGGGGCTCGGGCAACGGCGAGCAGATCGCGGCGAACAAGGTCGTCGGGGTGCGCGCCGTGCTGGCCTGGTCGCTGGAGACGGCGACGCTCGGCCGTCAGCACAACGACGCCAACGTCATCGCCGTGGGCGGGCGGATGCACACGCTCGAGGAGGCGACGTCGTTCGTCGAGGCGTTCGTCGCGGAGCCGTTCAGCGGCGACGCCCGCCACCAGCGCCGCATCGACAAGCTGGCCGCGTACGAGGCGTCCCACGACGTCTCCGCCATCGCCTGACGCGATCGCCTGACGTGCCCGAGGGTCACACCGTCCACCGCCTCGCGCGTGCCCTGGACGGGCTGTTCGGCGGCGAGGCGCTCGCCGTGTCCAGCCCGCAGGGCCGGTTCGCGGGCGGTGCCGCGCTGCTCGACGGCCGCCGGATGGCGTCCGCCGAGGCATGGGGCAAGCAGCTCTTCTGCGCCTTCGCGCCCGCCGACGGCGACGGGACGCCCGACGACGTGCGCTGGCTGCGGGTGCACCTCGGCCTGTACGGGGCGTGGTCGTTCGCCGGCGACGGCAGCGCCGACGTGGTGCACGCCATCGGCGCGCCGCGCCGTCGCATCGGGGAGCGCGAGTCGACGCCGGACGACGGAGGCGACCCCGACGTCGACGCCGCGGGGGAGTGGGTCGCGCCCGCCCCGCGCGGCGCCGTCCGGCTGCGGCTGCTCGGTGCGCACGCCGTCGCCGACCTCACCGGGCCGACGGCGTGCGAGGTGCTCACCGGCGCGGAGAAGGCCGCCGTCGAGTCGAGGCTCGGGCCGGATCCCGTCCGCGACGGGGGTGACGCGGCCCGCACGGCGTTCGTCGAGCGCGTGCGGCGCTCGCGCGTGACGGTCGGCCAGCAGCTCATGGACCAGGCGGTGATCGCCGGCGTCGGCAACATCTACCGGGCCGAGGCCCTGTTCCGGGCCGGCGTGGACCCGTTGCGCCCGGGCCGCGACGTGCCGGCGGCGGTGCTCGCCCAGGTCTGGGACGACCTGGTCGTGCTCATGCGCGACGGCGCCGACCGCGGGGCGATCGTCACCACCCGGCCCGAGCACCGGGTGGCGGACGGCGGCGGCGGCCGGGTCACGCGGCAGAACACCGACGGCGACGCCGACGCGGTGCCCCGGGACGCGTCGTTCTACGTGTACCACCGCGACGGGCTGCCGTGCCGCGTCTGCGGTGCCCCGGTGCTCACCAAGGAGCTCGCGGGCCGCAACCTCTTCTGGTGCGGCGTCTGTCAGGTCTGAGGGCCCGGCACCAGGTCCAGCAGCGCCGCCAGGTGCCGGCCGGGCGCCTCGCCCCAGTCCGCCCACTCGGCCTCGGTGGCCTCGGCGAGCGCGCCGCACCACGTCCAGGCCCGGTTGACTGCGTGGGTGACGCCGGCCGCGCGCCGCAGGTCGTCCCACGTCGGCGCGTCGTCGGCCGCTCCCACCGGCGGGAGACCCTGGGCGGCGCACCAGCCGTCCCACGCGCGGCGGTACGCCCGCTCGACCGGCGCCCAGTCGGTGCCCGCGTCGCGGGCGACCGCGGACGACACCTCGAGCACCTCGAGCGGGTGCGCCCACTGGGCGTCGCCGAGGTCGAACACGCGCAGGGCGCCGTCGACCTCGAAGACGTTGCCCGGGTGCAGGTCCCCGTGCTGCAGGCTGCTCGGCAGCGGGCTCGCCGCCAGGGTGGCGGCCGCGGCCGCCACGGCGTCGCGGGCCTCGCGGAGGCGCGCGACCGTGCCGTCGTCCGGCCGGGCGGGGTGGCCGGGCGGGAAGCCCTCCAGCAGGTCGAGCACGGCGTCGAGCCGCGCCGCCACCGTGCCGGGGGAGCAGTCGGGCAGCCCGGTGCCGCGCAGCGCGTCCCCGCGCCCGAGGAGGGTCTGCTGCAGGTGCGCGCACCGCGACAGCAGGGCGCCCCAGTCGGCCGCCGTGGGCTCCCGGCGTTCGCGCAGCGTGGCGCCCCGGTCGGCCGTGAGCATCCACCCGCGGTCGGCGTCGACCGCCGCCGGGGCGTCCGCCGCGTCGGGGGCGACCTCGGCGAGCAGTGCCTGCAGGGCGGGCTCGAAGGACGACGAGCGGCAGGTGGCCTTGAACCAGTAGCGGCCCGCGTCCGTGGCGACGACGAGCTGCGTGGACCACGGCCGCACCCGCGGCTGCTCGGGCGGGGCGACCACGCGCACGCCGTCCCGGGCGAGGGCGGCGGTGATCCAGGCGCTGGCCTCGGCGCGCCACGCCGCCGACGTGACGGTGTCCGAGAACGCCGCCACCACGGTCAGAACACCCAGCCGCAGGCGGGGGCGAGCGGCCAGCCGAACGCCGCGCTCGTGCGGCCGAGCGCGCCGGCCGACCGCTCGTCGACGAGCCCGGCGCCGGCGAGCGTCGCGAGGGACGTGCCGCCCAGGTAGACGGCGCCGAGCTCGCGCACGTCGAGCCGCAGGTCGGGTTCCGCGTCGGTGCGCTCGCACGTCGCCGCCCCGAACGCCGTCGCCCGCAGGCGCCACGACCCCGCGTTGTCGGGCAGCCGGGCGTCGTCGACCCCGAGCACGACGTCGACGTCGGCCTGGTAGCGACGGCCCGCGAGCGCGGCGGGCACGTCGACGACGCGCACCCACACGTTGTCGGCGACGCGGGCGCCCGCGGCCCGCGGGTCGACGAGCAGGCTCATGACCGCGTCGTCGACCGGCAGCAGGAACGGGTCCGTGCTGCTCATGAGGTCGAGGTCGAGCAGCACGCCCCACAGGGCGCGCGCCGCGGCGGCGTCGAGGGCCACGACGTCACCCAGGTGCACGGTGCCGCGCGGACCGGTGACCTGCCAGTCCAGGCTGCGGCGGAACGTCGCGTAGCCGCGCGCCTCGCCGTCGCGCTCCACGACGACGATGCGCAGCGACTCGCGCCCGCCCGCCCGGAACGACTTCGGGTCCGCCCAGTAGCTCTCCCACAGCGCGTCGGTCTCCCGCGTGGCCCAGCCGGGCCGGTTGATCCCCGCCGGGCCCGCGGCCAGGCCCGGAGCACGGTGCAGGCGGGCGACGAGGTCGCCGTGGCGTGCGCGGTCGGCGTGCTCCACGCGCACGGTGTGGTCCGCGGCGCCGGGGACGTCGCGCAGCGCCGCTCCCCGCGGGACGGCGATACGCAGGTCGTCGGCCGCCTTGCCGTACCCGAACCGTCCGTAGATGGCGGTCTCGGCGGCGAACAGCGCGGACAGCGGCTCGCCCCTCCGCCGGCACGCGTCGAGGTGGTCGTCGATCATGGCGGTGAGCAGCCCCCGGCGGCGGTGCTGCGGGTGCACGCCCACCCACGTCAGGCCGGCCGTGGGCAGCGTGGCGCCCGGCACGGGGAAGCGGGAGAACGGGTAGGACGCACGGATCGCGGCGAGCCCGTCGTCGGGCGCGCCCTCGACCTCGACGCCGACCGCCCGCTCCCACGTCAGCGGCAGCGGCAGGTCGTCGAACTCCGCCACCGAGTGCGGGTCGGGGAACGCCCAGGTGTCCAGGTCGAGCAGCGCGCCGCGGTCGTCGGCGGTGAGCGTGCGGCTGCGGTAGCCGGCGGGCAGGGCGGTGCGGGAGCGGTCGGAGGTCACCTGCCGATCGTGGCGCGGTCCGGGGCTCGGGGCCAGCGGATTTCCGGACCCGCCGGACGGTCCTCCGGCGACCCGCGGTTCGGTCCGCCGCCGGGGTCGGCGACGGGCCGTAGGGTCGCAGTGTGCCAGCCCGCGCCTCGACGTCCGACGAGCCCCTCGACGCCCCCGACGAGTACGCCGCGGAGGTGCTCGCCCTGGTGCGCCGCATCCCGTCCGGCCGGGCGATGACCTACGGCCTGATCGCCGAGATCGTCGGCGAGCGGCTGGGGCGTGGCGGGCCACGACAGGTCGGGAACGTCATGGCGGGCTCGGGGGACCGCTACGCGCACCTCGTGCCGGACGGCGCCGCGGTGATCGGTCCCGTGCAGGACGACCACCTCGTGCCCTGGTGGCGCGTGGTGAACGCGTCGGGTGCCCCGCCGGCGCGGCACCTCACCGCGGCCCTCGACGCGCTGCGCGCCGAGGGCTGCCCGCTCTCGCGCGACGGCCGGCGCGTGGACCTGCGCCGCGCCGTCTGGTTCCCGGAGGAGGGCTGACGGCCGGAGGACGTCGTCCCAGCGGTCAGGCCTTCTTGGGTGCCACGCGGGCGGCGGCCGCACCGGCGGCGGCGCGCACGCGGGCCCCCAGGGGCGTGCCGCCGTCCGCGTCCTTGCGGGCCGCCTGTGCCGCGGCGAGCACCGTGAGCATCGACGACGGGTCGCCCTGCAGCAGCATCGTGGTCAGCGCCGTGCCGTCCCAGCGGGCCAGGTCGCGCGCGACCTTGTCCGCGGGGCCGACCAGCGCGACCTCCTCCACGAGCTCGGTCGGCACGGCGCGCGCGGCGTCGTCCCGGCGGCCCGCGAGGAACAGCGCCTGGACCTCGTCGAGCTCGGCCGCATAGCCGAGGCGGTCCAGCGACGCCTTGTGGAAGTTGGCCTCCTTCGAGCCCATGCCGCCGGCGTACAGCGCGATGTGCGGGCGGATGACGTCGGCCGCGGACTCGACGTCGTCGCGCACGACCACGGGCACCGTCGCGAGCACCTCGAACTCGGACGACGGCGCGCGCTCGTCGGAGCGCTGCGCGAACCCGGACGCGAGCAGCTCGCGGTGCTCGGCGTCGGCCCGCGGCGCGTAGAAGCCCGCCATCCAGCCGTCGGCGATCTCGGCGGCGAGCGTGACGTTCTTCGGCCCCTGGGCCGCCAGCACGATCGGGATGTCGGCGCGGCGGGGGTGCACGGTCGGCTTGAGGGCCTTGCCGAGGCCGGTGGCGCCGGGGGCGTCCGCGGGCAGCGGGAGGCGGAAGAACTCGCCGTCCGCGGTGACGGGGCGCTCGCGGGCGAAGACCTGGCGCACGACGTCGACGTACTCGCGGGTGCGCGCCAACGGCCGACGGTAGGGCTGGCCGTACCAGCCCTCGACGACCTGCGGGCCGGACGCCCCGAGCCCCAGCACGAAGCGCCCGCCCGAGAGGTGGTCGAGGGTGATGGCGTGCATGGCGGTGGCGGTCGGGGTGCGGGCCGCCATCTGCGCGATGCCGGTGCCGAGCCGCAGGCGGCGGGTGCGGGAGCCCCACCAGGCGAGGGGGGTGAACGCGTCGGAGCCGTACGCCTCCGCCGTCCAGACCGAGTCGAGGCCCAGCGCCTCGGCCGCGACGAGCGCGGGCACGATGCCCTTCGGGGGCTTGCGGGACCAGTAGCCGGTCTGGATGCCGATGCGCAGGGTGCTCATGGGGCGGGGTGCTCCTCGTCGAGATGATGCGGTCGTGCCGATGTGTCCGGTACCGGGAGTACGGGGTAATGCCCGTCACACCCTAGCCGACGTCGTGCGTGCGACGGGACCGTCAGTAGGTTCGGGGGATGGCGACGATCGACGACGCGGCCCGCACCGCTGCGGGGCTGCCCGAGGTCACCGAGACGACGACGTTCCGAAACCGGGCGTGGGCGGTGTCAGGCCGCGTGTTCTCCTGGCTGCGGCCGTTCAGCAAGGCCGACGTGCGGCGGTTCGGGGACGAGCCGGTGCCGACCGGGCCGATCCTCGCCGTGGTCGTGGACGACCTGGGGGAGAAGGAGGCCGTGCTCGCCGCCCGCCCGGAGACGCTGACGATCCCGCACCTCGACGGCGTGCCCGTCGTCCTCGTCCGGCTCGAGGCGGTCGACGGCGACGCGCTCCGCGAGCTTCTCGTGGACGCCTGGCTCGCCAAGGCGCCGCGCCGCGTGGCGGCCGCGCACCCGGAGCTGCTCGCCTGAGGCCGCGGGCGGTCAGCGGCTCCGGGCGCGGTCGGCCATCGTGTTCAGCAGCGCGGCGGCCTCGGCGGCGTCGTCGACCGTGACGGCGAACGACCGCCCCCCGGTGCGCTCCACCAGCAGCGCCTCGCCCGAGCGCAGGACCACGCCCACGCGCCCGTCGCGGGCGGTGCGCCAGCCCCAGCCGCCGTAGTCGCGCAGCGGGCGCACCTGGGTCACCGACGCCCGGACCACCTCGCCCGCCGGGACGTGGGTGCCCGGCCAGCGGGCGGCGGAACGCACCGTGAGGCCGGCGGGGTCCACCCGGACGGTGAAGGCGAACATCGTGACGAACAGCGCGGCGAGGACCACGGGGACGACCAGCATCGACCACTCGGCGGTCAGCGCCGCGGCGAGCGTCGTCAGGGCGACGGCGACGGCCCCGACGGCGAGGCCCGGCCCGCCCGTCGCGCGACGCAGCCAGACCGCGCGCTCGCCGTCGCGGAGCGTGGCTCGGGGCGCGTCCTCGGGGACGGCCTCGACGGCGGGCATCGCGGGGTCGCCCGGGACGAGCGCGGCCGCGATCCCCGCCGGGACGAGCGGCAGGAGGAAGGCCGTCAGCAGCGCGGTGCCGGACAGCTCGACCTGGGACGGGTCGGTGAGGCCGCGCTGGGGCGCGAGCGTGCCGACGACGATCGCGGCCAGGAACGCGCCCGACCACACGCAGCCCGCGGCGGTGATCCGCCGGGTCGAGGCGGCGGCGCCCTGCGTCAGCCCGATCGCCGCGAAGAGACCGCAGAGCGCGACGGTGGTCACGACCCCGACGAGCGCCAGGGCCGTCGGCGACATGAAGCCGTCGGGCGCCCCGCTCCGGCTCCAGTGCGTCGCGACCTGCGCGGGCAGCTCGTCCCGCCATGCCCAGACCACCGCGGCCGTGCCGAGCGTGAGCACGACGCCCACGAGTGACGACCAGGCCATCGCGCGGCGCGCGAGAGGGCGCCACACCTCCGTGCCGGAGCGTGCTCGGGGGCTGCCGGGCGGGGGAGCGGTGGTCATCGGTGCATCGCCTCCGTGACGAGGGTGGTGGTGGTCTGGACGGACAGCCCGGCACGACGGGCCGCGGCGGCCAGGTCGGCCACCGCCCGCTCGACGTCGGCCAGGTCGGGTGCGGTGGACGCGACGACGGCGCCGCGCCCGCGCCGCAGCTCGAGCGTGCCGTCGTCGCGCAGCACCTGGTAGGCCCGCAGCACGGTGTGCATGTTGAGGTCGAGGGAGGCCGCGAGCTCCCGGGCCGAGGGAAGCCGTTCGCCCGGGCGGAGCGTGCCGTGCGCGACGCCGAGGCGCACCTGGGCGACCAGCTGCGCGTACAGCGGCTCGTCGCTCGTCGGATCGATGCGCCACATCACGGGCGTCAGACTACTTGTTCTACGACTACTAGAACAAACGTATCCGCGACGGGACGACGACGGCCCGTGCGCCCGCCGCGGGAGCGGTGGGCGCACGGGCCGCGGCTGCGGGCCGCTCAGATGACGTACTCGAGCAGCTCCGAGGCGTCCTCGACGTGCTGGCCGTGGTCGGGCCGGTGACCGGGCGTGCGCGCGTGCGCGGGCACCCCGACGGCCACCATGCCGTTCGGCACGTCGCGGGTCACGACCGCGTTCGCGCCGATCTGCGCGTCGTCGCCGATCCACAGCGGGCCGAGGATCTTGGCGCCGGCGCCCACCATGACCCGGTCGCCCAGGGTGGGGTGCCGTTTGCCCCGGGTCATCGAGCGGCCGCCCAGGGTGGAGCCGTGGAACAGCACGCAGTCGTTGCCGACGACCGCCGTCTGCCCGATCACCACGCCCATGCCGTGGTCGATGAAGAGCCGCCGCCCGATGCGCGCGCCAGGGTGGATCTCGATCCCGGTCACCCACCGGGCGGCCTGCGACAGCAGGCGCGCCGGCAGGCGCAGGCCGGGCCGGTGCCACATGCGGTGGGACACCCGGTGCGCCCACACGGCGTGCACTCCCGGGTAGCCCAGCGCGACCTCGAACCGGGAGCGCGCCGCCGGGTCGTGCGCGTGCGCCGCCTCGAGGTCCTCGGCGAGGATCTCGACCAGGTGGCGCAGGCCCGGGCGGTGCCCGGCCGGCATCGGGTGGTCGACGTCGCCGTCGAGGTCCTCGTGGGCGGCCCCGGCGGCGGCGGTCGGAGCGGTGCGGCGGCTCGTCACGTCAGTCCAGCAGGTCCGAGTACAGGATGGTGGACAGGTACCGCTCGCCGAAGTCGGGGATGACGACCACGATCAGCTTCCCGGCGTTCTCGGGCCGCTTCGCGACCTCGAGCGCCCCGGCGATCGCGGCGCCCGAGGAGATGCCGACCAGGAGGCCCTCCTCCTTCGCGGCGCGGCGGGCGAGCTCGACCGACGTCTCGGCGTCGACGTCGAGCACCTCGTCGTAGACGGAGGTGTCGAGGATCTCCGGGACGAAGTTGGCGCCCAGGCCCTGGATCTTGTGCGGGCCGGGGGTCCCGCCGTTGAGGATGGGCGACTCGGCGGGCTCGACCGCGACGATCCGGATCTCGGGCTTGCGCTCCTTGAGGACCTGGCCGACGCCCGTGATGGTGCCGCCGGTACCGATGCCGGAGACGACCACGTCGACCTCGCCGTCGGTGTCGGCCCAGATCTCCTCGGCCGTGGTCTCGCGGTGCACCTTCGGGTTGGCCTCGTTGGCGAACTGGCGGGCGAGGATCGCGCCCGGCCGCTCGGCGGCGATCTTCTCCGCCGCGGCGACGGCGCCCTTCATGCCCTCCGCGCCCGGCGTGAGCACGAGCTCCGCGCCGTACGCGCGCAGCAGGGCGCGACGCTCCTTCGACATCGTCTCCGGCATCGCGAGCACGACCTTGTAGCCGCGTGCGGCGCCGACCCAGGCGAGCGCGATGCCGGTGTTGCCTGAGGTGCCCTCGACGATGGTGCCGCCCGGCTGCAGGTCGCCGGAGGCCTCCGCGGCGTCGATGATCGAGACGCCGATGCGGTCCTTCACGGAGTTGGCGGGGTTGTAGAACTCGAGCTTCGCGACGACCGTCGCGTCGAGGCCGGCGGCGAGACGGTTCAGCCGGACGAGCGGGGTGCGGCCGATGAGCTTCGTCGCGTCGTCGTAGATGCGTGCCATGGGGTGTTCCTTCTCGAGGAGTGCGTGCGGGCGAGGTGGTGCGGGTGCGCCGTCGCGTGCGGTGCGGGCCCCCGAGCAGGTGCTCGGAGGGCGCGGCGCAGGGGCGTCGGCGAGGTCGGTGCGAGCGCCGCACGGTCGTCGGGGACCCGCCGTCGGGCGGGTCGGACGTGACGTGGACGCTCTATCGACAGCATCGCGGCGTCGTCGCCGCGGCGCACGCCGGGGTGCGGAGCGCCGACGCCGGCACCGTCCTCCGGTGGGACGAGAGGGCGGTCGAGGGGGCGACGCGGCGGACGTTCGTCATGCCGGCCCTCCTCGTGATGCTTCGTGTTGCTTCGGGGTGCTTCGGGGTGCTGCTGCCGTGTGGTCGCGCCTGTCGCAGGCTGCGGCGCCGAGCCTAACCAGGACGCGACCGATCGACAAGGAGCATCTCATCCATCGGCGTCGTCGATCGGTCGGGAGACACCTGTCCCCTGGGTCGCGGACGGGCCGCGGACGGGCCGCAAAGGGGAAGGAGGGGGAGAGGAGGCAGGGGAGCGGGCGACGGGAATCGAACCCGCGTAGCCAGTTTGGAAGACTGGGGCTCTACCATTGAGCTACGCCCGCACGGCCACCCCGCGACATCGTCGCCGGGTGGGAACGCGGGCCAACCCTAGCAAAGCCGCGGGGGCGCACGGACCCGTCGACGCACGTCGGGGGCTCGCCGCCGGACGGCGGCACTACACTGACCGAGGCCCCGCCCGACGGCGGGCCGCGGGGTGTGGCGCAGCTTGGTAGCGCATCTGCTTTGGGAGCAGAGGGTCGCTGGTTCGAATCCAGTCACCCCGACAGCGGCACAGGGCGGACGTCGTGGTTCGTCGCGGCTCGCCCGTGGATCGGCCCGCGCTCGGCGTGCCGATCTGGAAGGATCGGCCCCCGATCGCCGACGGACGGCGACCGACGTGCGAGGAGAACCTGATGACCACCCCGGACCCCTACACGCCAGGCACGCCCGAGCCGGGTGCGACGCCCCCCGGCGGCACCGAGCCGCAGCAGCCCGCCCCGGGTCAGCCGGCGCCGGGCCAGGCCTACCCCGCCCAGCCGGCCGGCGGGCAGGCGTACCCCGCCGCTCCGCAGGCGCCCGGCCAGGCGTACCCCGCCGCGCCGCCGGCGGGGCAGTACGCGCCGGCCTACGGCCAGCCGCCGCAGAACCCGGGCAAGACGCTGGGCATCGTCGGCCTGGTGCTCGGCTTCTTCGGGCCCCTGTCGATCGTCGGCCTGATCCTGTCGATCGTCGGCCTCGTGAAGTCGCGCAAGGTGGGCCAGCCGAACGGCGTCGCCATCGCCGGCATCATCGTGAGCGCCCTCGTGCTCCTCGGGACGATCATCCTGGCCGTGGTGCTGGGCGTGGCGGCGAGCCACCTGATCGAGGTCTGCGGCGACCTCGGGCCGGGCGTGCACGACGTCAACGGCATCACCTACACCTGCTCCTGATCGTCCGCGCCCGATCCTCTGCCAGGACGTACCCGGCGAGGGTCGCCCGGGACGCGCGTCGTCGTGACGCGGGCGTCCCCGGGCGGCCCTCGCCGTGGCGTAGGATGGACGGGTTGCCCGTACGCCCGTCGTACGGTCCCCGCACCCCGCGCCGCAGCAACCAGGCCGGCTCGCGCCGGTGAGACGCGCGCGCAGCACCCGAACCGTTGGAGACCATCGAAGTGAAGAGCGCCGTCGAGACCCTGGAGCCCACCAAGGTCAAGCTGACCGTCGAGGTGGAGTACGACGAGCTCAAGCCGAGCATCGACCACGCGTACAAGCACATCGCCGAGCAGGTGAACATCCCCGGGTTCCGCAAGGGCAAGGTTCCCCCGCGCATCATCGACCAGCGCGTCGGCTGGGGTGCGGTCGTCGAGCACGCCGTGAACGACGCTCTGTCGAACTTCTACCGCGACGCCGTCACGGCCGAGTCGCTGCGCCCCCTGGGCCAGCCCGAGGTCGAGGTGACCGAGGTCCCCGCCAAGGCCGGCGAGGGCCAGCTCGCGTTCACCGCCGAGGTCGAGGTCCGGCCCGAGATCACCCTCCCGGAGCTGTCCGGCATCGACATCACGGTGGACTCCACCGAGGTGACCGACGAGGACGTCACCGAGCGCCTCGACGCGCTGCGCGAGCGCTTCGGCACCCTCGTGGGCGTCGACCGTCCCGCCGTCGAGGGCGACTACGTCGTCATCGACCTCAAGGCCGTCATCGGCGACGAGGAGATCGACTCGGTCTCCGGCGTCTCCTACCAGATCGGCGCCGGCAACATGCTGGACGGCCTGGACGAGGCCCTCACCGGCCTGTCGACGGACGAGACCACGACCTTCGCCACGAAGCTCGCCGGCGGCGAGCACGAGGGCGAGGAGGCGCAGGTCACCGTCACGGCCACGGCCGTCAAGGAGCGCGACCTGCCGACGCCGGACGACGACTTCGCCCAGCTCGCCTCGGAGTTCGACACGCTCGAGGAGCTGACGGCGGACCTGCGCGAGCAGGTCGCGTCGATCAAGACGTCCAACCAGGCCGTCGCCGCCCGCGACCTGCTGCTGGAGAAGCTGCTCGAGGCCGTCGAGGTCCCGGTGCCGTCCGGTGCCGTCGAGGCCGAGGTGCACCGCCACCTGGAGTCGGAGAACCGTCTCGAGGACGACGAGCACCGCGCCGAGGTCACCGAGGACGCCACCAAGGCCCTCAAGAACCAGATCCTGCTGGACACGCTGGCCGAGAAGCTCGAGGTCCAGGTCGGCCAGGGCGAGCTCGTCGAGTACCTGGTCCAGGCGTCGCAGCAGTACGGCATGGACCCGAACCAGTTCATCTCGACCCTGGACCAGGGCGGCCAGATCCCCGCCATGGTCGGTGAGGTCGCGCGCTCCAAGGCCCTCGCGGTCGCGCTGCGCGACATCGAGGTCAAGGACTCCGACGGCAACGTCGTCGACCTGGCCGAGTTCATCGGCACCGAGGAGGAGGACGCCGCGGCCGCCGAGGTCGAGGGGTCCGCCGACGACACCACGTCCGAGGAGCCGACGGAGGAGACCTCCGAGGAGACGGCCAAGGCCTGACCCCGGCCGCCCGGACACCCACGCCGGCCCGCACCGTCCCCCCGGACGGTGCGGGCCGGCGTCGTCCGTGGGGGTGGACCGGTCCGTATCGTGGGTCGGGTGACCGAGCAGACCCCGCGGCAGGCGTCCCTCACCCCGGCGGCGCGCCGGATCCTCGAGGCCGCGTCGCGCCTGTTCTACGCCCGCGGGCTGCACGCCGTCGGCGTCGACACCGTCGCGGCGGAGGCGGGCGTCACGAAGAAGACGCTCTACGACCGCTTCGGCTCGAAGGAGGGGCTCGTGGTGGCGTACCTGCGCGACCGCGACTCCCGGTGGCAGGCACACCTGGTCCGGGCCCTCGCGGCGCACCCCGAGCCGGGCGTCGGCCGGGTGCTCGCGGTCTTCGGCGCCGCCGAGGGGTGGTCGGCGGCCGAGGGCGGCCGCGGCTGCGCCGCGATCAACGCGCGCGCCGAGGTGGACGACGCCGACCGGCCCGTCGCCGTCGAGGTCGCCCGGCAGAAGTCGTGGGTCCGGGAGCTCCTCGAGACCGAGTGCCGCGCAGCCGGGCTCGAACGTCCCGGCGAGCTGGCGGACGCGCTGCTGCTGCTCCACGACGGGGCGCTGGCGGGGGCGGGGACGGGCGTGCCGAAGGACCCGTTCCCGACCGCTCGGCGCGCCGCCCGGGCGCTGTGCGAGGTGCACGGGGCGTGAGCCGAGACCGCCGCCGGCGTCGTCGTGTGCGCCCGCAGCGAAAAGCCCCTCCACCGGGACGTTTCGCGTGGCTGCCGCACGTTAGGGTCGATCGACGGCGATGACGAAGGAGACGGACGTGAACGACTTGCTGCGGATGGACGGTGCGACGCCGGTGGCGCGCGCCGACGGCCAGGGCCTCGGGCTCAACGACTCCATCTACAACCGGCTCCTCAAGGAGCGCATCATCTGGCTGGGCTCGGAGGTGCGCGACGAGAACGCGAACGCCATCTGCGCGCAGATGCTGCTGCTCGCCGCTGAGGACCCGGACAAGGACATCTGGCTGTACATCAACAGCCCCGGCGGATCCATCACGGCCGGCATGGCGATCTACGACACGATGCAGTACATCAAGCCGGACGTCGCGACCATCGCGATGGGCATGGCCGCGTCGATGGGGCAGTTCCTGCTCTCGTCGGGCACCAAGGGCAAGCGCTACATCACCCCGCACGCCCGCGTGCTCATGCACCAGCCCTCCGGCGGCGTGGGCGGCACCGCGACGGACGTGCGGATCGGCGCCCAGCTGATCATGCACATGAAGAAGGTGCTCTCCGAGCTGACGGCCGAGCAGACCGGGCAGTCGCTGGAGACGATCCTCAAGGACAACGACCGCGACAAGTGGTTCACCGCGGACGAGGCCCTCGAGTACGGCTTCGTCGACCACGTGGTCACCAGCGCCGCCTCGGTCTCGGGCGGTGGCGGCGCGTCGGGCTCCTGACGCCGACCACCCGCCCCCGGAACCCACCGACTTCCCACCCGAGGAGAACACCGTGAGCTACTCAGACGAGTACCAGTTCGCTATGCGGGCCCAGAACCTGGCGGGCGCCGCGGCGCGCCCCGGCGGCGTCGCGCTCCCGCACGGCGCTCCGACGTCGCGCTACGTGCTGCCCCAGTTCGAGGAGCGCACCGCGTACGGCTTCAAGCGCCAGGACCCGTACACCAAGCTGTTCGAGGACCGCATCATCTTCATGGGCGTCCAGGTCGACGACGCGTCGGCGGACGACATCATGGCGCAGCTGCTGGTCCTGGAGAGCCAGGACCCCGACCGCGACATCATGATCTACATCAACTCGCCCGGGGGGTCGTTCACGGCCATGACGGCGCTGTACGACACGATGCAGTTCATCAAGCCGCAGATCCAGACGGTGTGCCTCGGCCAGGCGGCCTCCGCCGCGGCCGTGCTGCTCGCCGCCGGCCAGCCGGGCAAGCGCCTCGCGCTGCCGAACGCCCGTGTGCTGATCCACCAGCCCGCGATGGAGGGCGGCGGCTACGCCCAGGCGTCCGACATCGAGATCCACGCCAACGAGCTCATCCGCATGCGCGAGTGGCTGGAGTCGACGCTGGCGGCGCACACGGGCAAGTCCGAGGAGCAGGTGCGCGAGGACATCGAGCGCGACAAGATCCTCACGGCCGCGCAGGCCAAGGACTACGGCCTGGTGGACCAGGTGCTCGAGAGCCGCAAGCCCGCCGCTCTCGCGCCGCGCTGACCTGCACGTTCACGGGGCCCGCGACCTCCCGAGGGAGACATCGCGGGCCCCGCGACACGACGCACCGGGCTGCTCGGCTGACAACGACGCCCCCGTGGTGTGGAATGGACGCAGGACCAAGCACTCAGGACGTGCACTCACGAGATGGAGGCTCCCGGTGGCTCGGATCGGTGACGGCGCAGACCTGCTGAAGTGCTCGTTCTGCGGGAAGTCGCAGAAGCAGGTCAAGAAGCTGATCGCCGGCCCCGGCGTGTACATCTGCGACGAGTGCATCGACCTGTGCAACGAGATCATCGAGGAGGAGCTCGGCGAGGCGGCGGAGCTGGGGCTCACCGAGCTGCCGAAGCCGCGCGAGATCTTCGACTTCCTCGAGCAGTACGTGATCGGGCAGGAGCCGGCCAAGCGGGCCCTCGCGGTGGCGGTCTACAACCACTACAAGCGGGTCCAGGCGGGCGAGGCCCAGCGCGACGGCGACGACGCGGTCGAGATCGCGAAGTCCAACATCCTGCTCATCGGGCCCACCGGCACCGGCAAGACCTACCTGGCGCAGACGCTGGCGAAGATGCTCAACGTGCCGTTCGCCATCGCGGACGCCACGGCCCTCACGGAGGCCGGGTACGTGGGCGAGGACGTCGAGAACATCCTCCTCAAGCTCATCCAGGCCGCGGACTACGACGTCAAGAAGGCCGAGACGGGCATCATCTACATCGACGAGGTCGACAAGGTGGCCCGCAAGGCGGAGAACCCGTCGATCACGCGCGACGTCTCCGGCGAGGGCGTGCAGCAGGCGCTCCTGAAGATCATCGAGGGCACGACGGCGTCGGTGCCCCCGCAGGGCGGGCGCAAGCACCCGCACCAGGAGTTCATCCAGATCGACACCACGAACGTGCTGTTCATCGTGGCGGGCGCGTTCGCCGGCCTCGACGACATCGTGGCGTCCCGCGCGCGCAAGCGCGGCATCGGCTTCAGCGCCCCCATGGAGACCGCGGCCGACGACGACCTGTTCGCCGAGGTGCGACCCGAGGACCTGCAGAAATACGGGCTCATCCCCGAGTTCATCGGGCGGCTGCCCGTCATCGCGTCCGTGTCCCCGCTGGACCGCGACGCGCTGGTGCGGATCCTCACCGAGCCGCGCAACGCGCTCGTCAAGCAGTTCCAGCGCATGTTCGAGATCGACGGCGTGGAGCTCGAGTTCGAGCAGGACGCCGTCCACGCGATCGCCGAGCAGGCGCTGCTGCGGGGCACCGGGGCGCGCGGGCTGCGCGCCATCATGGAGGAGGTCCTCCAGCAGGTGATGTTCGACGTGCCCAGCCGGGACGACGTCGAGCGGGTGGTCGTGAGCCGCGAGGTCGTGCTGGAGAACGTCAACCCGACGCTCGTGCCGCGCACCTCGCCCGTCCGCCGTCGTGCGCCCCGCGAGAAGAGCGCCTGAGCACTGCCGGGTGCTGAGCACTACCGGGCACTGAGCACTACCGGGCGTAGAGCGCGTCGACCTCGTCCGCGAAGTCGCGCAGCACCAGGTCGCGCTTCACCTTCAGCGAGGGCGTCAGGTACTCGTTCGCCTCGGTGAAGTCGCCCTCGAGCACCCGGAACTTGCGGATCGACTCCGCCCGGGAGACGGCCGTGTTCGCCTCCTCGACCGCCGCGTCGAGCGCCGCCAGCACCCGGGGGTCGGTCCGCGCGGCGCCCACCGACATCGGCGCGATGCCCTGCGTGGCCAGCCAGCCGGGCAGCATCTCGGCGTCCAGCGTGACGAGCGCGCCGATGAACGGACGCTTGTCGCCCACGACCACGACCTGCGACACGAGGGGGTGGGCGCGCACCCGGTCCTCCAGCGGCGCCGGGGCCACGTTCTTGCCGCCCGCGGTGACGATGATCTCCTTGGTGCGCCCTGTGATGCGCAGGTGACCCTGGTCCAGGGCGCCCAGGTCCCCGGTGCGGAACCAGCCGTCCGTCATCGCGTCGGCGGTCAGGTCGGGGCGTCCGCGGTAGCCCCGGAACAGGTGCGGGCCCGCCACGAAGACCGCGCCGTCGTCGTCGATCCGCACCGAGGTGCCGGGGAACGGCGGGCCGACCGTGCCGATGCGCAGGTCGGAAGGCAGGTTCACCGCGGTCGGGGCTGTCGTCTCGGTGAGCCCGTAGCCCTCGAGCACGGTGAGCCCGGCCCCGCGGAAGAAGTGTCCGAGGCGGTCTCCGAGCGGCGCGCCGCCCGAGATCGCGTACCGCAGGTTCCCGCCCATCGCGGTGCGCAGCCGGGACAGCACCAGCCGGTCGGCCAGCGCGTGGCGGGCCCGCAGCGTCACCGGGACGCGTCCGGTGTCGAGCGCACGCGAGTACTGGCCCGACACGCGCGCGGCCCAGCCGAAGACCTGCCGCTGGGTGCGCGACGCGGCCCGCTGCTCGGCCGAGTTGTAGACCTTCTCGAACACGCGGGGGACGGCGAGCAGGAACGTGGGGCGGAACGTCCTGAGGTCGTCGGTGAGCGTCTTCACGTCGGGCAGGTGGCCGAGCACCGAGCCGCTGGCGATCACCGCGACCTGGATGAGGCGGGCGAAGACGTGCGCCAGGGGAAGGAAGAGCACCGTGCGCGCGCCGTCCGAGTCGAGAAGCTCGGGCAGGGCGAGGCGGGCGTTCATCGCGAGGTGCGCGAAGTTGCCGTGCGTGAGCTCGGCGCCCTTGGGGCGTCCCGTGGAGCCGGAGGTGTAGACGATCGTGGCGAGGTCGTCGCGGCGCACGGCGTCGCGGCGGGCCGTGACGTCCCGCGCGGGGACCGACGCACCGGCCTCGCGCAGCTCGTCGACGGCACCGGTCGCGATGACGAGCACCTCCTCGAGGTCGGGCAGCTCGTCGTCCACCTGGCGCACGGCGTCCGCGTGCGCGGGCGTCTCCACCACGACCAGGCGGGCTCCGGAGTCCTCGAGGATCCAGCGCACCTGGTCGGGGGAAGACGTCTCGTAGACGGGCACGACCACGGCGCCGGTGGCCCAGGCGGCGAAGTCGAGGAGCGTCCACTCGTAGCGGGTGCGCGACATGATCGCGACGCGGTCGCCGGGCTCGATGCCGTGCGCGACGAGCCCGCGTGCCACGGTCATGACGTCGGCCTGGAACTCGCCGGCGGACACCGGCACCCAGGAGCCGTCCGACGCGGTGCGACGCTCGATGAGGGTGCGGTCGCCCGTCCGGGCGACCCGGTCGGCCAGCAGCGTGCTGATGCTCGTGCCCTCGGGCACGTCCACGAGGCTCGGCGTCGTCGCGACCGTCATCTGCTCTCTCTCCGGGTGGGCGGCGTGGGCGGGCGGTGTGCGTCCCTGGCGTCGTGCCGCGTGGTGGTGGCCGGCGGTTCCCGACCAGTCTCCGGTCGGCGTTCGGGCCGACGTGGGACCTTACACGCTCGGCGCGCCTCGTAGGATCGAGTCATGCCCGACACCCCTCACGACGTCCCCCAGGACCCCGCCCCGCGCCCCGCGTCGGACGGGATGCCCCAGGAGATCCTGGACCTGCGCGCCAGCATCGACAACATCGACGCCGCACTCGTGCACCTGCTGGCCGAGCGCTTCAAGATGACGCGCCGCGTCGGCGAGCTCAAGGCGGTGGGCGGGCTGCCGCCCGCCGACCCGTCTCGCGACCGACAGCAGGTCGACCGCCTCAAGGACCTCGCGGCGGGCGCCGGCCTGGACCCGGAGTTCACGGAGCAGTTCCGCAACTTCATCGTCTCCGAGGTGATCCGGCACCACGAGCGCATCGCCGAGGAGCACGCCGCCGGGCGCCTCAAGGGCGAGCTGCCGCCCCTGGACACCTACGCTTGAAGAGGTGAGATCTGACCTCGCGCGCGAGGTCGGGACCGCCGGGCCGAGGGGTGGCGTCCGCCGCGTTTCCGTCGCACGCTGGAGGACACAGCCGACGACGACATCAGGGGGATCCACGGATGAAGATCGACTGGCTCAAGCCCCTCGTCGGCCGCCCCGGACCGTTCGCGACCGTCTACCTGGACGCGACGCCCTCGGCCGAGGCGGGCGACAGGGACGTCGCGAACCGGTGGCGGGCGGTGCGACGTTCCCTCGAGCGACAGTCCGCACCCACCCGGGTGCTGGACGACCTCGAGGCCGCGGTGCTGCGGCCCACGCGCGTGGCCGGCGCGCACGGCCGGGTGCTCATCGCCGGGGACGGCGGCGTCGCGGTGGACCGCGTGCTGCGCAACCCGCCCGCCGTGGCCACGGGGGTCTGGCTGCCCGTCCCGGCGCTGCTGCAGGCCGCCCTGGCGGCCGACGAGACCGTCGACGCGCTGTGCGTCGCCGTCGACCGCAGCGGCGCGGACTTTTGGCCCTGCGACGCGGTCGGCCGGCCCGGCGGGGCGCGCGAGACGTTCGAGGGCCCGAACGACGAGGTCAGCAAGACCTCCAGCACCGGCACCAAGCGCGCCATCATCGAGTCGCGCGCCGAGGACTCCTGGAAGCGCAACGCCGCGGCGGTGGCGGCGGAGATCGACCGCCGCGTGGCCGAGGGCCGCCCGGAGGTCGTGCTGCTCACCGGCGACGTCCGGGCGGTGAACCTCGTGCGTGCCGAGCTCGGGCAGGACACCGCGCGGCGGACCGTCGAGGTCTCGGGCGGCGGGCGGGGCCCGGGCGTCCGCGCGGACACGTTCGAGGCCAACGTCGAGGACGCCCTCGACTCCTACCGGGAGCGCCGGCGCGAGGTGGTCCTCGCCGAGTACCGCCAGGACCAGGGCCGGGAGGAGGGCGCGGTCTCGTCGGTCGACGACGTGGTCGCGGTGCTCTCCCGCGGGCAGGTGAAGGCGCTCGTGCTGTCGGAGCAGCTCGCCCTCGACGCCGCGGCGGTGCTCACGGCCCCGGGCAACGGCGTCGGGGGACCGGACCTCACGGGGCTGCTCGGCGGCCGCACGCTGTGGATCGGGCCGGACCCGATGCACGTCGCGACCTCGCGCGCCGACCTGGAGGACCTCGGCGTCACCGACGGTCTGGAGGAGATGCCCGCGCCGTCCGCCCTGCTGCGCGCGGCGATCGCGCAGGACGCCGCCCTGACGTTCGCGCCCGAGGGGTCCGTGGACCTGATGGACGGCGTCGGCGCGACCCTGCGGTGGCACGACGACGGGACGCCGAAGGAGGTCGCCGCCACGATGAGCGGCGACGGCGACCGGTTCACCACGCCGAGGTAGTCCGGAAGTTGCCGAGGTAGTTCGACAAGTGCCGAGGTAGTCCGTGCGGGCCGCAGAACTGCGGCCGTCCACGAACTACCTCGGCACTTGTCGAACTACCTCGGCAAGTCGGGGACTACCTCGGCGGGTTCGGAACTACCTCGCGCGGGTCAGGCCTTGGGCTTGCGGGCCGGGGGCTCGCCCAGCTCGGACGCCGTGACGACGATGCCGCCCTGCACGTCCGGGTTGCCCTGGCCCTCGGCCGCCTCGACGACGTCGAGGGTGCCGGTGGCGCGGCCGGCGCCGCGGACGTCGTCCAGCGCCGACCGGACGCCGTCGAGCATCGCGGCCGGCACGGCCATGGACGCCGTGAGGATCGGCGTGCGCATGGAGACCTTGGCCTCCGACTTGATCTTGCGGAGCGCCGCGAGGGCGTGCCCGGCGGCGGTGAGCTGCACCGGGTCGGCGTCGCCGGCCACCGCGCGCAGCGGCGCGGCCACCGGCCAGGCGGCGTGGTGCACCGAGCCGGTGCGCCACCACGACCAGACCTCCTCGGTCGCGAACGGCAGGAACGGTGCCAGGAGGCGCAGCAGCGCGTCCACCGCGAGGGCGAGGGCCGTGCGTGCCGACACGGTCTCGGCCGTCACCTCGGTGGCCGCGGCGCCGGCGCCGTACGCGCGGTCCTTGACCAGCTCGAGGTAGTCGTCGCAGAAGGTCCAGAAGAACGTCTCCGTGACCTCCAGCGCGCGGGTGTGGTCGTACGCCTCGAACGCGGCGGTGGCCTGCTCGACGACGTCCGCCAGGCCGGCGAGCATCGCGCGGTCCAGGGGGACCGTGACGCGGGCCGGGTCCAGCACGATCTCGCCGGCGCCGGTCTCCGGGTCCACGCCGAACGTCAGGGCGAACTTCGAGGCGTTGAGCACCTTGATCGCGAGGCGGCGGCCGATCTTCATCTGGCCGACCTCGAACGCGGCGTCCGTGCCCAGGCGGGCGGCGGCGGCCCAGTACCGCACCGCGTCCGCGCCGTGCTCCTCGAGCAGGCCCATCGGCGTGACGACGTTGCCCTTGGACTTGGACATCTTCTTGCGGTCCGGGTCGAGGATCCAGCCGCTGATGGCGGCGTGCTTCCAGGGCAGGACGCCGCACTCGAGGTGCGAGCGGACCACCGAGGAGAACAGCCAGGTGCGGATGATGTCCTGGCCCTGCGGGCGCAGGTCCATCGGGTAGACGCGCTCGAAGAGGTCCGCGTCACGCTCCCAGCCGGACACGATCAGCGGGGACAGGGACGACGTCGCCCAGGTGTCCATCACGTCGGCGTCGCCGACGAAGCCGCCCGGCGCGCCGCGCTGCGACTCCTCGTAGCCGGCCGGGGCCTGCGACGTCGGGTCGACGGGCAGCTCCGCCTCGGTCGGCACGATCGGGTGGTCGTGGTCGACGTCGCCCGCCCCGGTCACCGGGTACCACAGCGGCACGGCCACGCCGAAGAAGCGCTGGCGCGAGATGAGCCAGTCGCCGTTGAGGCCGTTCACCCAGTTCTCGTAGCGCACGCGCATGAAGTCCGGGTGGAAGTCGAGCTCCTTGCCGCGCGCGAGCAGCTCCGCCTTGAGGTCACGGGCCGCCCAGTCGCGCCCGCCGTTGCGGATGTACCACTGGCGGGAGGTGACGATCTCGAGGGGCTTGTCGCCCTTCTCGTAGAAGTTCGTCATGCGCTGGGTGGCCGACGGCTCGCCGTCGAGGTCGCCCGACTCGCGGAGGGCGTCGACGACGGCCTTGCGGGCGCTGAACGTCGTCTTGCCGGCGAGCTCCTCGGCGTACAGGGCCTCGCCCGGGCCGCCCGCGACCCACTCGGGCGTCTCGCGGGAGAGGCGGCCGTCGCGCTGGATGACCGAGCGCGTGGCGAGCTGCAGCTCGCGCCACCACTGCACGTCGGTGAGGTCGCCGAAGGTGCAGCACATGGCGATGCCGGCACCCTTGTCCATCGCGGCGGCCGGGTGCGCGAGCACCGGCACCTCGACTCCGAACAGGGGGGAGGTGACGGTGGTGCCGAACAGGCCCTGGTACCGCTCGTCGTCCGGGTGGGCGATGAGCGCCACCACGGCGGGGATGAGCTCCGGGCGCGTGGTCTCGATGTACAGCGGGCTGCCGTCGGGCCGGTGGAACGCGACGCGGTGGTAGAAGCCGGGGTACTCGCGCGCCTCGAGCTCGGCCTGCGCGACGGCGGTCTGGAACGTCACGTCCCACAGACCCGGCGCCTCCGCCTGGTACGCCTCGCCGCGGGCGAGGTTGCGCAGGAAGGCGCGCTGCGACGCGGCGCGGGAGGTGGCGTCGATGGTCTGGTAGTTCTGCGCCCAGTCGACGGACAGGCCGAGGCGGCGCCACAGCTCCTCGAACTGGCGCTCGTCGTCGGCGGTGAGCCGCTCGCACAGCTCGATGAAGTTGCGGCGGCTGACCGGCACCTGGTCGCCCGGCTTGACGTTCTTGCCGTCGGTGCCCTGGTGCGGCGGCTCGAAGCCCTCGACGTAGGGCAGGGACGGGTCGCAGCGCACGCCGTAGTAGTTCTGCACGCGGCGCTCGGTGGGCAGGCCGTTGTCGTCCCAACCCATCGGGTAGAAGACCTTCTTGCCGCGCATCCGCTGGAAGCGGGCGACGGTGTCCGTGTGCGTGTAGCTGAACACGTGGCCCACGTGCAGCGAGCCCGAGACCGTGGGCGGCGGGGTGTCGATCGAGTACACCTGCTCGCGGGTGGCCGTGCGGTCGAACGCGTAGGTGCCCTCGGCCGACCAGCGCTCGTCGAAGCGCTGCTCCAGGCCCTCCAGGCTGACCTTGTCCGGTACCTCCCGGACCTCCGCGCGGACGACGTCGCCGGCTACCTGAGCAACAGGGTTGCCGGCGTTCGGGGTCGCTGCGGGGGTCTGCGCGGGCGCGGTCGGCGCCTCGGGGGTCGGGAAGTCGCTCATGGTCGGTCATTCTCCCAGATGCACGGGGCCCGCCGGGCAGGGGCGTCTCGATCGGCGGACGGCGCCGGAGCGTGGCCCATAACCTCTGACTAGAGTCAGAGGTATGCAGAGTTCGACGGGTGGGACGACGGGTGGGACGGGGGCGGAGACGGCCGCGCAGGTCGAGCGGCAAGTCGACGTCGTACGGCGGTTCAACCGCGGCTACACGCAGCGCGTGGGCGCGCTCGAGGACTCGTTCCTCGGGACCGGGATGCCGCTGGGCACCGCGCGCCTCCTGTTCGAGATCGGCACGGAGCCGGGCACCACGCGGGACCTGCGTGCCAGGCTCGGCCTGGACTCGGGGTACCTCAGCCGCCTGCTGCGCCGGCTGGAGTCCGACGGGCTCGTCGCCGTCGTGCCCGACGACGACGACCGGCGACGCCGCCGCGTCGACCTCACGCCCGCGGGCCGGCGCGCGTGGGACGACCTGGAGCGGCGGTCCGTGGACCGGGCGCGCGACCTGGTCGCGCCGCTCACCGCCCGCCAGCGGGCTCGGCTCGCCGCGGCCCTCGCGGAGGCCGACCTCCTCGTGCGGGCCGCGACCGTGACGCTCGAGCGCGCGGACCCGGCGTCGGACCTCGCCAGGCGCGCGGTCGCGGCGTACGTGGCGGAGCTCGACGAGCGTTTCCCCGGCGGGTTCGACCCCGGTCCCCTGCCCGCGTCGGGCGAACCCGACCCCGAGGACGCGCGTCTCGCGCCGCCGTCGGGTGCGTTCGTCGTCGCGACGAGCGACGGCGAGCCCGTCGCCTGCGGGGGCGTGCGCACCCTGTCGAGCGAGGTGTCCGGCGGCGTGGGGGAGATCAAGCGGATGTGGGTGCACCCGGGATGGCGGGGCGCGGGGCTCGGCTCCCGGCTGCTGCGCCACCTCGAGGGCGTGAGCCGCGACCTCGGCCACCGCGAGGTGCGCCTCGACACGAACGGGACGCTGACGGAGGCCGTCGCGATGTACGAGCGGGCCGGCTACCGGCGCATCGCCCGGTACAACGACAACCCGTACGCCGAGCACTTCTTCGCCAAGCGGCTGGGCTGACCGACCCCGCTGACCGACCCTGCTGACCGACCCGGTACCACGTACCTGGTCGTCGGCCGGGGATAGGGTCGGAGGCATGGCTGCGAACCCCGACCTGACCATCGGCTATGCCGCGATGCTCGAGCAGTTCCACCCCACCGACGTGGTCGAGTTCTCGGCCTACGCGGAGGAGCACGGCTTCTCCGGCGTCATGGCCGCCGACCACTTCCAGCCGTGGGTGCCGCAGCAGGGCGAGGCGGCGTTCGTGTGGAACGTCCTGACGGCGCTCGGAGAGCGCACCCGCGGCGACCTCGGCCCCGGCGTCACGGCGCCGACGTTCCGCTGGCACCCGGCGATGGTCGCGCAGGCGTCGGCCACGCTCGCCGCGATGTACCCCGGCCGGCACTGGCTCGGCCTGGGGTCCGGCGAGGCGCTCAACGAGCACGTCGTGGCCGGGTACTGGCCGGAGGCCCCCGAGCGGATCAACCGCATGTTCGAGGCCATCGACATCATCAAGAAGCTCTTCGCGTCCGGCATCGACGGCAAGGACGTCAAGCACTCCGGGCAGTACTACAAGATGGAGTCCACGCGGCTGTGGACCATGCCCGAGGTGCCGCCCGAGATCCTCGTCGCCACGGCCGGCCCGATCACCGCCAAGCGCGCCGGCAAGCACGCCGACGGCCTCATCACCGTCGGGGCGCCGCTGGAGAAGATCGAGATGCTGTTCGGCAAGTTCGACGACGGCGTCCGCGAGTCGGGTCGTGACCCGCAGGGGATGCCCAAGGTGCTCCAGGTGCACATGTCGTGGGCGGAGACCGACGAGGAGGCGCTCGCGAACGCGATGACCGAGTGGCCCAACGGCGGCATGAAGTTCCCCAAGGCCGACATCCGCTCCCCGCACGACTTCGCGCAGATGGCGAAGCTGGTCCGCCCCGAGGACTTCGAGGGGCGCATGGTCATCAGCGCCGACCCGGACGAGCACCGCGCCGCCATCCAGAAGTACGTCGACCTCGGCTTCGACCGGATCTACCTGCACAACGTGGGACGCAACCAGAAGGAGTGGATCGAGGTCTTCGGCCGCGAGGTGCTCCCGAAGCTGGTGCGGTGAGCGCTCGGCTCACCGCCTGGGCGCCCGGCGGGTTCCCGGAGGTCCGGCCCGGGGACGACCTCGCGGGCCTGGTCGGCGACGCGCTGGCCGCCGACGGCGCGGCGTCCGGGGACCCGCTCGCCGAGGGCGACGTCGTCGTCGTCACGTCCAAGGTCGTCTCGAAGGCCGAGGGGCGCGTGGTGCGCGCCGCCGACCGCGAGCAGGCGATCACCGACGAGACCGTGCGCGTGGTCGCGACCCGCGCGCGGCCCGACGGCCAGCCGCCGCTGCGCATCGTCGAGAACCGGCTGGGGCTGGTGATGGCCGCCGCCGGGGTGGACGCGTCGAACACGCCCGAGGGCACCGTGCTGCTGCTGCCCGAGGACCCGGACGCCTCGGCGCGCGCGTTGCGAGCCGCCCTGCGCGCGCGGTTCGGCCTGGACCGCCTCGGCGTCGTCGTCACCGACACGGCCGGGCGGACCTGGCGGGACGGCCTCACCGACATCGCGATCGGCGCGGCCGGCGTGGACGTCGTCGACGACCTGCGCGGGGGGGTCGACGCGCACGGCCGCCCGCTGTCGGCCACGGTGACCGCCGTCGCGGACGAGGTCGCAGCCGCCTCGGAGCTGGTGCGCGGCAAGGCGGACGGCCGACCCGTCGCGGTGGTGCGCGGCCTCGCGCGGCACGTCCGCGCGGGGGAGGGGCCGGAGGCCGACGGCCCCGGTGCCCGCACGCTGGTGCGCCCCAGCGCCGACGACCTGTTCCGTGAGGGCAGCGCGGAGGCCTACGCCCGCGGGCTCGCCGACGGCCGCGCCGACCTCGCGAGGTAGCACCGATCTCCGCGAGGTAGCACCGGAACCCGCGAGGTAGTACGGGAATCCGCTCGCGGAGGCCGCGCGCCGTCGCCTACGGTGCCGACATGCCTGCGCCGGAGAACCCCCTGCCCGCGGACTGGATCGAGCACCGCCGCCCCGACGACCGCGAGGCGCTGGGCTGGCTGCGCCCCGAGGGCGACGGCTGGGTCGCCGTGTCGCTGCTCGGTCGGGACGTGAGCGGGCCGCTCGACTGGACGGATGCCGAGGAGGCGCTCGAGTCGACCGGGCTGTCGTGGATGGCCGACGTCTGGACGCTCGAGCGCGACGACGACGAGCCGCTGCGCGTGAAGCTCGTCGAGGTCACGCCCGACCGCGTCGTCGTGCAGACCGACGACCTCGGCGCGATCGACGTCGCCGTCGAGCGGTTCGCGCTGCCGTGGCCGGCCCCGTCGGCGCTGCGCCCGCGGCGGGAGGGCGACCCCGACGGCGGCGCCCTGTTCGCCCGCTGAGGCGCCGAGAAGCCGGCCCCGGTCGGCTCAGCCGGCGTCCGTCGTGCCCTCGTAGAGGCCGATCCGGTTGCCGTCCGGATCCTCGAGCACGGCCCACCAGCTGGTGGGGCTGATCTCGGACTTCTCCATGAGCACCGTGCCGCCCAGGTCGCGCACCCGGGCGAGGGTCTCGTCGATGGAGTCGACCTCGACGTAGCTGCGGGGCTGGTCGAACCCGTCGCCGCGCGGCGCCAGCCCGCCCCCGCTGATCTGGTTGGGTGCCCGCCACATCGGGTAGTCCTCGAACCCGGGCGGTGCCTCGATCTGCCAGCCGAACAGGCCGGAGTAGAAGCCCCTGGCGCGTTCCTTGTCCGTCACCGGGATGTCGATGTGCGTGATGTCGCCGTGAGCCATCGTCGTGCTCCTCGGTCGGGTGGTCGTGGGTGGTCGGGTGCGGTCCCGCTCGGGGAGCGGGGCGCTCTCACCACGCTAGCCGCGGCCCGGCGACCGGCAGGGCGGGTGCCGGGGGCAAGGATCGTCGGCGCGTCGTCTGGTAGACGCCGTCGCACGTCGTGATACTCGGTCTCGGCGTTCACCGTCGAGCGCCTGCGGACACACAAGGGAGTTGTCATGCACCTCGCACGTCGCACTCGCCGTACCGCCCTCGCCGCGGCCTCCGCCGCCGCGCTCGCCGCCGCCGGCGTCGTCGCCGTCGCGGCACCCGCCGGAGCGGCACCTGATCCGGTGCGGTACGTCGCCCTCGGCGACTCGTACTCGGCCGGGTCGGGCATCCTTCCGCCCGATCCCGACGCCCCGCTCGCCTGCCTGCGCACGACGCTGAACTACCCGCACTTCGTCGCCGACCGTCTCGGCGCGGACCTGGTGGACGTCACCTGCGGGGCGGCCCAGACCAAGGACCTCGGCAAGGCCCAGTATCCGGGCGTCGCGCCGCAGCTCGACGCCGTGACCGAGGACGCCGACCTGGTCACGCTCACCATCGGCGGCAACGACAACAGCACGTTCATCGGCGCGCTGCTGGCCTGCGGCTCGGCCGGCGCCGTCACGGCAGGGCGCGGCAACCCGTGCGAGCGCACCTACGGCGACCGCTTCACCGACCAGGTCGAGGAGTCCACGTACCCGGCCGTCCGGCAGGCGCTCGAGGACATCAAGGCCCGGGCGCCGCACGCCGACGTCGCGATCCTCGGCTACCCGTGGATCGTGCCCGCGGAGAAGGGGTGCTTCTCCAAGCTCCCCGTCGCGGCGGGCGACGTGCCCTACCTGCGCGACCTGCAGGCCACGCTCAACGGCGTCATCGAGCGGGCCGCCGACGAGGCGGGGGCGACGTTCGTCGACCTCGCGGAGCGCAGCGAGGGCCGCGACGCCTGCGCCCCGGCCGGCGAGCGCTGGGTGGAACCGTTGCTGTTCGGCACGAACGTGGTGCCCGTGCACCCGAACGCGCGCGGCGAGAGCGCGATGGCGGACGCCGCCCTGGACGCGCTGGGCTACTGAGCGGACCCGTGCCCGAGGACAGCCGGATTCACTCCGCGGGCGGCACGACCGGCGTCGGCGTGCCGCCCGTGATCCGCACCAGCTCGTCGTAGGACGTCGGGAACACGGTCCGCGCGTGCCCCGCCGCGGCCCACACGACGTCGTGGCCCCGGAGGTCGACGTCGACGAGCGTGCGCACGGGGGCGGGATGGCCCACGGGCGCGACGCCGCCGATCACCTGGCCGGTGGCGTCGCGCACGGTCTCCTTGCTTGCCCGCGCGAGCCGGCCGCCGAGGCGGGAGCCCAGGAACTCGGTGTCGACGCGGTGGGCGCCGCTCGTCAGGACGAGCACCGGCTCGTCGTCGAGCGTGAAGACCAGCGAGTTCGCGATGGCGCCGACGGGGACACCGAGGGCCTCGGCGGCCCGTGCGGCGGTGGTGGCGTGGTCGTCGAGCCAACGGATGTCGCCGTCCGCGCCGGCGCCGTCCAGCGCGTGCCGGACCCGGTCCACGGCGGGGTGCGAGGGGGCGGGTTCGGCGGGGGCATCGGCGACGGCGCCGGGCATCGGGGTGGCGGGGCGCTCGTCCTGGGGCGTGACGTCGTCGCCCGAGAGCCACCGGAGCCACACGGTGCGCGGGTCGCCCTCGAGGACGAGCGCCCGCACCAGCAGGGTGAGCGGGATCGCGAGGATGGCGCCGAGCGGGCCGATGACGAAGGTCCAGAAGACCACGGACATGAAGCTCAGCGTGAGGCTGAGGCTGACGGCGTCGGAGACGAACTTGGGCTGCACGAGCACCTGGAGCACCACGTTCACGACGCAGTAGACGGCCGCGACGGCCAGGGCCAGGGGCCAGCCGCCGACGACGAACGCCATGACGAGCGGTGGGACCAGGCCGAGCACGAACCCGATGTTCGGGATGAAGTTGGTGACGAACGCGAGGATCGCCCACACGACCGGGGCGGGGACGCCCAGCAGCGCGAGCGCGAAGCCGTCGACGATCGCGACGATCGCACCGAAGGTCGCGTTGACCACGAAGTAGCGGCGCACCCCGGTGCTGAACCGCGTCGCGCGACCGATCTGCTCCGCGTGCGTGGCGCCGAAGACGCGGGACGCGGTCGCGTACCGGGCGGCGTCGGCCGCCATGAAGATCGAGTAGGCGAGCACGAAGAAGAAGGCCGTCGCGATCGACAGGACCATGCCGCTCACGCTGCCTGCGAGGGACAGCAGCCGGGAGGGCTCCAGGAACGACGTCGCGGCGTCGGTGACCTGCGTGTCCAGGCCGAGCTCGGCGAGCTGCGCGGCGATCTGGGACACCGACTGCTCGAGGTCGCGGAAGTACTCGGTGACCAGGTCGGCGAACTGGAAGCCGGCGAAGACGAGCATCGCGAGCAGGGCCGCGAGGATGAGGTACGCGACGACGATCACGGCCGTGGTCGCCGCCCAGCGCGGCCACCCCCGGGCCTCGAGCGGGCGGCGCACGGGGTGGCAGATGATGACGATCACCGCGGCGAGGAACACCGGCGCCAGGACGTCCGAGGCCCAGTGCACCCCCGCGAGGACGAGGACGGCCGCACCGAGCGACAGGAGCGTGCGGGTGGCGGGGTTGAGACCGCCGGGGTCGGTGGTCGGGCTGCCGGGAGCGGTCGTCGCGGTCGAGGTCACCCCGCGACCCTAGCGACCGCGCCCGGCGACGGCGCGCGCGACCACGCGGCGGCAGCCGCGCGGCGTGGCCCCGCTCAGATCCAGCGCTTCCAGCGGAAGACGGCGAAGAGCGCCACGCTCACGCTGAGCATGGCCACCAGCGCGGCCGGGTAGCCCCAGGCCCAGTGCAGCTCCGGCATGTCGTCGAAGTTCATCCCGTACACGGTGCCGACCAGGGTCGGCGCGAACAGGATGGCCGCCCATCCGGAGATCTTCTTGACCTCCTCGCCCTGGCGGATGCTCACCTCGGTGAGGTGCGTCATCTCCTCGTTCTGCCGCTGGGCCACGAGGGTGGCGTTCACGGTGAGGATGTCGCGCAGGGCGGCGCGGAACGACTCGACGCGGTCCGCGACCTCGGTGAGGTGGTCGGCGACGTCGCGCAGGTACGCCTGCATCTCCTCGGTGACGCCGTACTTCTCCGCGCCCTTGGCGAGCGAGCCGCACACGCGCTGCAGGGGGCGCACCGCCCGCTGGAACTCGACCACCTCGCGGGAGAGCTCGTAGATGCGGCGCGACACCGCCGCGTCGCCGCCGAACACCTCGGACTCGATCTCGTCGATGTCGCCGTCGAGCCCGGCCACGACGGGTGCGTAGTCGTCGACGACGCGGTCCACGATCGCGTACAGCACCGACTCGGGGCCGCGGGCCAGCATGGCCGGGTGCGCCTCGAGGTGGGTGCGCACGGCCGCCAGGTCGGGGCACGCGCCGTGCCGGACCGTGACGACGAAGTCGGGGCCCACGAAGACGTGCAGCTCGGAGAACTCCACCTCCTCCGCGTGGTCGAGGTAGCGGGCCGCGTGCAGGACGACGAACAGCGTGTCGCCGTAGCGCTCGATCTTGGGCCGCTGGTGCGCGACGATCGCGTCCTCGACGGCCAGGGGGTGCAGGTCGAACTCCCGCGCCAGCTGGGCGAGCTCGGTCTCGTCGGGTCGCTCGAGCCCGATCCACGCCATGCCGCCGGGGTGGGCGCGCAGCTCGCGGAACGTGTCCGCGAGGCGCGTGAAGCTCGCGACCCGGCGGCCGTCGGCGTCGTACAGGGCGGACTCGACGATCGACGAGCGGCCGGGCACGTCGCGCCGCGTCGCCGAGGCGTCGGTGCGGGCGCTGCCGAGGTGGCCGCCCGCGCCGGAGGCCGGGGTGGCGCGGCGGGGGCGCAGCGCGCCGAGCAGGGGACGGGTGCGGACCGTGCGGGAGCCGGTGGCGCGGGGGGAGGTGACGGACATGGCGGACTCCGAGGGCGTGCAGGGACGAGGGACGGTCGTCGGTCCCGCGACTGCGGCTGGGGGCGCCCCGGATCGTCGGGGCGCTCGGAGAACGGTGGCGCCGGTCAGGAGCGCGTGCGCCACGGCCGCCCGGCGTCGTGGCCGGGCGGGGAGCCGTCAGTCGCGGCTCGGACTACTGGGAGGCTCGCTACGGGTCATGTGGCGCGCACCTCCCTCGTCGTCGTCGCGGCGGTCGCCGCTGCTGCTCAGGCCGTCGGCCAGCATAGCCCCGACCGGGTGGCCGGGCCATGACCGGGGAGGGTGCCGGCGGGGTGATCTCCGTGACGTCGACGTCGGTGCCCTGCCGCCCCGCCTCGCCCGCCCCGCCCGCCCCGCTGTCCGCCCCGGGTTCAGCGGCGCGGGTCGACGACGACCATCCCGGAGCGCGGGGTGCCGGGCAGGTCGGGGAGGAGCCGCGCCCCCTCGTCCAGGCCGACGACGCGGTCGACGAGGTCGGCGGGGCGCAGCGTGCCGTCGGCGACCCGCGCCAGCATCTCCGGGTAGTCGGCGGCGGCCATCCCGTGGCTGCCCAGCACGTCCAGCTCCCAGCCGATCACGCGGGACATCGGCACGCGGGGGTGGCCGTCGACCGGCGGCAGCAGGCCGACCTGCACGTGCCGCCCGCGGCGGCGCAGGCTGCCGATCGCGTCGGCGCAGGTGCGCTCGCTGCCGACCGCGTCGACGCTCACGTGGCAGCCGCCGGTGAGGTCCTGCACCACCGCGGCGACGTCGAGGTCCTCGTCGGCGCGGACGGTGTGCGCGGCCCCGGCCCGGCGCGCGGCCTCGAGCGCGCCGTCGTGCCGGTCGACGGCCACCACCTGGGCGCCGAGCGCCGCGGCGACCATGACGGCGCTGAGGCCCACGCCGCCCGCGCCCAGCACCACGACGCGCTCGTCCGGGAGCACCCGCGCCCGGCCTGCGACGGCACGGTAGGCCGTGGCGAAGCGGCACCCGAGGCTCGCGGCGGTGGCGTCGTCCACGGCGTCGGGCAGGCCGACGAGGTTGGTGTCGGCGGCGTGCAGCACCACGAGCTCCGCGAACGACCCGGCGTGCGTGAACCCGGGCTGCGTCTGGTCGGGGCAGACCTGCGCCTGCCCGGAGCGGCACCAGTCGCAGTGCCCGCAACCGCAGACGAACGGCGACGTCACGCGGTCGCCCACGCTCCAGCGCCGCACGCCGTCGCCCACCGCGGCGACCACCCCGGCGAGCTCGTGGCCGGGCACGTGGGGGAGGGAGGTGATGTCCGTGTCGTGCCCCGCCCAGGCGTGCCAGTCGCTCAGGCACAGGCCGCTCGCGTGGACACGCACCACGACGCCGCCGGGCGGAGCCGCGGGGTCGGGCACCTCGCGGACCGTGACGGGCCCGCCGAACCGGTCGAACGTCATCGCGCGCACGGGGCGATCCAACCATCGATCCGCAGGTGGGTCCGCCTGTCGGTCCGGCGATGGTCCAGGCGGCGGTCCACCTGAGACGGCGCGTATCACGATTGGGCCACACCGCGCGGGCGCCGCTAGCGTGCCCGGGTGACCCACACCCGGTCGCGGGCGACGTCGCTCGCGTGCTCCCTTTTCCTGCTCGTCCTGACGGCGCTCGCCGTCTGGGCGGTGCTGCCGCCGTCCGCCCGGTCGGCGGACGCCGCCGCGGACGAGTTCAGCGCCGAGCGGGCGTTCGCGACGGTCGAGGCGGTCGGCGGCGAGGTGCACCCGCACGGCACGGCCGCCGCGGCCGCCGTCCGCGACGCGATCGTGGCAGACCTGGAGGGGCTCGGGCTCGACCCGGAGGTGACCGACGGTGTCGGCATGTCCGGCCGGCTGGGCGACCAGAGCCGCGTCGCGGCCACGAAGAACGTCGTCGCCACGATCCCGGGGACCGACCCGACCGGTCCGGTCTTCCTCGTCGCGCACTACGACTCCGCCGAGGTGTCGCACGGCGCCAACGACGACGGCGCCGGCGTCGCGACCCTGCTGGAGACCGCCCGCGCGCTCGGCGCCGACGAACCGCTGCGCAACGACCTCGTGCTCGTGTTCACCGACGCGGAGGAGGCGTGCCTGTGCGGCGCGGAGGCGTTCGCGGACTCCGACCCGCGCGCGGCCGACGGGGGCGTCGTGGTCAACGTCGAGGCCCGCGGCTCGTCCGGCCCGGCGATCATGTTCGAGACGTCGGACGGCAACGCGGCCCTCGTCGACGCCTACTCCCACGTGCCGTACCCCGTGGGCAGCTCGATGGCGGTCGAGGTGTACCGCATCCTGCCGAACGACACCGACTTCTCGCCGTTCCTCGACGACCCGGAGGGCCGGTTCACCGGCCTCAACTCCGCGTACATCGACGGCTCGGCGACCTACCACGCGCCGCAGGACACCCCCGAGCGGATGTCGACGGCGAGCCTGCAGCACCACGGCGCCAACATGCTGGCGCTGGCGCGCGAGCTCGGGGACGCCGACGCGGCGGCGCTCGCCACGCCGTCGGCCGACGACGCCACCTACTTCCCGCTGCCGGGAGGGGTGCTCGCGCGCTACCCGGGCTGGCTGGTGTGGCCGCTCGCCGTCGCCGCCGTGGTCGCGGTCGGCGCCCTCGGGGTGACCCTCGCCCGTCGGCGCGAGGTGCGCGGCGAGCGGACCACGGCCGGCACCCTCGCCCTCGGCTTCGCGTCCGCGCTGCTCCCGCTCGCCGGTGCCGTCGCCGGATCGGTCGCGCTGTGGTGGGTCATGGGCCTGGTACGGCCCGGCTATGGCGAGATGCTCGACCCGTGGCGCCCCTGGGGCTTCCGCGTCGCCCTGCTCGGCATCGTGGCGACCGTGTGGACCGCCTGGTTCCTCGGGCTGCGCCGGTCGCTCGGCGGGGCCGCGCTCGCGTTCGGGGCGCTCGGCTGGCTCGCCGTCCTCGGCGTCGTCCTCGCCGCCGTCACCCCCGGCGGCTCGTACCTCGCCGCGCTGCCGGCGCTCGCGGGCGCCGTCGCCGGGCTGCTGACCCTGCGGGTGGCGCGCGGCGTCGTCGGCCGGCGGGTGGCCGTGACCCTGGGCGCGGCCGTGGGGGTCGTGGTCCTCGTACCGATCGTGCTGCTGTTCTTCCCGGCGCTGGGCCTCGCGACGGGCGCCGCGCCCGCGGTCGTCGCCGCGCTGCTCGGGCTGGCGCTCACGCCCGTCCTCGCCGCGCTGTGGCCCCGCGGCCGACGACGTGCGCTCGGCCTGGTGGGCGCGTGCGCCGCGGTGGGCGTCGTCGCGCTCGTCGTCGGATTCGTCGCCGACCCGTTCGACGCCGAGCACCCCGAGCCCACCCGCCTCGCGTACGCGCTGGACGCCGACACCGGCTCGGCGCACTGGGTCTCCGACGAGGGCACCCCGAGCAGGTGGACCGCGCAGTTCGTGGACACCGAGACCGACCTGTCCGAGCCGTTCCCGATGTTCGCGGGCGAGGTGCACGCCGGCGACGCCGAGGCGGCCGACCTGCCCGCCCCCGTCGTCGACGTGCTGGACGCCGAGCCGGCGGGCGACGCCCGCGTCCTCACCCTGCGCGTGACCCCCGGTGCGGGGGCGCCGATCGGCACCGCGGGAGCCCTGCGGTACGTGCAGCTGAACGCCTCGAGCGTGGAGAGTGCGAAGGTCGCCGGCCGGGCGGTGCCGGTCGAGGGCGGCGCCCTCGACACCCGCTTCTACGCCCCGGGCGACGACGGCTTCGAGGTGCGGCTCGTCGTGCCCGCCGGGCAGCCGCTGGACCTGCGGGTCGTCGCCGCCGGCGGCGGGCTGGAGGACCTGCCCGGGTTCCGCCCGCGGCCCGCCGACGTCGGCGTGGCCGGGTCGCACACGTCCGAGCTGGTGCTGGTCGGGACGTCCGTCTCCCTCTGACGGGCGTCAGCCGGCGGTCGCCGCGCCGTCGTCCGGCGGCTCCGGCCGGTCGATGGCCTCGGCCAGCGTGCGTGGCGCCTGGAGGCAGTAGGAGTCGGTGAGCAGCTCGGCCATCTCGTCCCAGTCGGTGCGGTCGTCGAGGACCACGCCCACGACGTTGCCGCCCCAGCCGGCGCGGAAGTACGGGTGACCGAGGTGCTCGAACGCCCGGACCTCCTGCGGCTCGGCGCGGAAGGTCACGCGGAAGAGCTGGTCCTCGCCGCCGAAGACGTGTGCCACGGTGGCCTTGCGCACCCGCCACCGGACACCGGTCCAGGCGTCCTCCCGCGCGCACTCCGGGAAGTCGAGCAGGCTCCCCAGGTGCTCGACGAGCGAGGGAGGGACGTCGGGGCGGTCGGGCATGACCCGAATCTCGCACGCGGCACCGACAGGCGGGCCACCCAGGACCGTGGACGGACGTCGGTGGCGGTGGCACGATCGCCGCATGGTCAACGATGAGCATGTGCCGGCGCTCGAGCCCGACGACCTCGGACGGCTGTTCGTCGAACGGTTGAACGCCGGCGACCTCGAGGGCCTGGTCGCCCTCTACGAGCCCGACGCCGTGTTCGCGTTCCCGCCCGGGGAGCAGCAGGTCGGTCGCGAGGCGATCCGGGCGGCCCTCGGGCTGATCCTCGCCGCGCGGCCGCAGCTCCCCCCGGGCGTGCCGGCGCGGGCGCTGGTCCAGGGCGACCTGGCGCTGACGTCCACCCGGCTGGAGTCGGGGGCGGTGACGGCCGAGGTGGCCCGTCGTCAGGCCGACGGGACCTGGCGGTGGGTGCTCGACCAGCCCGCCATCGCCTGACGTCCCGTGCGCGCGCTCAGCCCAGCCGGGCCGTGAGCACGAGCTCCTCGCCGACGTCGAGGCGCACGTCCGCGAGCCGGACCCCGGGCGGCAGCGCAGCCGCGAGGTCGATGCGGCGGTTCGCCGCGGCCTCGACGCGGCCCCGGACGGCGCCGAGCATCGCGGCGACGAGCGGGTTGCCGCTGGAGATGCGCACGTCGCCGACGGTCAGCACCATCGCCGCGTCGACCGAGGCCGACGCCGTGGCGGAGACGCCCGCGGAGAGGAACCCCTTGCGGATCTTCGCCTCGATGCGCAGGCCTGCCGCGCGCGGGCCGTGGGAGTCGAGCTGCACGTCCAGGTCGCTCAGCGTGATGCCCTGGGACTGCAGCGAGACGGCGAGCAGGCCGTGCACGGTCGCGACCAGGCCGGCGCGGGAGACCGCGACGCGGGCGTGACCGGTCACCGGGTGCGCGTCGTCGGGCTCGACCGGCTCGAACCCGACCTGGCCGTCGGCGCCCTCGACCCAGGTGAACCGCAGCCCCTCGGCCTCGGCGGTGACGTCCACGGGCAGGTCGACGGCGGTGAGCGGGTGGGCGTCGACGCGCAGGCGGCGCACCGTGCCGTCCTCGCGCGCGGTGATCGTGCCGGGCTGCCACCCGACGCCCGGGGCCTTCTGCTGCGCGCCGAACGCCACGCCGGTGAGGTCCGCCTCGAGCGTCGCGACGTCCGCGCCCTCCAGGGTGGCGGTGACGCGCGCCCGGTCGAGGCCGGCGACGCCGGCGCCGGCCGCCCGCGTCGCGAGGGCGCGGAGCCGGTCGGCGAGGTCGTCTCCCGTGGTGGGTCGCGGGGCAGGGCCGAGCGGCAGGGGGTGCGCTGAGGTCATGCGGTGAGCGTAGTCGGAGGCCGGGACGTCAGGTGCTCCTCGAGCAGGTCCGCCGCGGCGCGCGTCCCGCCGAGCCCGCGCAGCTCGGCGCCCAGGCGGGCGGCGGTCACGCGGTACCGGGGGTCGGTCGTGACGTCGCGGTACGCCGCGGCGATCGAGGCCGCCCGCGGCCGGCCGGTGCGGAGGTTCACCCCGGCGCCGTGCCAGCCGATCCGCGCGGCGATCTCCGGCTTGTCGAGATCACCGCCCGCGACCACGAGCGGGACGTCGTGGCGCAGGGCCTGCAGCACCCCGCCGTAGCCCCCGTTCGTGACCATCACCGACGTGACCGGCAGGAGCGCGGGGTACGGGACCATCGGCGCGACCCGGACGTTCGCGGGCAGGGGCCCGGGGAGCGGCGCCGTGCGGTGGCCGACCCCGACGACGACCAGGACGTCCTCGTCGGCCAGGGCCTCGAGGGCGGGCAGCACGAGGTCGGCGGGGTCGACGTTCTCCGTGCCCTGCGTGACGTGCACGACCGGGGCCTCCGACCGGACGACGTCGTCCCACCACGGCGGGAGGGGCTGCGGGGTCGGGGGACGGCCGTCGTCGGTGAGGTCGCCGACGAACCGGACGGTCGCGGGGATGTCGTCGCGCGGGTAGTCCAGGCCCGGGGAGCCGGCGGTCACGACGAGTCGCGGCGAGTGCCAGGCGGTCTCGATCGTCGTGCCGTCGGGCGGGAGCCCCGCGTCCGACCGCGCGCGCCGGTACCGCCGGGTCAGGGCGGTGGCGCCCGCCCGCACGGCGCCTCTCAGGACGCCGTCGCGCGCCCGCCCGATCGGCCCGCGCGGCGGGGTGAGCCCGAGGCCCGTGGGCGGGACCTGTGCCCCGGGCGGCCAGTACGCGAGCGGGGAGACGGTCGCCCACCGGGAGCCGAGCCGCTCCGCGGCGAACCGGGTGCCGAGCGCCATGGGGTCGCCGGCGATCAGGTCCCACGGCTCGTCGTCGTGCAGGGCGACGAGGTCGGCGGTCTGCGCGGCGGCCGTGCCGAGGAAGAGGTCCTCGACGTTGACCAGCATCTGGCGGAACCCCTTTGCGCCCCGCATGCGCGGGAAGGTCGTGGCGGGGTGCCGCTCGTCGAAGTCCGGCACCCGCTGCCACACGACCGGGCGGGCGCCGACCGCGGCGAAGGTCTCCGCGTGCCTGCGCCCCGTGTACACGCGGACGTCGTGGCCACGCCGCACGAGCTCCGCCGCGACCGCGCGCAGCGGCAGCGTGTGCCCGGCGAACGGCATCGCCGTGAGCATGATCGAGGCCACCGCTCCAGTGTCGGCCGGTGCCACGTCGTCCGGGTCGCGCCGGCGGAACTTCATCCGCCCCCCGGCGGCGCCTCAGCGCGGGGCGGCCAGCAGGTCGGCGTCGATCGACGCCGCGGCGAGCTGTCCGGCCGCCATCGCCGCGGTCACGGAGCTCACGGGCATGGGGAAGTCGGCGGTGTGGGCGAGGTCGCCGGCCGCGAGGACCCCGGGCATGCTGGTGCGGGCCATGGCGTCGACGGCCACGCAGCCGGACTCGCGCAGCTCGAGCCCGAGGCGGGTGGCGAACGGCGCCGCCTGGTGCAGCGTCGGGGCGACCATGATCCCGCCGAGCTCCTCCGCCGCGGCGCCGTCCAGCACGGCCCGTGCGCCCGGGTGCCCGCCGGGCAGCGTCAGCGGCTCCAGGCGGAGCACCTTCTCCGGCCGGACGGCGACGCCGCGGGCGTCGAGCGCCGCGCGGACCTGCGGGTCGACGTCGCCGCCGTCGGCCAGGACGACGACGCGGGTCGCGATCCGCTCGATCAGCCCGGCGACGCGCGCGGCGTGCGGCCCGGCGCCGAGGATCGCGACCGGGGTGCCGGAGAACTCGTGACCGTGGCAGTACGGGCAGTGTGCGGCGACGGTGCCGAACAGCCGCTCCAGCCCGGGCGTCGGGGGCAGTTCGTCGCGCACGCCGGTGGCCAGCAGCAGGCGGCGGGCGGCGACGTCGCCGTCGTCGGTGCGCACGACGAACCCGTCGGCCGGCGACGCGGGGTCGAGCGGGGCGACGTCGTGGGCGGTGGCGCGGCGCAGCCCGACCGTCTCGTACGCGGCCAGCGTGCGGTGGGCCGCGGCGCGGAACTCCGCCGGCGCCACGCCGTCGAAGCCGAGCACGTTGTGCATCGCGTCGGTGGGGTCGTTGCGGTAGGTGCCGGAGTCGAGCACGACGACGTCGCGGTGAGTGCGGTCGAGCATCAGAGCGGCCGCGAGGCCGGCCGGTCCGCCGCCGATGATCACGGCGTCGTGCAGGTCGTGGCGGGTGGTGTCGCTCATGGCGTCTCCTTCGGGTCGGGTTGCGTGCTGACCCCAGGCTGTGACTTCATGTCGACATGAAGTCAAGTGGGATGGCGTCGAGCGGTGCGGCCCAGCAGACGTGGAGCGTGGGGGAGCTGGCCGAGCGCTTCGGCCTGGAGACGCACGTGCTGCGCTACTGGGAGGACGTCGGCCTGCTGGACCCGGTCCGCGACGGCGCGGGGCGGCGGCGCTACGGGCCCGACGACGTCGTGCGGGTGGCGACGATCCTCAGCTCCAAGGTCGCGGGCATGAGCCTCGAGCAGATCCAGGTGCTGCTCGACGCCGGGTCCACGGGGCGCGGCGCCCGTGACCGCCACGAGGTGCTCACCGCGCACCTGGCCGAGCTCGACCGGCGCCAGGAGGAGATCGACCGCTCCCGGCACATGACGGAGCACGCCCTGTCGTGCCGGGCGCACGACATCGCCACGTGCCCGCGGTTCCGCGAGCACGTGCAGGACCTGGTCGACGGCTCCCGCACCTGGGGCGACGTCCACCCGGCGCGGCTCGTCCCCACGGGGCGGGCATGAGCGCCGCGCGCCCGGGGCCCCGCGAGCTCGGCGTCGTCGTCGGCGGTCTGCCCACGGGCCCGGCGAACGCGATCACCGACGTCCCGGGGGTGCGCGTCGGGCACACCACCCTGCACGAGGGCGAGCACCTGCACACGGGCGTCACCGCCGTCGTCCCCGACGCGCTCGGCGCCGGGCCCGGGCAGCGGCGAGCGCTGCCGTGCGGGCTGTTCGTGGGCAACGGGTACGGCAAGCTCGTGGGCGCGACGCAGCTCGAGCAGCTCGGCGCGATCGAGACGCCGATCCTCCTCACCGCGACGCTCTCCGCGTTCCGCGCCGCCGACGCGCTCGTCACCCACGTGCTCGCCTGGCCCGGCTACGAGGACGCGCGCACCCTCAACCCGGTGGTGGGGGAGACGAACGACGGGTACCTCTCGGACATCCGCGCCCGGCCGATCACCGAGGCGCACGTGCTCGCCGCGCTCGACGGCGCGACGTCCGGCCCGGTGGAGCAGGGCTGCGTCGGCGCGGGGGCGGGGACCGCCGCGCTCGGGTACAAGGGCGGGATCGGGACGTCGTCGCGCCGGGTCGACGTCGCGGGCCGGCCGCGCACCGTGGGCGTGCTGGTGCAGTCCAACTTCTCCGGCACCCTCACCGTGCAGGGCGTGCCGCTGCCCGCGGCAGATCTGCTCGGCACGGAGTCGATCTCTTCGGCAGTTCCCCGTGCCGAAGAGATCGACGCGGTGCCGAAGGGATCCGGTCCGGCGGAGGGCAACTCGTGCATGATCGTCGTGGCCACCGACGCCCCGCTCGACGCCAGGCGGCTCGAACGCGTCGCCCGCCGCGCGGTGTTCGCCATGGGCCGGGTGGGCTCCGACTTCGCGCACGGCAGCGGCGACTACGGCCTCGCGTTCACGACGGCGGACCCCGCCGACCCGCTCGTGCCCGACGACGCGCTGGACCCGCTGTTCGCGGCCGCGACGGACGCCGTCGAGGAGGCGCTGCTCGCGTCGGTCTTCACCGCCACGACGACCGTCGGGCACCGCGGGACCCGGCACGCGCTGCCCCACGACCGCGCGCTCGGACGGCTGCGCGCCGCCGGGTGGTCGCCGGGGCGAACGGCCCGTGACGGCGAGGGGCATCGGGCGTAGCGTCGATCACGGCGAGGGGAGCGCCACGTCCCGACCCGGCCACCGCGCCGAGCCTCACCGTCCGTGCAACGACGCACCTCGGGAGGGGTCCCCATGCGCACCCCACGCATCATCGCCGTCCTGCTGTCCACCATGCTCGCCGCGACCACGGTCGCGACCGCTGCCGCGACTCCGTCGCACCACGGCCACGACCACGGCCACCATCACGCCGACCCGTCGCTCCTGACCACCGGGCTGTCCGGCGGCGCCGGCTCCACCGTCGGTCCCGACGGGGCTCTCTACGTCACCGAACCGGTGTCCGGGGAGGTCTCCCGGATCGACCGCCGCACCGGCGCCGCCTCGACCTTCGTCTCGGGGCTGCCCGTGCAGCAGCCGGGGACGCCCGGCGGCGCCCTCGACGTCGCGTTCCGCGGCCGCACCGCGTACGTCCTCGTGTCGCTCGCGGACCCGCAGGTCTCCGGCCTGTACCGGGTCGGCCGGGACGGCGTCGCGCGTCCCGTCGCCGACATCGGCGCCTGGTCGATCGCCCACCCGCCGAAGACCGACTTCTTCGTGCCCTCCGGCCTGCAGTACGCCATGGAGCCGTACCGCAGGGGATTCCTCGTCACCGACGGCCACCACAACCGGGTGCTGTACGTGACGCCCGACGGCTCGATCACGCAGGTCCGCGCGTTCGGCAACGTCGTGCCGACGGGCCTGGAGGCCATCGGCCGGACCGTCCTGGTCGCCCAGGCGGGTCCGGTGCCCCACCTGCCGCGCGACGGCCGGGTCGTCGCCTTCACCCCCTGGAGGCACGGCGTCCACGAGGTCGCCTCCGGCGGCCGCCTGCTCGTCGACGTCGAGCGCGGACGGGGCGGGCTCTACGCGCTTGCCCAGGGCCACTTCACCCCGGGCAACCCCGAGGGGTCGCCCGCCGACCCGGACACCGGCCAGGTGATGAAGGCCGGGCGGCACGGCGTCCTGCGAGCCGTGGCGACCGGCCTCGACCGGCCGACGTCGTTCGAGATCGTCGGGCGCACGGCCTACGTCGTCACCCTCGACGGCGAGGTGTGGAAGGTGCCGCTCCCGCACGGGCACCACGGCCGCTGAACCGGCGTCCCGCGGCGGCCGAGCGGGGCCTCAGCCCTGCTTGGCCGCCTTCGCCGCCGCCTTCTGCGCCTTCTTGAAGGTCCGCACCTCGGCGAGGGACTCCGCGCTGGTCACGTCGGCGATCGAGCGGCGCGAGCCGTCGTCGCCGTAGTGCCCGGCGGCCTCCTGCCAGCCCACGGGCCGGACGTCGCGCTGCTTGCCGAGCATGGCGAGGAAGATCTTGGCCTTCTGCTCGCCGAAGCCCGGTAGCGCGCGCAGGCGGGCCAGCACCTCCGCGCCGGTGGCCGGCCCCTCGGCCCCGGCCGTCGTCCAGAGCTTCGCGACGTCGCCGTCGTAGTCGTCCACGATCACCCGCGCCAGCGCCTGCACGCGGCCCGCCATGGACCGGCCGTACCGGTGGATGGCCGGGGGAGTGGTGGCGAGGGTGACGAACTCGTCCGGGTCGGCGTCCGCCACCGCGTGCGGGTCGATGCTGCCCAGCCGGTCGCGGATCTTGCGCGGCCCCGCGAACGCGTGCTCCATCGGGTACTGCTGGTCGAGGAGCATGCCCACGAGCAGCGCGAACATGTCGTCGCTCAGCAGTGCGTCCGTCTCGGGGTCGCCGGTGATCCAGAGCTGTGCCGTCATGGGGCCATTGTGCCGCGCCCCCGTCCGCCGTGGCCCCTCGACGGTCGCCCGTGGGCGGGATCGATTGCGCACCGACGCGCTGCGCTCGGCGCTGCGCGCAGGCCCACGTCGACCCCAAGGAGGACGACCAGGGGGTTGACCCGCCTGCAATCGTTTGCCACTGTTGCGGCACGGCGGGTGCGACGGCGCACCGGTCCGACCTGAAGGGGTGTCATGGCGAGCGCGCGTGACGTGGCCGAGTCGGCGGGGGTCTCCGTGTCGACCGTCTCCCGTGCCCTGGCATCGACGGGCCGGGTCTCTCCTGCCACGCGCGACCGGGTCGTCGCCGCGGCAGCCCGACTGGGGTACCAGCCCGACCCGACGGCCCGCGGGCTGCGGATGGGACGGACCCACGCCATCGGGCTGCTGGTCCCCGACCTGGAGAACCCCTACTTCGCCTCGGTGACGAAGGGCGTCCAGGCGCGCGCGAGGGCGCTCGGCTACGCCGTCTTCATCGTCGACTCGGAGGAGGACGCGACCTCGGAGACCGCGCTCGTCCGCGAGCTCGCGCGCCGGGTCGACGGCGTGCTCCTCGCGTCGCCCCGCTCGAGCGACCACGACGTGCTCGGCCTCGCGGGCGACGTCCCGACGGTGCTCGTGAGCCGGGAGGTCGGTGCCCTGCCGTCGGTCGCCGTCGACGACCGTGACGGCGTCTCGCAGGCGCTGCGCCACCTCTACGTCCTCGGCCACCGCCGGGTCGCGGTGGCGGCGGGCCCGGTCAGCTCCTGGTCGAGCGAACGCCGCTCGGACGGTCTGCGGCGCGCCGCCGAGAGCCTGGACGGTCTGTCGCTCGTCGAGCTCGGCGCCTTCAGCCCCTACTTCTCGGGGGGCTTCGCCGCGGCGGACCACGTGCTCGCGCAGGACGTGACGGCCGTCGTCGCCTTCAACGACCTCATGGCGCTCGGGATGCTCGGCCGCTTCCGGGAACGCGGGGTGAAGGTGCCGGACGACGTGTCGGTGGTCGGGTTCGACGACGTCGCGGTCGCCACGCTCGTGTCCCCGGCGCTGACCACCATCCGCGTTCCCCGCACGAGACTGGGCCGCCGCGCGGTGGACCTGCTGGTCGGGGAGCTCGGCTCCGAGGACCCCCCGGCCCGGGTCGACGCCGGGGCGCGTCCCGGTCCGGCCGTGGACCGCCTGCCCGTCGAGCTCGTGGTCCGTGGCTCCACGGGCGCCGTCCACGAGGTCGTGGACCGCCGGACGGGCGCCCCCACGAGGACGTCCGCCAGCCCCGCTGTACCCCTCGAGTAGCACCACCCCCTCGCCGACGTCGACGAGGGCTCCTGACGTCCCCGGGCCAACGTCGCCCCGAATCAGAAGGAAGCAGGTCTCATGCGTACCTCCGTCATGCGGTCATCCAGCGTGTCCCGTACTGCCGCACTCCTCTGCCTCGCCGGTCTCGGCGTCGTCACCGTGGCGGGCTGCGCCCCACCGGCGGCCGAGGGCGACGGCAGCGGTCCCGCCGTGACCGACGCGGCCGACGTCCCCGACGCCCCGTCGGAGCCCGTCGAGCTCCACATCCTCGACGTCGCGGGCAACCAGAAGCTCACCGAGCCGATGGTCGACGCGTTCGTCGAGGCGAACCCCGACGTCGTCTCGTCCGTCACCTGGGAGACCGGCGGCGCGCCGGACGTCACGGGCATCGTGAAGCCCCAGGTGGACTCCGGGAACCTCTCGGTGGACCTCGTGCTGACCGGCAACGACGGCCTGTCCGCCGGCATCGCGCAGGACCTGTGGGTGCCCGTCGTCGACGACTTCGGCGACCGCCTGTCCAACCAGGAGAACTACCTCGAGCCGGCGGCGGCCATGCAGGACCTCGCCGAGGGGTACGGCGTCGTCGTCACGTACTACCCGTCCGGGCCGCTGCTCCAGTACGACCCAGAGGTCGTGACGGACGTGCCGTCGACACCCCAGGAGCTGCTCGACTGGGCGAAGGCCAACCCGGGCAAGTTCGGGTACGCGCGACCCGCGAACTCCGGCCCCGGCCGCACGTTCCTCATGGGCCTGCCGTACATCCTGGGCGACAAGGACCCGAAGGACCCGGAGAACGGCTGGGACAAGACGTGGGCCTACCTCAAGGAGCTGGGCCAGTACGTCGACAACTACCCGACCGGCACCGGGCAGGTCGTCACCAACGTCGGCGACGGCACCTGGAGCATGATCCCCACGACGACGGGCTGGGAGATCGAGCCGCGCACCGACGGCCGGTTGCCGAACACGCTCGAGGCGGCCCCGTTCGACGACTTCACCTGGGTGACCGACGCGCACTACGCCGCGATCCCGAAGGGGCAGTCGGCAGACAAGATCTCGGCGATCCTCCTGCTGCTGCAGGACGTCCTCACGCCGGAGCAGAACGCCAAGGCCTACGACCACGGCTACTTCTACCCCGGCCCCGCGGTCGAGGGCGCCACGCTCGACAAGGCCCCGCAGGAGTCGCAGGAGACCATCGAGAAGTACGGCCGCGACTGGTACGACGACCTCATCGAGTCGGCCCCGTCGACGACGCCGCTCGCCCCGGACGCGATGGTCAAGGCCTTCGACATCTGGGACCGCGAGATCGGTGCCGGCAAGTACACGGAGGAGTGAGGGCCCGATGGCGATCACGGCCGGCACGTTCGAGTCGTTGGAGCTGCGCGACGTCGGGCGCAGCTTCGGCGGCCACCAGGCCCTGGCGGGCCTCGACCTGACGGTCCGGGCCGGCGAGTTCATCGCCCTGCTCGGCCCGTCGGGCTGCGGCAAGTCGACGGCGCTCAACTGCCTCGCGGGCCTGCTCCCGCTGACCCACGGACAGATCCTGCTCGACGGGCGTCGGGTGGACACGGTGCCGAGCGAGAAGCGCGGCTTCGGGATGGTGTTCCAGAGCTACGCGCTCTTCCCGCACCTCACCGTGGAGAAGAACGTCGCGTTCGGGCTGCAGATGCGGGGCCTGCCGCGCGCGGACGTCACGCGGCGGGTCGCCGAGGCCATCGCGCTGGTGAAGCTGGAGCAGCACGCCAAGAAGCTGCCGGGCCAGCTCTCCGGCGGGCAGCAGCAGCGCGTCGCGATCGCGCGCGCGGTGGTGCTGGAGCCGTCGCTGGTGCTCATGGACGAGCCGCTGTCGAACCTCGACGCGAAGCTGCGGCTCGACATGCGCACGGAGATCCGGCGGCTGCACCAGGAGCTGGGGCTCACGACGATCTACGTGACGCACGACCAGGAGGAGGCGCTGTCCCTGGCCGACCGCCTCGTCGTGCTGCGCGAGGGCAGGGTGCAGCAGATCGGTGCGCCGGACGACCTCTACGACCACCCGCGCAACTGGCACGTCGCGGACTTCATGGGCTACCGCAACATCCTCGCCGGGACCCTGGGCGGCGAGGGCACCGTCCGCGTCGGCGGGCTGACCCTGCACGGGCGCACGGTGGGCGACGTCGCGGCGGGGGACGAGGTCCGGGTGGCGGTGCGGCCGGACGACCTCACGGTGCTGGCCGACGGCCACGCGCCGCGCGACGGCAACGTCGTCGAGGGCGTGGTCGCCGTCGTCGAGTACCACGGTCGGGAGTTCGCCGTGGTGGTGCAGACGGCGGACGGCGCCACGCTGCACGTGCGCACGCCGACGGCGCCCGCGGTGGGCGACGCCGTGCGCCTCACCGCGGCCTCCGACCGGGTGCTCGTCTTCCCGGCGGAGCTATCGGCGGCGCCGGCGGCCGCCGACCGGGCGGAGGCGGTGACGGTGGCATGACCGCTGTCGCCGACCACCCGGCGCGCAGCACCGCGAGCCTGCGGCACCGGCTCGCGGAGCGCGGCATCGACTCGTCGCTGTGGCTCATGGTGCCCGCGCTGGTCTTCGCGCTCGCGCTGTTCGTGTACCCGTTCTCGTACGGGATCGGGCTCACCTTCCAGCCGAGCGCCGCCACCCAGGAGCAGTGGGGCGGCGGGATCCTGGCGAACTACGTGGCGTTCTTCCGCGACCCGTTCGTCTTCGACTCGATCTGGATCACGATGCGCCTCGCCCTGCCGGCGGCGCTGTTCAACGTGCTCGCGTCGATCCCCGTGGCGATGGTGCTGCGCCGCAAGTTCCGCTTCAAGCGGTTCATGACGTCGGTGCTGGTGCTGCCGATCACGCTCGGCACGGTGCTCACGGCGCAGGGGCTGCTCATCTTCGCCGGGCGCCAGGGGTGGCTCAACCGGTTCCTGCTGGCGACGGGTCTCGTCGACGAGCCGGTGCAGCTCGTGAACAACTACACCGGCGTGATGTTCTCGCTGATCATCACCGGGTTCCCGTTCGCGTTCCTGCTGGTGTCGAGCTACCTGTCGGGCATCGACCCGTCGCTCGACTCGGCGGCGCGCACGCTCGGCGCCGGCTGGTGGCAGCGGTTCCGGCGGATCACCCTGCCGCTGCTCGCGCCCGGGCTGGCCACCACGTTCATCCTCACGTTCGTGCTGGCGTTCTCGGTGTTCCCGTCCGCCCGCCTCGTCGGTGACGCGATGGGCTCCACGCGCGTGATGTCGCTCATGGCGTTCCGCGCCTTCGGCGAGCAGAACGACTACGCGATGGCCTCGACCATCGCGCTCATGATGGGCGTCGTCGAGCTGATCGTCATCGCGGTCGTGCTCGCCTGGCGGTCGCTGCTCTACAAGGGATCGACGGGAGGCAAGGGATGAGCACGCTCGAGAGCCCGACGACGTCGGGCGCGCCGCAGGACGCTCCGGCCCGCGCGCGGGGCGCGGCGGGCAGGCCCCCGGGCGAGCGGTCGTTGGCGGCGTCGCCGTCGACGTGGTTCGTCTGGGCGGGCATGGCCGCGTTCCTGGTGTTCCTGCTCGGCATCATCACGGCCGTGGTCGTGGACTCGTTCGGGCGGTCGTGGTTCGACACGTGGCTGCCGGCCGAGTGGACCACCGAGTGGTACGCGAGCTCGTGGGACCGGTTCGACCTCACGCACGTGGTGGGCGTGACGGTGGGGGTGGCGCTCGCCGTCGTCGTGCTGTCCGTGCTGATCGGCGTGCCGGCGGCGTACCTGCTGGCACGGCGGAGCTTCCCCGGCAAGCGTCTGGTGAACCTGCTCTTCCTGCTGCCGATCCTCATGCCGCCGATCACGTTCGGCATCCCGCTCGCCACCGTGATGTACGCGTTCGGACTGGGCCGGTCGGTGATCGCGGTGATCCTCGTCAACCTGGTGCCCTCGGTGCCCTTCGTGATCCTGACCATGACGCCGTTCATCGAGCAGATCAACCCGGCGATCGAGTCCGCGGCGCGCATGTGCGGCGCCGGGATGCGGCAGGTGTTCACGCGCATCCTGGCCCCGCTGCTCGTGCCCGGCATCCTCGCGGCGTCGATCCTCGTGCTCGTGCGCACCGTCGGCATGTTCGAGCTGACGTTCCTCGTGTCCGGGCCGCAGTCCGACACCCTCGTCGTGGCGATCTACCGCGCCATGACGTCGGCGGGCGGCGGCGAGGCCCGCCAGCTCGTCTCCGCCATGGCCGTCATGTACACGGCGACGATGCTCGTCATGCTCGTCGCCGCCCTGAGGTTCGTGAACCCGACCCAGCTGGTCGCCCAGGTGAAGGAGGCGCGCGACGACTGAGCCCGGCCGCGAGCGCGGTCACGCGTCGCGGCGCCGGACGGCGACGGCGGCCGCGGCGAGCACCGCCGTCGCGTAGGCGGCCAGCACCGCGAACCCGGCGCCGGGGGAGAGGAGCCCGTCCGGGGCGGGCCCGGTGGCGACGAGGCGCTCGCCGGCCACGGTCGGGAGGTAGGCGTAGACGTCCTGCGCCCAGGCGGCCGAGCCGGCGAGCACCTGGAACAGCAGCGGCAGCACCATCAGCAGGCCCAGGGTGGTGGCGATCCCGGCCGCGGTGCTCCGCCAGAGGGCGCCGATGCCCAGCGACAGCGCGGCGACGGTCACCAGGTACGCGACCGTGCCGCCCAGGGCGCGGAGATGCTCGCCGTCGGAGAGGTCCAGCGCGAGTCCGTCGGCGGACAGCGAGGACGCCGTCGCGAGCCAGGCCGCGGCCAGGCCGACGACGGCCAGCAGCGCCGTCGTCGCCGCGACGACCAGGAGCTTGGCCCACAGGACGGGCAGCCGCCGGGGCACGGCGGCGAAGGTCGCGCGGATCATCCCGGTGGAGTGTTCGCCGGTGATGGTCAGGACGGCGAGCACTGCCACGGTGAGCTGCGCGAACCCGTACCCGAACGTCACCGCGACGGCGCCGCTCGGGGTCGCGAGCCGCGGGTCGGCGCTCATGGTCTCCTGCATGCCGGGCGAGCTCGCGGCCGACCCGAGCGTCGCGGCCATGAGCGCCGCGAGCCCCGCCATGAGCAGCACCGTCAGCGCCACGCCCCACCAGGTGGAGCGCAGCGACCACAGCTTGAGCCGCTCCGAGCGCAGCACGCGCGCGAAGGTCACGTGGGCGTCGGCTTCCGGCGCGCGGTCCGCGACCAGGGTGGTGGTGGCGCTCATGACGGGTCTCCCGTGCTCGTCGTGCCGGCGGCCGCCAGCTGGTCGGAGGTGTCGTCGGTGCGGTACTCGACGGCGTCCGCTGTGAGCTCCAGGTAGGCGTCCTCGAGGGTCGAGGCGACCGGGGTCAGCTCGTGCACCGCGACGCCGGCGGTGAGGGCGATCTCGCCGATCGCGGCGGCGTCCAGGCCCGTGACCTCCAGCGAGCCCTCGTGGGCGACGTCGGGCACGACGACGGCGGCGCCCGCGCGCTCCAGCGCGGTGCGCAGGGCCGATGGGCCGGGGGTGCGGACGGTGACCGCGCGCCGCGACGCGGCCTCGACGACGTCGCTGACCGGAGCGTCGGCGAGGATGCGGCCGCGCCCGATGACGATGACGTGGTCGGCGGTGAGCGCCATCTCGCTCATGAGGTGGCTGGACAGGAAGACGGTGCGGCCGTCGGCCGCGAGGCTCCGCGCGAGGCGGCGCACCCACAGCACGCCCTCGGGGTCGAGGCCGTTGACGGGCTCGTCGAGGATGAGCGTGCGCGGGTCGCCCAGCAGTGCCGACGCGATGCCGAGCCGCTGGCCCATGCCGAGCGAGAACCCGCCGACCCGCTTGCGGGCCACGGAGGCCAGGCCGGTCATGTCGATGACCTCGTCGACCCGCCGGTCGGGGATGCCGTGCGTGGCGGCCAGCGCGCGCAGGTGCGACCGCGCCGTCCGGCCGGGGTGCACGGCACGGGCCTCGAGGAGCGCGCCCACCTCGGTGAGCGGGGACCGGTGCCGCGCGTACGCGCGGCCGTTGACGGTGACCGAGCCCGCGGAGGGCCGGTCGAGCCCCATGATCATGCGCATGGTGGTGGACTTGCCCGCCCCGTTGGGGCCGAGGAAGCCGGTGACGACGCCGGGCCGCACCGTGAAGGTGACGCGCTCGACGGCGGTCGTGCTCCCGTAGTGCTTGGACAGACCCTGTGCCTCGATCATGCGGTCGAACGTACGGAAGGTGACCGGCGTCACAGAACCGGGAGGTCCCTGAAACCGGCCCTGGTGCCGCGCCCGGCGCCCAGGGGGGTTCACCTAGGCCGCTGCCCTCGCCCGGTCCGCCAGCCGCCGCAGGTCCGCGACGAGCGCCGGCCAGACCCTCTCCGGGAGCGTGTGCCCCATCCCCGGGTGGGTCCGGAAGACGGCGCCCGGGACCTGACGGGCGACGTCGCGCCCGCCCGACACCTTCATGAGCGGGTCGTCCTCGCCGGAGACCACGAGGGTCGGGACGCGGAGGGTCGAGAGCGCGGGCAGGCGCTCCCGGGACCACGCGGCGAGCTGCCGCTGGGTGGTGCGCGGGTCCCGGGGCGCGCGGTCGTGGCTCACGGTCGCGGCCTGGCGGGCCCACTCCTCGTCGATCGGCGCCGGGTCGGAGAGGGCTCGCCAGATCGCCACCAGGACGTCGACGGCCTCTGCGGACGTGGTCGGCTCGCCGAGCCTCGCCAGCTCGCGGAAGATGCCGAACCGCACGTACGCCAACCTGCGCCACGTGGGGGCGGTGCACGGCAGGCCGCAGCAGCTGGTCAGGCTGCGGACCCGGGTCGGACGTCGAAGCGCGGCCGCCTGCGCGACGCCGGCGCCGAGCGAGATGCCCAGCAGGTGCGCCGACGTCCATCCGACGGCGTCCAGCACGGTCTCGACATCGTCGAGCATGTCCGTGCCGGTGTACGCCGGGGCCGTCCCGCCGAGCATCGCCCGCCAGGGGTTCTGTCGTGCCGGCGACGTGAAGTGCGTGGAGAGCCCGGTGTCGCGGTTGTCGAATCGCACGACGGCGAACCCTGCGTCGACCAGCAGCTCGCAGAGGGCGTCGGGCCACCACACCATCTGGAAGTCCAGCCCCATGATCAGCAGGAGCGGCTCGCCGGAGGCCGGGTCGCCGAACGTCTCGTACGCGATGGTGACGTCGTCATGGGTGGCAAAGCGGGTCGGCGGGGTCATCGGGCGCCTCGGGCTCTCTGAGAACAGTGTTCGCTGTACTCCAGGCTACTAGACTGCGAGCGATGTACGCAGAGAGCGAGCGGCCCCGCAGCATCTGGCTGCGGACCGAACGGGCGGGCCGCGGACCGGCACCCGGGCACGACCGCGCCGGCATCGCGGCCGCTGCGGTCCGACTGGCCGACGCCGGGGGCCTCGGAGCCGTGTCGATGCGCAAGGTAGCGGCCGCGATCGGAGCCGGCGCCACCGCGCTGTACCGGTACGTCGACAGCCGCGACGAGCTGATCCAGCTCATGCTCGACGCGGTGCTCGCCGACGTCCGGTACCCCTCCCTCACCGGTGGTTGGCAGGCCGACGTCCTCGCGCTCGCCCGCGCGCTGGACTCCCTCTGCCGGAGTCACCCGTGGACGGTCGACGTCCTGCAGGCGCAGCCGCCGATGACGCCCCACGGCGTCGTCCTCCTCGAGCGGACGCTCGCCGCGCTGGACCCGGTCGACGCGCCCGGCCAGGTCAAGCTCGAGGCCGTGGGCCTGACGATCGGGCTCGTGGCGACGCTCGCCGCGACCGAGCTCGCCGCGGACCGCTCGACCGAGGAGTGGCGGTCGGCGCAGGAGGAGTACCTCCGCGCGGTCGTCGTCGCCGGGGAGCATCCGCACCTCGCGCGGGCGATCGCGACGTCGGCCCCCGCGACGGGCGACCAGGACCTGCTGGGGCGTCTGCTGCCCCGGATCCTGACGGGGCTGCTCGACGGCGTGGACGCCTGACGCGCCACCGGCCGAGTGCCGCGCGGTGTTCTGCTCGGGGCGCGCGCGGACGGACCGTCGGCCGCCGGCCTCGTGTCCATGGAGGTGCCCCGCGCCGCCGACGCCGTCGGGTCCTCAGCCCTGCCCTGGCTCGTCGACCGGCCAGCGGTGCAGCCGCCCGACGAGGAACGACTCGATGCCGATCAGCCCCGACGCCGCGCCGACGAACCCGCCGAGCATCCCGCGGGCGGCGTCGGCGTCCACGACGCGGAGCTGGTCCGCGCGGTAGTCGACCCCCTTGCGGGTGAGCCGGTACGAGCCCGCGGCGCGCACGTTGCGGCACCAGTCCACGTCCGGGCCCCAGGGCAGCGGTGTCAGCACGAGGATGTCGCGGTACTCCCCGATCTCGACCGGGTCGCCGGGCCGAGCGACCCGCGTGTCGATCGGCGCCCGGGCGGCGAACGCCACCACGGGGGTCTGGTACTCGCGGCCGCTCTTGCGGCCCGTGTGGTGCAGCGTGACCCACGGCGGCACGCGCGAGCTCACCTTGAGGGCGTACGGGTTGAAGCGCTTGGTGGCCTTGGAGACGGCCGGAGGCACGGGCATGCGGTCCATCCTGCTGCGGCCGGGGCCGTCCCGCTGGTTGGATGGGCCCATGGACCCCTGGGGCGTGCTCCTCGTGCTGACCGTGCTGACCACCGGTCTGGCGGGCGGGGTGTTCGCGGCGTTCTCGACCTTCGTCATGCCGGGGCTGCGCAGGCTCGACCCCGCGGCGGCGGCCGCCGCGATCGCGGCGATCAACGAGGACGCCGTCCGGCCACCGTTCATGACCCTGTTCGGCGCGGCCGTGGTCGTGCCCGCGGGCTCGGCGGTGGTCGGTCTCGTCGGCGGGTATGACGGCGCGTGGCTGGTCGTGGCGAGCGCCGTGCTGGTGGTCGTGGGCATGCTCGGGGTGACGGCGGTGGGCAACGTGCCGCTGAACAACCACGTCATGGCGCACCGGGACGCCGCCGGGTGGGCCGCGTTCGACCGGCCCTGGAGCCGGCTCAACCACGTGCGGACCGTCGCCTGCGCCGCGTCGTGCGCGCTCGCGGGCGTGGCGCTGGCGGTCGCATGACGGCTCGGACGAGGGCTCGGACGGAACGGACGACGAGGGGGCACGCATGAGGATCAGGGACCCGCGCGACTGGAACAGGCCGATCGAGGTGCCGGTTGCACGAGGCATGAGCAGCTCAGAGGTCAGCGAGACCACCACCGACGTCGACGCGACCATCGACCGCGTCCTCGACGAGACCACCACCTGGGCCGTCGTCGGGCTGTCCACGAACACGGAGCGCGCCGCGTACGGCGTCGCGGGGGTGCTGCAGCGCGCGGGCAAGCGGATCGTGCCGGTGCACCCGCGCGCCGAGACCGTGCACGGCGAGCAGGGCTACGCGAGCCTGGCGGACATCCCGTTCCCGGTCGACGTCGTGGACGTCTTCGTCCGCTCCGAGCTGGCCGGGGCCGTCGCCGACGAGGCGATCGCGATCGGCGCCAAGGCGGTGTGGTTCCAGCTCGACGTCGTCGACGAGGCCGCCGCGGCCCGCGTCCGCGCCGCCGGACTCGACATGGTGATGGACCGTTGCCCGGCCATCGAGCTGGGGCGGCGTCCGCGGGCCTGATGCAGCGGATCAGTCGGCCGGCTCGAACGTCAGCACCGGGCGACCGGTGCGCGGGTGGGTGAGCACCTCGGTGCGCACGCCGTAGACGGGGTCGAGGACGTCGGGCACGAGGACGTCGCGCACGTCGCCGGCGACGACGACGCGGCCTCCGGACAGCAGCACCACGTGGTCGCAGTGCTGGGCGGCGAGCTGGAGGTCGTGCAGGGCGGCGAGCACGGTGACGCCCCGGTCGGCGAGGTCGCGCAGGATGCGCAGCGCGTCGAGCTGGGCGGCGATGTCGAGGTGGTTGGTCGGCTCGTCCAGCAGGACGAGCGCGGGCTCCTGCGCCAGGGCGCGCGCCATGTGCACGCGCTGGCGCTCGCCGCCGGAGAGGGTCGTGACCTCGCGGTCGGCAAGGTGCGCCGCCCCGACGTCGTCGAGGGCGCGCCGGGCGGCGGCGCGGTCGTCCGCGGAGTCGCCGGCCAGCAGGGAGCGGTGGGGGATGCGGCCGAGCAGGACGGCGTCGAGCACCGTCACCGGCAGGTCGGTGGACGCCTCCTGCTCGACGAACGCGAGCGTCCGTGCGCGACGACGCCGCGGCAGGGCGAGGAGGTCGGCGCCACCGAAGACGACGCGTGCGCCGCCCGAGGGCCCGTCGTCCGTCGGCGCCTGCACCCCGGCGAGCACGCGCAGCAGCGTGGACTTGCCCGAGCCGTTCGGGCCGAGCAGCCCGGTCACCGCGCCCACGGGTGCGGTGACGTCCACGCCGTCGAGGATCAGGCGGCCGCTCGTCGACCACGAGACCCGGTCGGCGTCCAGGCCGTCGGCGGCCGGAGCCGCGGCGTCCCGGGCGGGGGCGCCGGTGCGGGTCTCGGTGCGAGCCTGGGAGCGGGTCTCGGTGGTCATGCGATCCTCCGGCCGCGCCACAGCAGCAGGGCGAACACGGGCGCGCCGATCGCGGCGGTCACGATGCCCACGGGCACCTCGCGGGGGGCGAAGACCGTGCGGGCGAGCGTGTCGGCCCAGACGAGGAACGACGCACCGCACAGCGCGGACAGCGGCAGGAGCAGCCGGTGCCGCGCACCGGTGAGCAGCCGTACGGCGTGCGGCAGGATCAGGCCGACGAACCCGATCGACCCGCTCTGGGACACCAGGGCGCCCGTGAGCAGCGCGACGCCCACCAGCAGCAGCCACCGCACCCGTGCGACGGGCACGCCGAGCGTGGCGGCCGCGGTGTCGCCGAAGGTGAACGCGTCGAGGATCGAGCCGGTCGAGGCGAGCAGGGTGCCCAGCACCAGCACGGCCACGCCGGTGATCGCGACCGAGGTCCAGGTCGCGCCCGCGACCGACCCCATGAGCCACGACAGGATCTCGCGGTACGAGTCGCCGGTGGCGGACCAGAAGATGACGAAGCTCGTCGCGGCCGCGGCGAGCTGACTCACCGCCAGCCCGGCCAGCACGGTGCGGGTCGGCGTGATCGTGCCGATCGCGCCGGCCAGCCCGAGGGCGGCGGCGAGCGCCGCGACCGCGCCGCCGAACGCGGCGACCGGCAGCAGCACCGTCAGCCCGGCGACCAGCACGAGCACCGCTCCCAGCGACGCCCCGGACGACAGCCCCAGCAGGTAGGGGTCCGCGAGCGGGTTGCGCGTGAGGGACTGCATGACGACGCCGCACACCGCGAGACCCGCCCCCACCGCCGCGGCGGTGAGCACGCGGGGCAGCCGCAGCTCCCAGACCATGCCGTCCGGCAGCGCGTCGAGCGGCTCGAGGCCCAGCGCGCCGCCGAGGCCGACGTGCGTCGCGATCGAACGCCACACGTCCGCGACGGACAGGTCGGCCGGGCCGACCGTCACGGTCACGAGGACGGTCGCGACGAGCACGACCACCGACGCGGGCAGCCACCAGGCCGCGCCCCGCCGCGCCGTCGACGACGTCGACGGCGGGGTGCGGACCGGCTCGGCGACGGTGGTCACAGGTCGAGGCCCGCCAGCTGGTCGGCGAGGTCGACGACGGCGTCGACGTTGCGCACGCCGGCCTCGGACGCGGGGAACGGCACGATGAGGTAGCGCCCCTCGCGCACGGCCGTCATCCGGGCGGTGGCGGGGTTCGACTCGAGCCGCTCGATCTTCTGCTCCGCGCTGTTCCACGTCGCGTCGACGAGCACGACGACGTCCGGGTCCGCCTCGATCGCCTGCTCCCAGGAGAACGACGTCCAGGTGTCGTCCACGTCGCCCGCGACGTTCTCCAGGCCGACGGCGTCCATGATCATCTGCGGCGCGCCGATGCCCGCCCCGACGTAGGGGATGTCGTCGCCCGAGGAGTACCAGAGCGCGGTGAGGCCGCGGTCGTCGGGGGCGACGGACGCGAGCGCGTCCTGCTGCGTCGCGACGAGGTCGTCGGCGGCGTCGGAGGCGTCGAAGACCTCGCCCACCTCGTCGATCTCGGCGAAGACGTCGTCGAAGGTCAGCGGGTCAGGCATGTACTCCGGCGCCTTGCAGGCGGCGGGGGAGACGTAGGTCGCCACGCCGAGCTTCGCCAGCGTGGCACGGTCGCCCGCGCCGTCGGCGGTGAGGTTGGACTCCCAGCCGGCGTAGACGAGGTCGGGCTCCAGGCCGAGCACGGCCTCCGTGCCGGGCACCTGCTCCGCCATCGGCTCGGCGACGGCGGGCACGTCGGCGGCGGCGTCGGCCAGCGAGTCCGGCACGGGGCCGTCGAGGAACGCCGACCCGACGATGCGGTCGCCGAGCCCGAGGGCGAGCAGCATCTCCGTGGTGCTCGACTTGATCGTCACCACGCGCTGCGGTGCGCCGTCGACCGTCGTCTCGACACCGCAGTTGTCGAGCGTCAGCGGGTAGGTGGTCCCCCCGGCGGACCCGTCCGTCGGGGCGGCCGAGGGCGCGGCGTCGGCAGGGTCCTGGCCGCAGCCGGTGAGGGCGGCGAGGGACAGGGCGAGCAGGGCAACGCCGGGCACGGCGGTACGGGGGAGTCGGGGCACGCGGAAGCTCCAGGGGTCGTCGTCGGTGGTGTCGTCCGACGGCGCGCCATCTCGCGCCGGTGGAACCGCGGCCCACAGCCCGGGTCGCGCCGACGGGCCAGAGTCGTGCCCGTGATCCGGCGTCGAGCCTAGTACGCCCCGCCGACGACGTGTGGTTGCCTGACGCCCGTGAGCATCCCGACCGACACCTCGCCCGCGGGGGCGGCCCCCGCCTCGACCGGCCCCGACGCCCGCGCGGTGCACTGGGGCGCGCTGCCGAACGCCCGCGACCTGGGCGGGCTGCCCACCGCCGACGGCGGGCGCACCCGGACCGGGAGCCTCTACCGGACGTCGCGGCTCGACGACGCCGGCCCCGAGGGTCTCGCGGCGATGGCCGCCGCGGGCGTGCGCACCGTCGTCGACCTGCGCAACGCGGCCGAGATCGAGCCGCTGGAGCTGCCGCCGACCGTGACGCGGCACCACCGCCCCGTCGAGGACCCGGACGACGAGGAGTTCATGCGCGCCTGGGCGCCGCACCTCGACACCCCGCGCTACTACGCGACCGTGCTCGAGCGCTGGCCCGGGCTCGTCACCGACGTGTTCCGCACGATCGCCGACGCGCCCGACGGCGCCGTCGTCTACCACTGTGCAGGCGGGCGCGACCGGACCGGCATGGTCACCGCCCTGCTGCTGACCCTCGTCGGCGTCCCCCGCCCGGTCGTCGTCGACGACTACCTGCGGGCCGTGCGCGCGAACAACGACCGGGCCGTCACCGAGCCGGGATGGAGCGAGCCGCACCGCGCGCCCGACGCGCTGGCGGCCTGGTGCGACGCCGTCGCCGCGGCGCTCGGGGACTTCCTCGACGGCGTGGACCCGGCGGACTACCTGCGCGCGCACGGCGTGACGGACCCGGAGCTCGACCGGGTCCGTCACCGCCTCATCGCCGCGGGGTGAGGGCGCGGGCTCACGCCCGGGTCGCGCGCACCAGCAGGTAGTCCCAGACCATCGTGCCGTCGTCCCGCAGGTGCCGGTCGCCGAGCGCGGCCAGCGCGTCGTCGAGCTCGGCCGCCCGGGCGTCGTCGTCCCCGAGGTGCCGGTACGTCGCGATGGTCGGCCCGTAGGTGGCCTTGAAGAAGTCGCGGAACGCGGCGCCGTCGGAGAAGCGGTCGACGACGAGCCCGTGCACCTCGGCCCGGACGTCGGTGACGCGGTCGCCGAAGAGCGCGAGCACGTGCTCCTCGGTGCCCCACAGCGGCGGCGGGAGGGCCCCGGGCGGCGGCGGGGGCGCGTAGGGCTTGAGGGTCGCGAACATCTGGCCGATGAACCCGTCCGGCGTCCACGCGACGTTCCCGATCGTGCCGCCGGGGCGGGTCACCCGTGCGAGCTCGGTGGCCGCGAGCTGGTGGAACGGCGCGAACATCACGCCCACGCACGACAGGGTGACGTCGAACGCGCCGTCGTCGAACGGGAGCGCGTGCGCGTCGGCCGGCTCCCAGCGCAGGGTGGCGCCCGTGGCCTCGGCGCGTCGTCGGCCCGCCTCGAGGAGCTCGGGGGACAGGTCGGAGGCGACGACGTCGGCCCCCGCCAGCGCGGCCGGGATCGACGCGTTGCCCGAGCCGGCGCCGACGTCGAGCACCCGGTCGCCCGGGCCGACGTCGCACGCCTCCACGACGACGGCCCCCAACGAGGGGATGACCTGGTCCGCGACGGCTGGATAGTCGCCCGACTCCCAGACGGCGCGGTGCTTGGTGCGGACCGTCTCGAGCAGCTCGGCGGGGACGGTCCGGGGATCGGTGACGCTCATGAGGGGCTCCTTCGCTCCACGGTGACCGGCACGGGACCGTGCCGACCCCTTCACGGTGCGCCCGGCGCCGGCCGCGATCCAGTGCCGGATCTGGACCGGGCGAAGTCCTGGATCTGTACTGGCCCGCCGCGCGTCGCGGGCGTTCACTGGGGGGATGGCGGGCTACGGGCAGTTCTGCCCCGTCGCCAAGGCGATGGAGGTGCTCGACGAGCGGTGGACGCTGCTCGTCGTGCGCGAGCTGCTGCTCGGCAGCTCGCGGTTCAACGAGCTGCGGCGCGGCAACCCGAAGATGTCGCCCACGCTGCTGTCGAAGCGGCTGCGGACCCTGGAACGTGCGGGCGTCGTGCGACGCGCCGGTGACGAGGGCCACGTCCGCTACGTGCTCACGCCCGCCGGCGAGGAGCTGCGGCCGGTGGTCGAGGCGCTCGGCGCCTGGGGCACGCGGTGGGTCGGCGGGCTCGGTGAGGAGGACCTCGACCCGCACCTGCTGCTGTGGGACATGCGCCGCACGATCGACGTCGCCGCCTGGCCCCGGGAGCGGACCGTCCTCGGGATCGTGCTCACCGACGTGGCCCCCCGGGTGTCCCGGTGGTGGATCGTCGTGCGCGACGGGCAGGTCGAGGTGTGCGACTACGACCCCGGCTACGACGCGGCGGTGGTCGTGACGACGCCGCTGCGGGCCCTCACCCGCCTGTGGCGGGGTGACGTGACCTGGGCGAACGCGCTGCGCTCGCGCGAGGTGGACCTCGTGGGCCCCGAGGTGGCACGGCGCCAGGTGCCCCGCTGGCTGGGGCAGTCGGTCTTCGCGCACGTGCCCCGGCCGGACCCGGCGGTCGCCGGGGCGTGACGCGCCGGGCGTGGCGTCGACCGTGGTGGCGTTACGGTCGACGCCATGACGAGTCCCCGGGTCCAGGACGTGATCTCGTGGCGACGCCCGCGCCGGCAGCGGCGCGGGGTGCGCGAGAGCGCGGGCGCGGCGTCGGGCCTCGTGCGCGCCGCCGTGGACCTCGCGCTGTCGATCGCGAACGGGAACGCGCCGACGGGCGACGTGGCGAGCCTCGGGGACGAGCCGCCGCGGGTGCCGCGCGACCCCGCCGAGCCCGTCGCCGAGCTGCCCTGCGCCGTCGTCGGCGGCACCGCGGACGGGCTCGCCGAGGTCGACGGCGAGCGCCCGACCCTGTGGACCTCGCGCCGGCGGACCTGGGCCGCGCTGCCGGCGACGTCCGGTGCGGCGCCCGCCGACGTCGAGCTGGACCGCACGACGCTGACGCTCCGGTCGCTGACGCTCGCGCCGGCGGAGCAGGGACCGTGGACGCTGGACGCACTCTGCTCCGCGCGCGTCACGGGTCCGGGGACGGAGCTGGACCTCGAGGGGTCGTGGCTCGCCCTCGCGTGGCTCGGGCACCTCGCCGGCTGGCCGGACCCCGGTGCCCCCGCCAGCCCCGTGGTGGGACGCTGAGGTCATGAGCAGCTCACCGGGAGACGCCGGGGGCTGGGACGCCGAGTCGTGGGTCCCGCCCGAGCCGAAGCGGCGCGACGGCTGGTGGGCGGCGCTCGCGGGCGTGGTCGCGACGGCGGCGGGCCTGGCGGTCGCGGAGCTGGTCGCGGCGTTCGTCGACCCGTCGTCGAGCCCGGTCGTGGCGGTCGGCGGGGCGGTGGTGGACGGCGTCCCCGGCTGGCTGAAGGACCTGGCGGTGTCGTGGTTCGGCACGGCCGACAAGGCCGTGCTGCTCGCGACGATGGGCGCCGTCTCCCTCGCCGGGGCGGCGCTCGTGGGGTTCCTGGAGCGGCGTCGTCCGCCGTGGGGCGCCGTCCTGCTGGGCGCCGTGGGCGCGGTGGCGGCCGTCGTGGCCGCCGGACGTCCGGGGGCGAACATCGCCTGGGCGCTGCCGAGCCTGCTCGGGGTGGTGGCCGCGATCGCCCTGCTCAGCGCCCTGCTGCGGCGGGTCGAGACGTGGTTCGCCGAGGACGAGCGGCCCGGGGCCGACTGGCGGTCCGCGATCGACCGGCGCCGCTTCCTGCAGTGGACCGGCGTCACGGCGGCGGGCGCCGTGGTCGTGCTCGGCGTCTCGCGCGTGGTCTCCGCCGGCGGTCGCGCGGTGACGGCCGCGCGGGAGGCGATCCGGCTGCCCCGGCCCGCGACGTCGGCGCCGCCGGTGCCCGCGGGCGCCGACCTCGGCGTCGAGGGTGCCGCCCCGTACGTCACGCCGAACCCGGAGTTCTACCGCATCGACACGGCCCTGGTCGTGCCGCAGGTGGACCCCGACGACTGGTCGCTCACCGTGACCGGCCTCGTGGACGAGCCGTTCACGATCACGTGGGACGACCTGCTCGCGCTGCCGCTCGAGGAGCACCACGTCACGCTGGCGTGCGTCTCCAACGAGGTGGGCGGGAGCCTCATCGGCAACGCGCTGTGGCTCGGCCACCCCGTGCGGGAGCTGCTGGCCCGGGCGAAGCCGCAGGCCGGCGCGGACATGGTGCTCTCGCGCAGCACCGACGGCTTCACGGCGGGCACGCCGCTGGAGGTGCTGCAGGAGCCCGACCGCGCCTGCCTCGTGGCGGTCGGCATGAACGGCGAGCCCCTGCCCACCGAGCACGGCTTCCCCGCGCGCCTCGTGGTGCCCGGCCTGTACGGGTACGTGTCGGCCACCAAGTGGGTCACCGAGCTCAAGGTCACCCGGTTCGCCGACGAGCAGGGCTACTGGACGCCGCGCGGCTGGTCCGCGCTGGGTCCGATCAAGCTGTCGTCGCGCATCGACGTCCCGCGCCCGGGCGACGACCTGCCCGCCGGCACCGTGACGCTCGCGGGCGTCGCCTGGGCCCAGCACACCGGGATCTCCGGCGTCGAGGTGCGGGTGGACGACGGCGACTGGGTCGCGGCCGAGCTCGCCGAGACCGTCGGCCCGGACACGTGGCGCCAGTGGCGCCTGGACTGGGACGCGCCCCCCGGCGACCACCTGGTGGCGGTGCGCGCGACGGACGCGGACGGCACCGTCCAGGTCGAGGCGGAGGCACCGCCCGCGCCGGACGGCGCCACCGGCTGGCACACGATCGAGCTGACGATCACCTGATCGGGCGCGGACCGGCCCGGGGCGGCGTCAGACGCGCGCGGTGGCCGCCAGGCGGGCGCCGAACAGGACCAGCACCCCGCCGGTGACGCGGTCCACCCAGCGCACGGCGCCCGACCGGCGCAGCCGGGGCCCGAACCAGCCCGCCCCGAGGACGACGAGCGACAGCCAGACGGTCCCGAGCACGCAGTGCACCAGGGCGAGCAGCAGGCCCATGAGCAGCGGGTTGACGCCGTCGGGCACGAACTGGGGGATCGCGGCGACGTAGAAGACGCCGACCTTCGGGTTCATGAGGTTGGTGCTGAGCCCCAGCCCGAAGTCGCGCCAGCGGCCGCCGGTCGGCAGCGGCACGTCGACCTCGCCGGCGGCGTCGCGGGGGGACCGGAAGGATCGCCAGAGCATCGACGCCCCCATCCAGACCATGTACGCCGCGCCCGCCAGGGTGAGCACGCGGTACGCCGTCTGGCTGGCGGCGAGCAGCGCCGCCGCGCCGCCCGCGGCGGCGGCGCCCCACACGAGGGTGCCGACCTGGATGCCGCCGAGCGCCGCGAACCCGTGCGAGCGCGAGCGGGTCACGGTGCTGCGCAGCACGAGCGCGGTGTCGAGTCCGGGGACGAGGGTGAGGAGGCCCGCGACGAGCGCGAAGGCGAGCAGCGCCTGGGTGACGGTCACGGCGTCACGATACGAGCCGTGCGGCGCGGTGTCACCGCCCGCGCAGGTCGCGCCGGACGCCCCGCAGCGTCCACAGGCCGTAGGCGGCGAGGGCCGGCTTGAGCGGCAGCCACTCGCCCCAGCGGTGGTCGGCCGCGCGGGTCAGCCGGCCCACGAGGTCCGGTCGCTGACGGGCCACGTAGACCCGGGCCTTGAGCGCGTGCGCCGGCTGCGAGACGAACGTGATCCGGTCGGCGTCCTCGACCAGCGGGAGGACGCGCGCGACGTTCTCCCAGGTGGTCCGGCTCTCCTCCTCCAGCACCAGAGGCCCGTCGTAGCCCAGGACGCCGACGGCGTGGTCGGCCAGCACCCTCGCCTCGGAGCGGCGGGACGTCGTCGTGCCCCCGCTGAGCACGAGCCGCGCGCGTGCCGCCGGGTCGATCGACCGCAGCCCCGCGCGCACCCGCCAGCGGTTGACGACGTTCGCCGCCGGGCCGGGATTGCGGAACCCCAGGACGACGACGGCCTGCGTCGGCCCCGCGGCGTCGGCCACGAGGGTGCGCGACCAGCGCCGGTTCAGCCACTCGCTCCAGGCCAGCACGGCGGCGAGCCCGGAGACCCCGGCGAGGGCGACGATCGGTCCGCGGCGCATGCGAGGGACTGTAGACCGCGGCGTCCGCCGCGGCGGGACCGGGAATACCGGAGACGACGACGGCGGGCCGATGCCACCATCGGCCCATGCTGATCCGCCGCGAGCTCCCGACCGACGCCGCCGCCGTCCGCGCCGTCACCGCCGCCGCCTTCGCGGGCGCGCCGTACTCGGCGCCGCCCGTGGAGCCGGACGGCGCACCCGGCGAGGCGACGCTCGTCGCCCTCCTGCGCGCGGACGAGTGCTGGATCCCCGAGCTCGCGTTCGTCGCCGGCGCGGGGGACGACGTCGTCGGGCACGTCGTGTGCACGCGGGCGCGCGTGGGCGACGACCCTGCCCTCGTGCTCGGCCCGCTGAGCGTGCACCCGGACCACCAGGCCCGCGGCGTCGGCTCCGCGCTGGTGCACACGGTGCTGGGCGCCGCCGACGCGCTGGGGGAGCCGCTCGTCGTGCTCGTCGGCGACCCGGCGTACTACTCCCGCTTCGGGTTCGTGCCCGCCCCGGAGCTGGGCGTCGAGCCGGACGACCCCGCGCTGGCGAGGTTCTTCCAGGCGCGGCCGCTCGCGGCGTACGAGCCGTCGCTGCGCGGGCGCTTCGCGGCCCCGGCGCCGTTCGCCGCGCTCGAGGCGATGGCGGCGGACGCCCGCGCGTGAGGTGGCGGGCTCGCAGGCCCGTGCCTAGGTCTCCCGCATCCGGGCTCTGAGCACGTCGAGCTCGGCTCCCGGCGCGTCCGGGTCGAAGCCGTGCTCGATCAGCCAGCGCGACGCCGTCAGGCTCCGCAGCGACCACCAGGCGCGGATCACGGCCCGGTCCGCGCCGGGGCCGTAGCCGGCCAGCACGTCGTCCAGGCGCTCCTCGTGCCCGAGCGTCAGGATGGCGAGGTCGAACATCGCGTCGCCGGGCGCGGCCTCGGACCAGTCGATGATGCCGGTGAGCTCGTCGCCGTCGACGAACACGTGGGTGAGCTGGAGGTCGCCGTGGACGAACACCGGGGACCAGGGCCGCAGGGCGGCCTCGGCGATCTCGCGGTTGCGGCGGATCACCTCGGGGGGCAGGACGGCGTGGTCGAGCAGCCAGGCGCATTCGGCGTCGAGCTCGGCCCTGATGTCGTCGAGCGGGCGTCCCGGCCACGGCGGCAGCGGCGCGTCGTGCAGCGTCCGGGCGGCGGCGCCGGCCGCGGCCCAGGCCGCCGACGACGCCGGTGACGGTTCGCCGAGGACGCCGAGCGCCTGTCCGGGCACGGCGGCGACGGCGAGCACGGGCGGCTCGCACCAGAGGATCGCCGGGGTCGGGACCGGAGCCAGGGCCATCGCCCGCGCCTCTCGCTCGGCGTGCCCCGGGTCGCCGTCGACCTTCAGGAACATGCCGCCCACGCGCAGCGTCGCGCGCTGGCTGTGGGCCACGACGACCTCGACCTCGTCCATACCCGCCATCCTGGCGAGAACGTCCGCGATGCCGCCCGGGTTTTTCCTCCTGCTGCCGAAGCCGCCCCTCGACGACCGCACTTGCGCGGCTGGCTACCATGGACGCACAGGCGTCGACCCGGCCATCACCGGTGAGCCTCCGGAAGAACCGAGCGCACCCGCGCTCTCAGTAGAACCGGACGGGTAGGCCCGTCACAGCCGTGAACGAGCGGCGGAGGTCAGCGCGAGCGGCGTCCGCAAGCGAGGTGGTACCGCGGGACCCGCGCCCTTCGGGGCGGGGGCGTCGTCCTTGCACAGCACCAGCCCAGCAGCACCGACGTCGTACCACCGACCGCCAGCTCGTCCGCACAGGAGCCCACCCATGGCCTATCCGCAGCACCGCTCGTCCGACCAGCCCCAGCAGGGCGCCGCCTTCGGCATCGCCGGGGTCCCCGCGTCCCCGGACCTGCCGGCGATCGAGCGCGAGGTCCTGGACTTCTGGGCCGCCGACGACACGTTCCGCGCGTCCGTCGCGAAGAACCCGGCGGGGGAGAACGGCAGCAACGAGTTCGTGTTCTACGACGGCCCGCCGTTCGCCAACGGCCTGCCGCACTACGGCCACCTGCTCACCGGCTACGCGAAGGACGTCGTCCCGCGCTACCAGACGATGCGCGGCAAGCACGTGGAGCGCCGGTTCGGCTGGGACACGCACGGCCTGCCCGCCGAGCTCGAGGCGATGAGCCAGCTCGGCATCAAGACCAAGGACGAGATCCTCGAGCTCGGCATCGAGAAGTTCAACGCCGCCTGTCGCTCGTCGGTGCTGAAGTACACGTCCGAGTGGCGCGACTACGTCACCCGCCAGGCGCGCTGGGTCGACTTCGACCACGACTACAAGACGCTCAACGTCACCTACATGGAGTCGGTGCTCTGGGGCTTCAAGAAGCTCTACGACGCGGGCCTCGTGTACGAGGGCTACCGCGTGCTGCCGTACTGCTGGAACGACCAGACGCCGCTGAGCAACCACGAGCTGCGCATGGACGACGACGTCTACCAGACCCGGCAGGACCCGGCCGTGACCGTCGGCTTCGACGTCACCACCGTGCCCGCGGGCCAGGACGTCGTGCGCCCCGGCGACAAGCTCCTCATCTGGACCACGACGCCGTGGACGCTCCCGTCCAACCTGCTCGTCATGGTCGGCGAGGACATCGAGTACGTCGTCGTGGAGTCGTCGTTCACGGGCGCGCCGCAGCGCTACGTGCTCGCCGCGGCGCGCGTGGACGCGTACGCCCGCGAGCTCACCGACCCGGACGAGGACGCGCCGCGCGTCGTCGGGCGCCTCACCGGCCGCGACCTGCTCCAGACCTCCTACACCCCGCCGTTCTCGTACTACGAGGGGCGCGAGCGCGCGCACCGGGTGGTGGAGGCCGACTTCGTCACGACGACGGACGGCACCGGCCTGGTGCACAGCGCCGGCGCGTTCGGCGAGGACGACAAGGTCGTGTGCGACCGCGAGGGCGTCGCGTCCGTCATGCCGGTGGGCGCGGACGGCAAGTTCATCCACCCCGTGGACGAGTACGCCGGGCTGCAGGTCTTCGACGCGAACCTGCCGATCATCGACCACCTCAAGGCCCGCACCCGCGGTGAGGCCGACGCCGGGTCGGTCACCGCCGGCACGGTGCTGCTGCGCCGCGAGTCGTACGCGCACTCCTACCCGCACTGCTGGCGCTGCCGGCAGCCGCTGATCTACATGGGCGTGTCCTCGTGGTTCGTCGAGGTGACGAAGTTCAAGGACCGCATGGTCGAGCTCAACCAGGAGATCGCCTGGACCCCCGAGCACATCAAGGACGGCCAGTTCGGCAAGTGGCTCGCGAACGCCCGCGACTGGTCGCTGAGCCGCAACCGGTTCTGGGGATCCCCGGTGCCGGTGTGGAAGAGCGACGACCCGGCGCACCCGCGCATCGACGTCTACGGTTCGCTGGCGGAGATCGAGCGCGACTTCGGCCGCCTGCCGCTGGGCCCTGACGGAGAGCCGGACCTGCACCGCCCGTTCGTCGACGAGCTCACCCGCCCGAACCCCGACGACCCGACCGGGAAGTCCACGATGCGCCGCGTCGAGGACGTCATGGACGTGTGGATGGACTCCGGCTCCATGCCGTACGCCCAGGTGCACTACCCGTTCGAGAACGCCGACTGGTTCGAGCACCACTACCCGGGCGACTTCATCGTCGAGTACATCGGCCAGACGCGCGGCTGGTTCTACCTGCTGCACGTGCTCGCCACCGCGCTGTTCGACCGGCCCGCGTTCCGCACCGCCGTCTCGCACGGCATCGTGCTCGGGTCCGACGGCCGCAAGATGAGCAAGTCCCTGCGCAACTACCCGGACGTCTCCGAGGTGTTCGACCGCGACGGCTCCGACGCGATGCGCTGGTTCCTCATGGCCAGCCCGATCCTGCGCGGCGGCAACCTCGTCGTCACGGAGGAGGGCATCCGCGACTCCGTGCGCCAGGTGCTGCTGCCGCTCTGGAGCACCTACTACTTCTTCACCCTGTACGCGAACAGCGCGACCGGCTCCGAGGGGGGCGGCGCGGGCTACACGGCGCAGCCCGTCACGGCCGAGCGCGTCCCCGGCCTGCCCGCCCTCGACCGCTACCTGCTGGCCCGCACCCACGACCTGGTCGCGAAGGTCACCGCACAGCTCGACGCCTACGACATCGGGGGCGCCTGCGAGTCGGTGCGCGAGCACCTCGACGTCCTGACCAACTGGTACGTGCGCACCCAGCGCGACCGGTTCTGGGCCGAGGACGCCGACGCGTTCGACACGCTGTACACGGCGCTCGAGACGCTGACGCGCGTCATGGCGCCGCTGGCGCCGCTGCTCACCGAGGAGGTCTGGCGCGGCCTCACCGGCGGCCGGTCCGTGCACCTCACGGACTGGCCGGCGACTGCGCAGGACGTCGGCGAGCGGTTCGAGGGCGCCGACGACGTCCACGCCGTCGCGGTCCACCAGGTCCCCGAGGCCGCGCTCGTGCGCGACGACGAGCTCGTCGCGGCGATGGACGAGGTGCGCGCGGTCGTGTCCAGCGCGCTCGCGCTGCGCAAGGCGCACCAGCTGCGCGTGCGCCAGCCGCTGGCCCGCCTCACGGTGGCCGTGCCGGACCCGGCGGCGCTCGCGGACTACGTCGGCCTGCTGACGTCGGAGCTCAACGTCAAGGCGGTCGACCTCGTCGAGGCGGACGCCGACGCGTCCGAGCGGTTCGGCATCACCGAGCGACTGGCCGTCAACGCCCGGGCCGCCGGCCCGCGTCTGGGCCGCGGCGTCCAGTCCGTCATCAAGGCGGCGAAGGCGGGCGCGTGGCGCCGTGACGACGACGGCACCGTCGTCGTCACGACCGACGCCGGCGACGAGCCCCTCCTCGAGGCGGAGTACGAGCTCACCACCGTCGTGGGCGACGCGGCCGGCGAGCACGTCGCGGCGTCCGTGCTGCCGGGCGGCGGGTTCGTCGTCCTGGACCTCGCGCTCGACGACGCGCTGCGCGCCGAGGGCTACGCCCGCGACGTCATCCGCGACGTGCAGGACGCCCGCAAGGCCGCGGGCCTGGAGGTGAGCGACCGCATCGCCCTGGAGCTCGACGTGCCCGCCGAGCACGTCGCCGCGGTGGAGACCTACCGGGAGCTCATCGCCCGCGAGACCCTCGCCCTCGATCTCGCCGTGGCGGCGGGCGACGGCGAGCGCGCCGTGCGCGTGAGCAAGCGGGAGACGCCGGCCGGCTGACCCGCGGACCAGCCGTCACGAGCCGCCCTGCGCGAGGTCGAGGAACCCCTCGACCTCGCGCAGGAACGCGTCGGGGGCGTGCGGGTGCACCAGGTGGCCGCCGGACAGCGTGACGAACCGGGCGTCGGGCAGCCGGGCCGCCGTGCGGGCCATCGCGTCCTGCGGCAGGTGGCTGTCGGGGCCGCCTCCGATCACCAGCGTCGGCGCGGCGACGGCGGCCAGACCGTCCACCCAGGCGGGGTCCGGGGCGGCGAGCGCCGCCAGCACCGCGGGGCGGATCTCCCGCTCGTAGAACGACGCGTCGTCCGGGCGCCTGGCCGGCGCGGGGAGGCGGAAGGGCTCCAGGGGCGGGGGCTCCTCGAGCACCAGCGCCGCGACGCGGTCGGGCCGCTCGAGGGCGACCAGCAGCCCGACGAGTGCGCCCAGCGAGTGCCCGACCAGCACCGCGCGGTCCAGGGCGAGGTCGTCGAGCAGCAGCAGCACGTCGTCCCGCAGCTCGGTCACCGACCCGATGCCGCGCCGCGGGCTGCGTCCCGCGCCCCGCAGGTCCGGCACCACGACCGGGCCGCGGCGGGAGAGCGGGCCGAGGAACGGGTCCCACGTCGAGCCGTCACCGCCCCCGCCGTGCAGCAGCACCAGCGGCGCGGCGTCCGACCCCGGAGGGTCGGGGACGACGCGACGAGCGAGGCGGACGGGACGCTCGGGAGCGTCGGAGGCGGTGGCCACGACCCGACCGTAGCCCCGGCCGACGACAGCGGCGCGGCGCCCACCCCGGGGCTAGCCTGGTGCCCCGGCGTGCCGCGCCGGCCCGCTGCGAGGAGTTCGCCGAGGAGTCCGCCATGGGCAGCACGCACGCGACACCGGCCCCCGAGTCCCGCCCGCCCTTCGTCCCGCCGCGCTGGTTCGTCCGCTCGGCGTGGGCGGTCCAGCGCGCCGGCTACCGGATCAGCGGCGGGCGGTGGCCGCTGCGGCGGCCCACCCCCGGCGGCAAGTTCGGCATGCTGCGCCTGCGCGTCGTCGGGCGCCGCAGCGGCCAGGAGCGTGCCGTGATCCTCGGCTACGTCGAGGACGACGGCCGGTACGTGACCCTGGCGATGAACGGCTGGGGCGACCCGCCGCCCGCGTGGTGGCTCAACCTGAGCGCGCACCCGGACGCCGAGGTGGACACCGTCGACGGCCCGCGACCCGTCCGGGCGACGGCGGCGCAGGGCGAGGAGCGCGACCGGCTCTGGACGCTCGTCGGCCGCCACCAGGGCTGGGGCGAGATCGACCGGTTCGCCGCGCACCGCGCCGGGGAGACCCCGGTCGTGGTGCTCGCGCCGCGCTGACCGGCCGTCGTCGGCGGGCGCGCAGCGCCTATCCTTCGGGGGTGACCCCCGACGCTGAGAACAAGCCCTCGTCCGCCGTGCGCAAGGCCCGTGCCGCCGAGCGCCAGGCCGCCCGCGCGGCGGCGGAGGACGCCGTGGCGCAAGAGTCGCTGCGCGAGGTGTACGCGGAGATCATGTCGCGGGCGCCGGAGCACGACATCGACCCGACGCTCGACCGCGTGCGGCGCGTGCTCGAGCTGCTGGGCGACCCGCAGCACGCGTTCCGCGCGATCCACCTCACCGGCACCAACGGCAAGTCGTCGACGGCGCGCATGACCGAGCGGCTCGTGCGCGAGCACGGCCTGCGCACCGGCCTGTTCACGTCGCCCCACCTCACGAGCGTCACCGAGCGCATCCAGGTGGACGGCGAGCCGCTGAGCGCCGCCCGCTTCGTCGAGGTCTGGGAGGACGTCGCGCCGTACATCGGCGTGGTCGACCGCGAGTCGCAGGAGGCGGACGGGCCGCGGCTGAGCTTCTTCGAGGTGCTCACCGTCATGGCGGTCGCGGCCTTCGCCGACGCCCCGGTCGACGTCGCGGTCGTCGAGGTCGGCATGGGCGGCCGGTGGGACTCCACCAACGTCGTCGACGGCGAGGTCGCGGTGCTCACCCCGGTGGGCATCGACCACGAGCGCTGGCTCGGCTCGACGCTGGCGGAGATCGCCACGGAGAAGTCCGGCATCGTCAAGGAGGGCGCCACGGTCGTGAGCGCCGAGCAGGAGGTCGTCGTCGACGAGATCCTGCGCGAACGTGCGGCGGAGGTGTCGGCGCACCTGCTGCGCGAGGGCGTGGAGCTCGAGGTCGCCGGCCGTCGGCCGGCCGTCGGTGGGCAGCTCGTCGACCTGCGTACCCCCGCCGGCCTGTACACCGAGGTGCTGGTGCCGCTGCACGGCGCGTACCAGGCCCACAACGCGCTCCTCGCGCTCGCCGCGGTCGAGGCGCTGCTCGGCGGCCGGGCCCTGGACGGCGGCGTGGTCGAGACGGCGTTCGCCGACGTCGTCGTGCCCGGGCGCCTCGAGGTGGTGCGCTCGAGCCCGACCGTCCTGGTGGACGCGGCCCACAACCCGCACGGGGCGCAGGCCCTCGTCGACGCGCTCGACGAGGAGTTCGACCTGCCGCGCCTGGTCGGCGTCGTCGCCGTGATGGCGGACAAGGACGTCGAAGGGCTGCTCGCGACGCTCGAGCCGGCGCTCACGGAGCTCGTGCTCACGAAGAACTCGTCGGCCCGCTCGGCCGACCCCGAGGACCTGCTCGAGGTGGCCCACGAGATCTTCGGCGAGGACCGCGTACGCACCGCCGCCCGCCTCGACGAGGCGCTGCAGATGGCGGCCGACCTCGCCGAGAGCGGCGACCAGGTGGGCGTCGGCACCGGCCGCGGCGTGCTCGTCACCGGCTCGGTCATCACCGTCGCGGACGCCCGGATCCTGCTCGGCCGCGGCTGACGCGCCCGTCCGGGACGCGCGCACGATCACCCGCCCGCCACCCCCCGGGGGTGCTGCGTGGCGTGCCGCCCGGGTGTTGGATGGGGACAGGCCGCCGCGGTGCACGGCGGTGCCAGGCGAGGAGGCACGACATGAAGAAGCTGCTCGACGACCCCGCGGACGCGGTGACCGACTCGCTCGCGGGATTCGGGCTCGCCCACGCCGACCTGGTCGAGGTGCACGACGAGCCCGTGTACGTGACGCGGGCCGGCGGGCCCGTCCCGGGCAAGGTGGGGCTGGTCAGCGGCGGAGGCTCGGGGCACGAGCCGCTGCACGCCGGGTTCGTCGGGGACGGGATGCTCGACGCGGCGGTCCCGGGCGCGGTGTTCACCTCGCCCACGCCGGACCAGATCGTCCCGGCGATCCTGGGCGCGGACTCGGGCGCCGGCGTCGTCGCGATCGTGAAGAACTACACGGGCGACGTGCTCAACTTCGAGACGGCCGTGGAGCTCGTCGAGGCGGAGGGGTCGCAGGTGGCGACGATCCTCGTCAACGACGACGTCGCCGTCGAGGACTCGCTGTACACGGCGGGCCGCCGCGGCGTCGCCGGCACCGTCTGCGTGGAGAAGATCGCGGGCGCCGCCGCGGCCCGCGGCGACGACCTCGGCGCCGTCACCGAGATCGCCGGCCGCGTCGTGGCGAACGTGCGCAGCATGGGCGTCGCGCTCACGGCCTGCACGGTGCCGCACGTCGGGAAGCCGTCCTTCGACCTGCCCGACGACGAGGTCGAGATCGGCATCGGCATCCACGGCGAGCCCGGCCGCCACCGGATCCCGTTCGCCGGCGCCACCGAGATCACGCGCAGCCTGCTCGACCCGGTCGCCGACGACCTGCGGCTGGGCGGCGGCGACGACGTGCTGCTGTTCGTCAACGGGATGGGGGGCACGCCGCTGTCGGAGCTGTACGTCGTCTATGGTCGAGCGCGCGGGCTGCTCGAGGAGCGCGGTGTCACCGTCTCCCGGTCGCTCGTGGGCAACTACGTGACGTCGCTGGAGATGCAGGGCGCGTCGATCACGCTGCTGCGGCTGGACGACGAGCTGCGGGGGCTGTGGGACGCGCCGGTGCGTACGGCGGCGTTGCACTGGTGACGGGCGCCGCGGGGCGCCCCGAGGCGAGGAGGCGTGCGGTCATGGGGCTCGACGTGGCTTGGGCGGAGCGTTGGGTGCGGCGCACCGCCGACGTCGTGGCGGGGTCGAAGGACGAGCTCACGGAGCTCGACCGGCAGATCGGGGACGGCGACCACGGGGAGAACCTGCACCGCGGGTTCCAGGCCGTGGTCGCGAAGCTGGACGAGCCGGGCACCCCGGAGCGCGCGGAGGTGGGCGACGTGCTGATGCTCGTCGCGACGACCCTGATGTCGAAGGTCGGCGGCGCCTCGGGGCCGCTGTACGGGACGGCGTTCCTGCGGGCGGCGAAGCGGTCCGCCCGCCCCAGCGTGGACGGGTCCGGCGTCGTGGTGCTGCTCGACGCCGCGCTCGAGGGCGTGACGTCGCGCGGCAAGGCGCAGGTCGGGGAGAAGACGATGGTCGACGCCCTCGCCCCCGCGGTCGAGGCGGCCACCACCGCCGCGGACGCCGGTCGGGACCCTGTCGACGTGCTCCGAGCCGCCGCGGAGGCAGCCGACGCGGGGGCCACCGGCACGATCCCGCTCGTCGCGACCAAGGGGCGCGCCTCCTACCTGGGGGAGCGGAGCGCCGGCCACGAGGACCCGGGCGCGCGCTCGACGGCGCTGGTGCTGCGCGCGGCGCTCGACGCGGCGCTCGACGCCACGCCCGATTCCACGGCGGGCGAGAGCGAGGCGGAGGCGGTCGCGGAGTGAGCGTCGGGCTGCTGCTGGTCTCCCACTCGACGCGGCTCGCCGAGGGTGCGGTCGAGCTGGCCCGCGAGATGGCGCCGGACGTCGTCCTGGAGAGCGGGGCGGGGGACGGCGACGGCGGCCTGGGCACGTCGCTGGAGGTCGTGCAGGACGCTCTGGGGCACGCGCTGCCGCGGGTCGACGGCGTCGTCGTCCTGGCGGACCTGGGCTCCGCCGTGCTGACCGTCGAGACGGCGCTGGAGCTCGACGCCGACCTGGCGGACCGGGTGCGCCTCGCCGACGCGCCGTTCGTCGAGGGCACCGTCGCCGCGGCGGTCGCGGCGCAGCAGGGCGGCGACCTGGACGCGGTGCTGGCCGCCGCCGAGGGGGCGGGCGCGCCCGTCGCCCCGCCGGTCGCCCCGCCGGTCGCCCCGCCCGTCGCCCCGCCGACGGCCCCGACCCCCGAGGCCCCGGACGCGGGCGGCGAGACGGTCTCGGCGCGGGTCGTGATCCGCAACCCGCTGGGCCTGCACGCCCGTCCGGCGGCGGTGGTGGCACGCGCCGCGGCGGCGTTCGGCGGGCCGGTCACCCTGCAGGGCGTGGACGCGACGAGCGTGCTGCAGCTCATGGCGCTGGGCACGGCCGCCGGCACCGAGGTCGAGGTGGCCGCGCACGGCGCGGACGCGCGCGACGCCGTGGCCACCGTCGTCGGGCTGATCGAGGGCGGCTTCGGCGAGGTGTGACCACGCTCACAGGAAGTTGCACTTGGTGCAATATTGCAGCGGGTGCATGATTGTCCGGTGACTCCTCCCGCCGGTGACCTCGGACTGCGTGAGCGCAAGAAGCGCGCGCGCACGGACGCGATCGTCGACGCCGCCCAGCGCCTCGTGCTCGAGCGCGGCCTGGACGCCGTGACCGTGGAGGAGATCGCCGAGGCGGCCCAGATCTCTCCCCGCACGTTCTTCAACTACTTCGAGTCGAAGGACGACGCGGTGCTCGGCCAGGGCTCGTTCGAGCTGAGCGCCGAGATCCGCGAGGCGTTCGCGGCCGGCGGGCCCCACGGACGCCTCGTGGCCGACCTCGAGGTGCTCGTCCGGTCCCTGCTCGAGGCCTTCGCGGGCCCGGGGCAGCACCACGGCGAGCAGGTGATGGAGATCCTGCAGCTGGAGCCACGGCTGCTCGGCCGGCACTTCGCCTGGTTCGAGCGGCACAAGACCCAGGTCGTCGCCCTGTTCGAGCGGCGGCACGAGGCGGCCCCGTTGCCCGCCGACCCCGAGATGTGCGCCATGGTCGTCTTCGTCGTCACGCGAGCCGCGATGGACGACTGGGCCCGCGCCGGTCATGAGGGCGACGTCGGCGACCACGTGCCGCACGTCGTCGGCCAGCTCGCCGCCATCCTCACGTCGTGACCCCCGGGTGCCCGCCGGCACCCGCGCACGTCGTCACCCGAAGCATCCCCGCCCCCGTCACTACCCCGGCGCCCCGTGCGCCGCCGATCCGAGGTGTTCCATGAGCCATGCCGCTCCCGCCGCGCCGGACAAGCCGCTCGTCGTCCTGACGCAGCGCACCGTCTGGCTGATCTTCGGCGCCCTGATGGCGTCGATGTTCCTGTCCTCCCTCGACCAGACGATCGTCGGCACCGCGATGCCCACGATCGTCGGCGAGCTGAACGGCGTCGAGCACCAGGGGTGGGTCATCACGGCCTACATCCTGGCCGTCGCCATCGGCATGCCCCTGTACGGCAAGTTCGGCGACCTCATGGGCCGGCGCTGGCCGTTCCTCGTCGCGATCGGGCTGTTCACCCTCGCCTCCGTGGGCGCCGCGCTCTCGCAGAACATGATCGAGCTCGTCCTGTGGCGCGGGGTCCAGGGCCTCGGCGGCGGCGGCCTGATGATCCTGTCGCAGTCGATCATCGCCGACATCGTGCCGGCGTCCGAGCGCGGCAAGTACATGGGCCCGCTCGGTGCGCTGTTCGGCATCTCCGCCGTCCTCGGGCCGCTCCTCGGCGGGTGGCTCACCGAGGGCCCGGGCTGGCGCTGGACGTTCTGGATCAACCTCCCCGTCGGCGTCGCCGCGTTCGTCATCGCGTGGTTCGCGCTCAAGCTGCCCTCGCACCGCTCCTCCCGTCCGATCGACTGGGCCGGGATCGTCACGATGGCGGTGGCCACCACCGGCATCGTGCTCGTCACGAGCTGGGAGTCGCTCTCCTCGAGCGGCTACGACTGGACCGACTGGCGCCTGTCCGGGCTGGTCGTGCTGACGTTGGCCGCCGTGGCCGGGTTCATCGTGGCCGAGACGCGCGTCGCCGAGCCGCTGATCCCGCTGCGCCTGTTCAAGAACCGGACCTTCACGATCACCACGCTCATCGGCCTGGTGCTCGGCATGGGCATGTTCTCGGCGATGGCGATGATCCCGACGTTCCTGCAGATGTCGACCGGCGCCGGCGTGACCGAGTCCGGCTGGCTGATGCTCCCGATGATGGCCGGCATGATGCTGACCTCGATCGTGTCGGGCATCGCGATCTCCAGGACGGGGAAGTACAAGGCGTACCCCGTGGTCGGGCTGATCGTCGTCGCGCTGGCGATGGTGTGGCTGACGACCCTGTCGGGCGACATGTCCATGTGGACGTTCGGCGCGATGATCTTCACGCTCGGCGCCGGCATGGGCCTCGTGATGCAGACCGTCGTGCTCGCGGTGCAGAACGCCGTGGACCCGCACGAGCTGGGCACCGCCACGAGCTCCAACAACTTCTTCCGCGAGATCGGCGCCGCCACGGGCACGGCCCTGTTCACGACGATCTTCACCACGCGGCTCACCGACAACCTGCAGGGCGTGTTCGCCGGCGTGCCGGGCGGCGCGGCCGGTGCGGGGGAGTCCAGCCTCACCCCCGCCCTCGTGCAGCAGCTGCCCGAGCCGCTGAAGACCGGCGTCATCGACGCCTACGCCGACGCCCTGGCGCCGTCGTTCTGGTACCTGCTGCCCCTGATCGTGCTGGGCCTGGTGCTCGCCCTCTTCCTGCCCGTGATCAAGCTCTCCGACGTCGCCGGCATGGTGGCGCGCGGCGAGGCGGTCGCCGACCCGGCCAGGGCGGGGGCGCTCGACGAGCTGCCGGTCGCCGACGGCGCGTCCGAGGCCACCTCCGACGAGGACGGTCCCGGCACCCGCGAGCGCGCGGATATCGTGGGGTCGTGAGCAAGAAGGACGACCGTCCCCGCCCGGGGGACCGCATCAAGCCCCGCAAGCCCGCCAAGGTGCAGTTCACGTCGATGATGCTGCAGCTGGAGGCGTTCGTGGTGCTGTTCGCCGGCGTCGCCCTCTACGGGCTGCGGAACACCGGCTACGAGCGCGGCCCCCTGGTGATCGAGTCGCCGCTCGCCCTGTGGCTCGTGATCGGCGTGCTGTTCGTGGTGCTGCTGGTGATGTCCCGCATGGTCGGGACGCCGCTGGGGTACTACGCGGGGACGGTCGTGCAGGTGCCCGTGCTGGCGATGGGCCTGCTCCTGCCGATGATGTTCGTGGTCGGTGTGGTGTTCGTCGCGATGTGGGTCGTCTCGATGCGCCTGGGCGGACGCATCGACCGCGAGCGCGCGGAGTACGACGCGCAGCACCCGGAGACGGCGCCGAACCTCTGACCGGCCGCGCCGGGGTCGTCGGGCGGTCGGGCGTACGGGGCACGGCACGGGCGCCGATAGGCTCTCCGCCATGACCGACGTCGCAGACACCCCCCTGCCCGCCGAGCCCGCCATCGAGCGCACCCTGGTGCTCGTCAAGCCCGACGGCGTGCGCCGCGGCCTGTCCGGCGAGGTGCTGCGGCGCATCGAGGCGAAGGGCTACTCGCTCGTCGCCGTCGAGCTGAAGCAGGCCACGACCGAGCTCCTCGCCGCGCACTACGCCGAGCACGAGGGCAAGCCGTTCTACCAGCCGCTCGTGGACTTCATGCTCTCGGGCCCGACGCTCGCCGTCGTCGCCGAGGGCCAGGGCGTCATCCCGGGCTTCCGTTCGCTGGCGGGGGCGACCAACCCCACCGAGGCGGCCCCCGGCACCATCCGCGGCGACCTCGGTCGTGACTGGGGCCTCAAGGTGCAGCAGAACCTGGTGCACGGGTCCGACTCGCCCGAGTCCGCGGCCCGCGAGATCGGCCTCTGGTTCCCGAACCTCTGAGCGCTCGCACGTCTCGCACGACTCACGCACGACGTCGCACGGCCGGGCCCGCACGGGCCCGGCCGTCGGCGTGTCCGGACGTCTCCGGGCGGGACCGGCGTAGTTCCGCGGATCGGCGGGATCCGGCGGTTAGGCTCGCCGGGTGCACCTCAAGACGCTCACGCTCCGCGGCTTCAAGTCGTTCGCCTCGGCGACGACGCTGAGCCTCGAGCCGGGCATCACGTGCGTCGTCGGGCCGAACGGCTCGGGCAAGTCGAACGTGGTCGACGCGCTCTCCTGGGTGATGGGGGAGCAGGGCGCCAAGTCGCTGCGCGGCGGCAAGATGGAGGACGTCATCTTCGCCGGCACCGCCGGCCGTCCGCCGCTCGGCCGGGCCGAGGTGTCCCTCACGATCGACAACACCGACGGCGCCCTGCCGATCGACTACACCGAGGTGACGATCACCCGCACGCTGTTCCGCAGCGGCGGGTCGGAGTACGCGATCAACGGCAGCTCCTGCCGGCTGCTCGACATCCAGGAGCTGCTGAGCGACTCCGGCATCGGCCGCGAGATGCACGTCGTGGTGGGTCAGGGGCAGCTCGACGCCGTGCTGCGCGCCACCCCCGACGACCGGCGCGGCTTCGTCGAGGAGGCGGCCGGCGTCCTCAAGCACCGCAAGCGCAAGGAGAAGGCGCTGCGCAAGCTCGAGGCGATGCAGGGCAACCTCGCCCGCCTCACGGACCTCACCGCGGAGCTGCGCCGTCAGCTCGGGCCGCTCGGACGGCAGGCGGAGGCGGCGCGCAGGGCCCGCACCGTCCAGGCCGACCTGCGCGACGCGAAGGCCCGCCTGCTCGCGGACGACCTGGCCCAGCTCACCGCCCAGATGGCCCAGGAGCGGGCCGACGAGGCGGCGCTGCGCGAGCGGCAGCAGGAGACGGAGCAGGGCCTGGAGCGGGCGCGGGAGCACCTGGCGCGGCTCGAGGTCGCGGCGTCCGCCGCGGTCGCGGACGCCGGCCGCGCGGCCGACGCGTTCCACGCGCTGAGTGCGCTGCGCGAGCGGCTGCGGGGCCTCGCCACGCTCGCCGACGAGCGGGTGCGGCTGCTGGGTGCCGCCGAGCCGGAGCACCGGGGGCAGGACCCGGCCGACCTGGAGGCCCAGGCCGAGCGCGCGCGGGCCACGGAGGCGGAGCTGACCCGCGAGGTCGAGCTCGCGCGCGCCGCGCTCGACTCCGCCGTCGCCGCCCGCACCGACGCCGAGAAGGCCGCGGACGCCGCGGAGCGCGAGCTCGCGACCCTGCACCGCGGCGCGGCCGACCGCCGCGAGGGCCTCGCCCGGCTCTCGGGGCAGGTGGCCGCGCGCCGCAGCCGCGTCGAGGCCGGCGACGCCGAGCTGGAGCGCGTGCGCGAGGTCGTGGCCGAGGCGGAGCGCCGGGCCGAGGCGGCGGCGCGCGAGTTCGGCGCGCTCGAGGTGCAGGTCGTGGGTGCCGAGGAGGGCGAGGAGGACCTCGACGCCCGGCACGAGGAGGCGACGACGGCGCTGGCCGAGGCGCAGGAGGCGGTGGGAGACCTCGAGGCCCGCGCGGCCGAGGCCGAGCGCGACCGCGCCACCTGGAGCGCGCGCGTCGAGGCCCTCGAGCTCAGCCTGGACCGCAAGGACGGCGCGGGGGCCCTGCTCGCGGACGCCGCGCCCGGCGTGCTCGGCTCGGTCGCCGCGCTGCTCGGCGTCGAGCCCGGCTACGAGGACGCGGTGACGGCCGCGCTCGGCCCGGTCGCGGACGCCGTGGCCGTGCGCGACCTCGGCGCGGCGGTCGACGCGCTGCGCCGCCTGCGCGACGACGACGCCGGCCGCGCCGGGCTCGTCGTGGGCGGCGCGGACGACGGCCCGTCGGGGCCGACCGCCGTCCCCGCCGACCTGCCCGACGGCGCACGCCGCGCGGCCGACGTCGTCACCGTGGCGGGGCCCGCGGCCGCGCCGTTGCGCACGCTGCTGCGCGACGTGGTCGTCGTGGACGACCTGGCCCAGGCGCGCGCCCTGGTCCAGGCGGCGCCCGCCGTCGTCGCCGTGACGCGGGCGGGCGACCTGCTGGGCGCCACGCGGGCCTGGGGCGGCTCCGCGGCCGCGCCGAGCGTGCTGCACCTGACGTCCGCGCTGGACGAGGCCAAGGAGGGGCTCGACGACGCGGCGGCCCGTGCCGAGCGGTGCCGCTTCGAGCTGGTCGGGACGCGCGAACGGCTCGAGGCGGCGCAGGCCGCCCACGACGACACCCTGGCGCGGCTGCACGAGTCGGACGCGGCGCTCGCCGCCGTCGCGGAGCAGCTCGGCACGCTGGGCTCGGCGCACCGGTCCGCGCTCGCGGAGGCGGAGCGGCATCGCGCGACGCTGGCACAGGCGGCGGAGCGCCGGGAGGCCGACGAGGCGGAGCTGGCCGAGCTGGCCCGTCGCCTGGAGGTCGCGGAGGCCGAGCCGGCGCAGACCCAGGAGCAGGTCGCCGAGGCGCAGGCGGCCCGCGAGACGACGCAGGCGGCCGCCACCGAGGCGCGCGCCGCCGAGACGGAGGCGCGCCTGGAGCTGCGCACCAGCGAGGAGCGGGCGCGCGCCGTCGCCGGCCGTGCGCAGGGCCTCGCGCGGGCCGCGGCGCAGGAGCGGGCCGCCCGCGAGAAGGCGGAGCGACGCGCGGTGCAGCGCGCGGCCGAGGCACGGACGGCGGCCGGCGTGCGCGACGACGCGGGCACGGCCCTCACCGTGCTCGCCCGTTCGATCGAGCGCGCCCAGGCCGAGCGCGCCGCCGCCGACGAGGAGCGCGCCGCACGGCAGCAGGAGCTCGAGGCGGTCCGCGTCGACGCCGACCGGCTCGCGGGCGAGCTGCGCGACCTCACCGACGTCGCGCACCGCGACGAGGTGGCGCGCGCCCAGCAGGTGGCGCGGCTCGAGCAGCTGCGGGCCCGGGCGGTGGACGAGCTCGGCAGCGACCCCGACGTCCTGGTCGAGGAGCTCGGCCCCCACCACGACGTGCCCGTGGCGCGCCCCGCCGACGCCGCCGAGGAGGACCCGGACCCGGAGCCCGTGCCCTACGTGCGGGCGGAGCAGGAGAAGCGGCTCGCGACGGCGGAGCGTGCGCTCGCCCGCATCGGCGCGGTCAACCCGCTGGCCCTGGAGGAGTTCGCGGCGCTGGAGGAGCGGCACCAGTTCCTCACGGAGCAGCTCGCGGACCTCAAGAAGTCGCGCCAGGACCTGCTGCACATCGTCGAGGAGATCGACGAGCGGGTGCAGCAGGTCTTCGCGGAGGCGTTCCGCGACACCGCGGAGCAGTTCGAGCGGGTCTTCGGCCGGCTCTTCCCGGGCGGCGAGGGGCGCCTGGTGCTCACCGACCCGGGCGACCTGCTCACCACGGGCATCGAGGTCGAGGCGCGCCCGGCGGGCAAGAAGGTCAAGCGGCTGTCGCTGCTGTCCGGAGGGGAGCGGTCGCTGACAGCGGTCGCGTTCCTCGTGTCGATCTTCAAGGCGCGCCCCAGCCCGTTCTACGTGATGGACGAGGTCGAGGCGGCGCTCGACGACGTGAACCTGGGCCGCCTGCTGGAGATCTTCCGCGAGCTGCAGGAGGACTCCCAGCTCATCGTCATCACCCACCAGAAGCGCACGATGGAGGTCGCGGACGCGCTGTACGGCGTGACGATGCGCGGCGACGGTGTGACGACCGTCATCTCCCAGCGGATGCGCGAGACCGTCGATGCGCGGGGAGAATAGCGCCATGCTCACGTTCGTCCTCTGGGTCCTCGGGTCCCTCGTTCTCGCCGCGGTGGTGTTCCTCGTGGCCAACGTCATGGAGCGTCGTGGGGGTCAGGACGACGAGGCACCCGGCCTCGGTCGCTTCCTGCGCGACTTCCGGTCCGGGCTGCGGCGCAAGCGCGTCGCGCCCCCTGCCCCGGTCGAGACCGGGATGGACGAGTTCTTCGCCGCGACGATCGAGGACGCACCGGGCTACGTCGACCCGGAGGAGCTCACCGACGCGCTGCACCGGGCACGCCTGCAGGCCCGCAGCTCGTGGCACGTGGGGACGGTCCGCAAGCCGGAGTGACCCCCCGCCCGTGGGTCCGGCGGTGAACCCGGCGGCGACCCGGGTCGCGCGGCGCGGTCGTGCGCTTCTGGGAGACTGTGCGCGTGACTGATCTGCTCTGGCTCTGGATCCTTCTTGGCGTCGTCGTCGTGGTCGGCGGCGGCACCGCCCTGCTCGTCCCGCGGTCGCGCCGCCGTCGCCTCGACGAGCAGGTCGACCGGCGCGACGAGGGCACGACGACGGTCGCGCCCGCGCCGGGACGGCCCGCCGCCGAGCCCGCCCCCGAGGCGGCCGCCGCGGAGCCCGAGGTGGCGGGGCCGGCGGCCCCCGCGCTCGAGACGCCGGAGCCGGTGGCCGGCCGCCTGGTGCGCCTGCGCGACCGGCTCGCCCGGTCCGGGTCGCCGCTCGGTGCGCGGCTGCTCAGCGTCCTGTCGCGCGACCACCTCACCGAGGACGACTGGGACGAGCTCGAGGAGACGCTGCTGCTGGCCGACATCGGCGCCGGCCCGGCGGAGGAGCTCCTCGAGGCCCTGCGCACCCGCGTGCGCGTGCTCGGCGTGCGCGACCCGAAGGCCGTGCGCGACCTGCTGCGCGAGGAGCTGCTCAAGGTCGTCGACCCGGCGCTGGACCGTGAGGTCGCCACCACCGGTCCGGTCGGCGAGGACGGCACGCGGCTGCCCGCCGTCGTGCTCGTCGTGGGCGTCAACGGCACCGGCAAGACGACGACCGTCGGCAAGCTCGCCCGCGTGCTCGTCGCGGAGGACCGGTCGGTGGTGCTCGGCGCGGCCGACACGTTCCGCGCGGCGGCGGCCGACCAGCTGCAGACGTGGGGCGCCCGCGTGGGCGTGGAGACCGTCCGTTCGGACCGGGACGGCGCCGACCCGGCCGCCGTCGCGTTCGACGCGGTGCGGCGCGGCAAGACCGAGGGCACGGACGTCGTCCTCGTCGACACCGCCGGCCGCCTGCAGAACAAGGCGGGCCTCATGGACGAGCTCGGCAAGATCACCCGCGTCATCACGCGGGAGGCGCCGCTCGCCGAGGTGCTGCTCGTGCTCGACGCCACCACCGGGCAGAACGGCCTCAACCAGGCGCGCGTGTTCGGCGAGGTCGCGGGCGTGACCGGCATCGTGCTCACCAAGCTCGACGGCACCGCCCGCGGCGGCATCGTCGTGGCCGTGCAGCGCGAGCTCGGCGTGCCGGTCAAGCTCGTGGGCCTGGGGGAGGGGCCGGACGACCTGGCGCCGTTCGACCCCGAGCAGTTCGTCGACGGCCTGCTCGGCTGACTGGGATCGGCTGACCGGGGCGACGGCTCCGCCCGCCGACGCGGCTCACGGGGCCCCGTTAACGCAAAGTTGACGCGTGGCGAGGCCTTGTCACACCCGCGAAACACCAGGAGAGTCCAGGCGAAACCCCGCCCGACCACGGTAGTGCCCGACCCGGCCGCCCGGCTGGTGAGGGAGGAACAACTCATGGAGCTGGACACCGGAGCAACCGCGTGGATGCTGATGTCGGCATCTCTCGTGCTCCTGATGACCCCTGGACTCGCGCTCTTCTACGGCGGGATGGTGCGCGGCAAGTCCGTGCTGAACATGATGATGATGTCGTTCGGCGCGATCGCCGTCGTCGGCGTCGTCTACGTGCTGTGGGGCTGGTCGATGTCCTACGGCGCCGACCTCGGCGGGATCGTCGGCAACCCGTTCGACCAGTTCGGGCTGTCGGGCGCGATCTACGACGCCGCCGGTGAGTTCGTGATCGACGACTTCGGCGTCCCGGGCATCGTGGGCGTCGGCTTCCAGGCCACGTTCGCCATCATCACCGTCGCGCTGATCTCCGGCGCGATCGCGGACCGCGCCAAGTTCGGCACCTGGATGGTCTTCGTGGCCGTGTGGGTGACCCTCTGCTACTTCCCGATGGCGCACATGGTCTGGGGCGGCGGCCTGCTGTCCGGCGACGGGCCGTTCGCGTCCATCGCGACGCCGATCGACTTCGCCGGCGGCACCGTGGTGCACATCAACGCCGGTGTGGCCGCGCTGGTCCTCGCCCTGGTGGTGGGCAAGCGCAAGGGCTTCGGCTCCGAGCCGATGCGCCCGCACAGCCTCCCGCTCGTCATGCTGGGCGCCGCCCTCCTGTGGTTCGGCTGGTTCGGCTTCAACGGCGGTTCCGCCTTCACGGCCGACGGCTTCGCGGGCCTCGCGTGGGTCAACACGACAGTCGCGACCGCGGCCGCGGTGCTCGGCTGGCTCCTGGTGGAGCGGCTGCGCGACGGCTCGGCGACGTCGCTCGGCGCGGCGTCGGGCGTCGTGGCGGGCCTCGTCGCGATCACCCCGGCCGCCGGCTCCGTCAGCCCCGTGGGCTCGATCGCGGTCGGTGCGATCGCGGGCGTGCTCTCCGCCTTCGCGGTGGGCCTCAAGTACAAGCTGGGCTACGACGACTCGCTCGACGTCGTGGGCGTGCACCTCGTCTCCGGACTCTGGGGCACGGTCTCGATCGGCTTCCTCGCCACCGAGACGGGGCTGTTCTACGGCGGCGGCCTGAACCAGCTCGCCGTCCAGGCGATCATCGCCGTCGTCGCGATCGTCTTCTCCGGCATCATCACGTACCTCATCGCGATCGCGCTCAAGGCGGTCATGGGCTGGCGGGTCTCGGAGGAGGCCGAGGTCGGGGGCATCGACCTCGCGGTGCACAGCGAGTCCGCCTACGAGACCGTCCCGCAGGGTTCCGCCAGCGGCCAGATCAAGAGGGAGATCCGCGCATGAAGCTCGTCACCGGAGTCGTCCAGCCCCACCGCCTGGACGACGTGAAGTCCGCCCTCGAGGCCGCGGGCATCCGCGGCATGACGGTCAGCGAGGCCAGCGGCTACGGCCGCCAGAAGGGGCACACCGAGGTGTACCGGGGCGCCGAGTACACGGTCGACCTGGTGCCGAAGGTCCGCGTGGAGGTCCTCGTCGCGGACGAGGACGCGCCCACCGTCGTGGACGTCGTCGTCAAGGCCGCCCAGACCGGCCGGATCGGGGACGGCAAGGTGTGGACCACGACGCTCGACGACGTGGTGCGCGTGCGCACCGGCGAGCACGGCGACGCGGCCCTCTGACCGTGCTCCCGGACGACCAGCCGGGCGCGACCGAGCCCCGCACCCCGGACGCCGGGGTGCGGGGCTCGCGCGTCGACGACGGCGCCGGCGCCGCGGTGGGCCCGCTGCGCGCGGACCTGCTCGCCACCGCCGACGGCCTGACCGGCCCCGGCCGGTCGGGCGTGGCGCGCCGCACGGCCCTGCAGCAGCTCGTCACCGACCGGCTCACCCCCCTGTTCGAGGCGGCCACGGCCGACGTCGACCCGTCGGGCCTCGCGCTCGCCGCCGTCGGCAGCCTGGGCCGCGGCGAGCTCGGCCCGCTGTCGGACCTCGACCTCGTGCTCGTGCACGACGGGCGCACGCACAAGCCCGACGAGCTCGCCCGTGTCGCCGACGCCCTGTGGTACCCGCTGTGGGACTCCGGCGTGGACGTCGACCACGCCGTGCGCTCGCTGAGCCAGACCCGCCGCCTCGCCTCCACCGACCTGCCGGCCGCCGTCGGCTGGCTCGACGTGCGGCCCGTGGCGGGGGACGCCGTCGTCGTGCACCGCGCGGCGTCCGCCATCCTCACGGACTGGCGCTCGGCGTCGCGCCGCCGCCTGCCCGAGCTGCTGCACAGCGCTCGCGACCGGGCCGAGCGCGCGGGGGAGCTGGCGTACCTCATCGAGCCGGACCTCAAGGAGTCGCGCGGGGGCATCCGTGACGCCGTCCTGCTGTCGGCGCTCGCGGCCACATGGCTCACCGACCGTCCGCACGGCAGGGTCGACCGGGCGTACGCGCACCTGCTGGACGTGCGGGACGCGGTGCACGTCGTGACGCGCCGCCGGTCCACGAAGCTCCTGCTCGCCGACCTGGACGAGGTGGCCGCCCGCTGCGGGCACGACGACCCGGACGAGCTGCTGGCCAGCCTCGCCGAGGCGGGGCGCGAGATCTCCTACGCGCTGGACTCCACGGTGCGCCGCGCCCGCCAGGCGCTGCAGCGGCCCGCGGTCCGCCGGCCGGTCATGGTCCGGGGGCGCCGGTCCGCGCCGCGGCTGCGATCGGTGGGCGACGGCCTCGTGGAGCACGACGGCGAGCTGGTGCTGGCCGTGGGCGCGCAGCCGGCCGACGACCCGCTGCTGCCCCTGCGCGCGGCAGCCACCGCGGCGCGCACCGGCCTCGTGCTCTCGCCCGTGACCGTCCAGTCCCTGGCGGAGTCGCCGCCCCCGCCCGAGCCGTGGCCGTCCGCCGCGCGGGCCTCGCTGCTCACCCTGCTGGGCGCGGGCCCGGCGCAGGTGCCGGTCTGGGAGGCGCTCGACCTGGCGGGCGTGGTCACGACCTGGGTCCCCGAGTGGGCCGGGGTGCGCAACCGCCCCCAACGGGCGGCGATCCACCGGCACACGGTGGACCGGCACCTGGTGGAGACCGCGGCACGCGCCGCCAAGCTGCGCCGCCAGGTCGCCGCCGACGGGGGCGTCCCGCCGGCGCCGACCGAGGTGCTCCTGCTGGGCGCCCTGCTGCACGACATCGGCAAGCGGCGGGGCGCTGTCGAGCCCGACCACTCCGTGGAGGGGGCGCGCATCGCCCCCGGCATCGTGCGCCGGACGGGGTTCGGCGACGCCGTGGCGCGCGACGTCGGGATCGTCGTGCGGCACCACCTCACCCTCGCGCGGCTGGCGACGACCGCCGACCTGGAGGACCCCGCCACGGTGGCGGAGCTCCTCGACGCGCTCGAGCACCGCGGGGACCTGCTGGAGGTCGTGCGCGTCGTGACGGAGGCGGACTCGTCGTCGCTGGGCCCGGCGGGGTGGACGGCCTGGCGCGCGAGCCTGGTGGACGACCTCACCGGGCGGGCGCGCCGGGAACTCGCCGGTGACCGGTAGCAGACCGGTAGGGTAGGTGGCTGCAACGACCGAATCTCTGTGAGGACCTGCCTGGTGTTCAACTCCCTGTCGGACCGGCTCACCGCGACGTTCAAGAACCTGCGCGGGCGGGGCCGGCTCTCCGAGGCGGACATCGACGCGACCGTGCGCGAGATCCGCCGGGCGCTCCTCGACGCCGACGTCGCCGTGCCCGTCGTGCGCGAGTTCACCGCCGCCGTGCGCGAGCGCTCCCTGTCGGCCGAGGTGTCGGGCGCGCTGAACCCGGCGCAGCAGGTCGTGAAGATCGTCAACGACGAGCTCGTGGCGATCCTCGGCGGCCAGACCCGGCCGCTCCAGTTCGCCAAGACGCCGCCGACGGTCATCATGCTCGCGGGTCTGCAGGGTGCCGGTAAGACCACCCTCGCCGGGAAGCTGGCGCTGGCGCTCAGGGAGCAGGGCCACACCCCGCTGCTGGTCGCCGCCGACCTGCAGCGTCCGAACGCGGTGACCCAGCTCTCCGTCGTCGCGGAGCGGGCCGGGGTGCCGGTCTACGCGCCGCACCCGGGCAACCAGGGCGCCGAGACGGACGTCGTCATCGGCGACCCGGTGGGCGTGGCCCGCGACGGCGTCGCCGAGGCGAAGGTCAAGCAGCACGACGTCGTCATCGTCGACACCGCCGGCCGCCTGGGCGTCGACCAGGTGCTCATGCAGCAGGCCTCGGACATCCGCGACGCCGTGCAGCCCGACGAGGTCCTGTTCGTCATCGACGCGATGATCGGCCAGGACGCCGTCGCGACGGCGAAGGCCTTCGAGGAGGGTGTCGACTTCACCGGCGTCGTCCTGTCCAAGCTCGACGGCGACGCGCGCGGCGGTGCCGCCCTGTCGGTGGCGACGGTGACGGGCCGCCCCATCATGTTCGCCTCGACCGGTGAGAAGCTCACCGACTTCGAGGTCTTCCACCCCGACCGCATGGCGTCGCGCATCCTCGACATGGGTGACGTGCTCACCCTCATCGAGCAGGCCGAGAAGGCCTTCGACGCCGAGGAGGCCGCCAAGATGGCGGCCAAGGTGGAGAAGGGCGAGGACTTCACCCTGTCCGACTTCCTGGTGCAGATGCAGCAGATGAAGAAGCTCGGCTCGATGAAGAAGATGCTCGGGATGATGCCGGGCATGGGGCAGATGCGCGAGCAGCTCGAGAACTTCGACGAGCGCGAGGTCGACCGCGTCCAGGCGCTCATCCAGTCGATGACGCCCGCCGAGCGCGACAACCCCAAGCTCATCAACGGCTCGCGGCGCGCGCGCATCGCCCGCGGCTCCGGCCAGACGACGACGGCCGTCAACCAGCTGCTCGAGCGGTTCGGTCAGGCGCAGAACATGATGCGCCAGATGAGCAAGGGCGGCGGGATGCCGGGCATGCCCGGCGGCGTCCCCGGGATGCCGGGCATGCCCGGCGGCGGCAAGAAGGCGCGCGGCAAGCAGGCGCCGGCGAAGAAGGTCAAGGGCAAGTCGGGCAACCCCGCGAAGCGGGCGCAGCAGGAGCGCGAGGCCATGCAGCGCGCGCTCGGCGGTCCCGCCGCGAAGCCGTCCTCGCCGGGCTCCGCGTTCGGCATGGGCGGCGACGAGCCCGCCGAGCAGGACCTCTCGAAGCTCCAGCTGCCGGACGGCCTCGACAAGCTGCTCGGCGGACGCTGAGGCGTACGGACCGGCGTCCACGGCTCGGCCTCCCGACTCGGTAACCTTCGACCATGTCTGCCCCGCACGTCCCGCTGCACGTCACCGGCCACGTCCTGCTCGGCCACGATCGCGACGTCGGCGAGATGTGGGTGCGCGACGGGCGCGTGAGCCTCACCCGGCCGTCGCCGCAGGGCAGCGCCACCCGCGAGCTCGAGGGCTGGGTGCTGCCCGGCCTGGTGGACGTGCACTGCCACGTGGGCCTCGGCCCGGACGGCGCGGTCGACCACGAGACGGCGGAGGCCCAGGCGGTCGCCGACCGGGACTCCGGCGTCCTGCTCGTGCGGGACGCCGGCTCGCCCGTGGACACGTCCTGGGTCCAGGAGCGCCCCGACCTGCCGCGGCTCGTGCGCGCCGGCCGGCACCTGGCCCGCCCCAAGCGCTACCTGCGGCACTTCGGGCTCGAGCTCGACGACGTGGGAGCGCTCCCCGACGCGGTGCGCGCCCAGGCGCGCGGCGCGGACGGCTGGGTCAAGCTGGTCGGGGACTGGATCGACCGCGAGGCGGGCGACCTGGGCCCGCTGTGGCCCCGGGACGTGCTCATCGAGGCGGTCGCCGCCGCGCACGCGGAGGCCGCGCGCGTCACGGTGCACGCCTTCTCCGAGGAGGTCGTGCCCGACCTGCTCGCCGCGGGCGTGGACGGCATCGAGCACGGCACCGGCGTCGTGGGCCCGCTCGTGGACGAGGTCGCGGCGCGGCGCATCCCCGTGACCCCCACGCTGCTCCAGGTGGCCCGCTTCGAGGAGATCGCCCGGCAGGCGGAGGGGAAGTACCCCGAGTACGCGGCGCGGATGCGGCGCATGCACGCCCGCCGGTACGAGCACGTGCGTGCGCTGCACGAGGCGGGCGTGCCCCTGCTCGTCGGGACGGACGCCGGCGGCACGCTCGGGCACGGGCGCGTCGTGGACGAGTGCGCCGAGCTGGTCGCGGCCGGCATCCCGGCCGCGGACGTCGTCGCGATGGCGACCTGGCGGGCGCGCGAGCTGTTGGGCTTCGGCGCGCTCGTCGAGGGGTCCAGCGCCGACCTGGTGGTGTACCCCGCCGACCCGCGCGAGGACATCGAGGTGCTCCGCCACCCGACCGCCGTCGTGCTGCGCGGGCAGGTCGTGCGGGGCTGACCCGCCACGGCGGGCGGGCGAGAGGTGCGTCACCGAGGTTGGAGCGGGCGTGCCGGGTCTGGCACAATGTCCGGGTACTCGGCGTGCCCAGGCCCCTCTCTCCTGCGCAGGTCGCGTCCAGACCTCCGGACACCGCCAGGACCCCACCCGGCGGCGCGTGAGGTCGCCCCACCAGAACCAGGAGACACCACCACAGTGGCCGTCAAGATTCGTCTGAAGCGCCTCGGCAAGATCCGGGCCCCGTACTACCGCGTCGTCGTGGCCGACTCGCGCTCCAAGCGCGACGGTCGTGTCATCGAGGAGATCGGGAAGTACCACCCGACCGAGGAGCCGTCGTTCATCGAGATCAAGTCCGAGCGCGCGCAGTACTGGCTCGGCGTCGGCGCGCAGCCGACCGAGCAGGTCGCCGCGCTGCTCAAGATCACCGGTGACTGGCAGAAGTTCAAGGGTCTTCCGGGCGCCGAGGGCACCCTCAAGACCAAGACCGTGAAGGCCGACAGCGCCGCCGCGGTCGAGGCCGTCGCCGCCGAGGCCGAGAAGGCCAAGGCGAAGGCCGCCGAGAAGAAGGCCGACGAGCCGGCGGCCGAGGCCACCGAGGCTGAGGCCGAGGCCTGATGCTCGCCGAGGCCCTCGAGCACCTGGTGCGCGGCATCGTGGACAACCCGGACGACGTCCGGGTGGCTTCGCGGACGCAGCGCCGGGGCGACCTGCTCGAGGTGCGGGTGCACCCCGACGACCTCGGCCGCGTGATCGGCCGGGGCGGACGGACGGCGAAGGCGCTGCGCACGGTGGTCGGCGCGCTCGCGACGGACGGCCCCGTGCGGGTCGACGTCGTCGACGTCGACCGGCGCTGACGCGTGCCGCACCCGCTGCCGTAGCTCTGACGAGGCCCGGTCCCACTGCACGGTGGGGCCGGGCCTCGTCGTCTGCCGCGAGGCATGCTGGGACCGGTGGTCACCGGGCCGACGAGAACAGATCGAGACAGGAGTGGTCATGCAGCTGGTGGTGGCGCGCGTCGGGCGGGCGCACGGGCTCCGTGGCGAGGTCGGGCTCGACCTGCGCACGGACAACCCCGAGGAGCGGCTCGCGGTGGGGCTCACCCTCGCGACGGAGCCGGCCGATGCAGGACCCCTGACGGTGACGGCCGCGCGGGTGCACCAGGGCCGCTGGCTCGTGTCCTTCGCCGAGGTGGCGGACCGCACCGCGGCCGAGGCGCTGCGGGGCGTCGAGCTGGTCGTCGAGGCGGACGTCTCCGACGAGGACGACGCCTGGTACCCGCACGAGCTCCAGGGGCTGCGCGCCGAGCTCGAGGACGGGACCGTGGTCGGCGAGGTGACCGGTCTCGAGCACCTGCCCGCGCACGACGCGCTCGTCGTGCGGGAGGCCGGCGGCGAGCGCACGCTCGTGCCGTTCGTGCACGCCATCGTGCCGGTGGTCGACGTCGCGGGCGGCCGCGTGGTCCTGACGCCCCCCGGCGGGCTGCTCGCCCGGGACGCCGACGCGGTCGTCGTCGACCGGGCGGACGGCGAGACCGAGCAGGGCGAGGCCTGACGTGCGCGTCGACGTCGTCTCGATCTTCCCCGACTACCTGGCCGCGCTCGACCTCTCGCTGGTCGGCAAGGCGCGCAGGGCGGGGCTGCTCGACCTGCGGGTGCACGACCTGCGGGACTGGACCACCGACCGGCACCGCACGGTCGACGACACCCCGTTCGGCGGGGGAGCGGGCATGGTCATGCGTCCGGACGTCTGGGGCCGCGCGCTCGACGACGTCCTGCCGGCGGACGGCGGCGGGCACCTGGTGGTGCCCACGCCGTCGGGCGACGTCTTCACGCAGCGGCACGCGGAGGCGCTCGCGACCGAGGAGCACGTGGTCTTCGCGTGCGGGCGGTACGAGGGCATCGACGCGCGCGTCGCCGAACGCACCCGCGCCGCCGGCCACCGGGTCAGCGAGCTGTCCATCGGCGACTACGTGCTCAACGGCGGGGAGGTGGCCGCGCTCGTGATGATCGAGGCGTTCGGCCGGCTGCTGCCGGGTGTCGTGGGGAACCCGCACTCGCTGGTCGAGGAGTCGCACGGCGCGGCCGGGCTGCTGGAGTACCCGGTGTACACGAAGCCGCCGGAGTGGGAGGGGCTCGAGGTGCCCGAGGTGCTCCTTTCCGGCCACCACGCCCGGATCGAGCGCTGGCGCCGCGACCGGGCGCTGGAGCGGACGGCCGCGCGGCGGCCCGACATGGTGGCCGCGCTCGACCCGACGGCGCTCGACAAGGCCGACCTGGCCGTCCTGTCCGGCCTGGGCTGGGACGTGCGTGACGGACACCTCCGCCCCGCGGCGGGGCCCGGGCCGGGAGCCGTGCCGGGACGTATGGCAGAATAGGGCGCTGGTGTGTTCGCCGACCCGGCCTCTGCCACAGGGGAGGTCATGACGGGCTGCTGGTCAGCCCGCCGGTCGAGGAGCCGACGCACCCACCGATACGTCAGACATCGCGCGCCCGCGGGCGCGCCACGATCTTGCTCCTGACCTGTGGCAGAGCGGGGAGAACATCATGCACACGCTCGACTCCGTCGACGCAGCCTCGCTGCGCTCCGACGTCCCGGACTTCCGCGCCGGCGACACCGTCAAGGTCAACGTCAAGGTCGTCGAGGGCAACCGCTCGCGCGTCCAGGCGTTCCAGGGCATCGTCATCGCGCGCCAGGGCGGCGGCGTCCGCGAGACGTTCACCGTCCGCAAGATCAGCTTCGGCGTCGGCGTGGAGCGCACGTTCCCCCTGCACGCCCCGACCATCGACTCGATCGAGGTCGTCTCCCGCGGCGTCGTCCGCCGGGCGAAGCTGTACTACCTGCGCAACCTGCGCGGCAAGAAGGCGAAGATCCGCGAGAAGCGCGAGACCGCGCCGACCTCGAAGTGAGGCCGTGCGTCGTGACGCACCGCGTCGCGACGCCTTGACGCGAACCCCGGACGGGCGGTCCTGCCGATGGCAGGGCCGCCCGTCCGTCGTCTCCGAGCCGGGGACGTCGTGCGCGCACGGGCGTCCTCCGGGGCGTCTGGGGGCCCCGCCGCGGGTTTCGCCGTGGACGGTGACGAGTGAAAGAGTGAGTCCGTGGCAGACTCCGATCCCGTGACCGACCGGCCCAGCGCGCGCGAGCCCCGTCCCCACGACCCCGCGGGCAGCGGCTCCGGCGACGGGGTCGAGGGCTTCGACGCCGTGGTCGGGGCGGGACGGCCCGCGACCGCCGCGGGCGGCGCCCCGAGCCGTGGGCTCGGGGTCCTGCGCGAGACCGCGATCATCGTGGTCAGCGCGCTGGTGCTGTCGTGGCTGATCAAGACGTTCCTGGTGCAGGCGTTCTTCATCCCCAGCGGCTCGATGGAGGACACGTTGGAGATCGGGGACCGGGTGATGGTCTCGCGCATGGTGCCGGACGTGTTCGACGTGAACCGGGGCGACATCGTGGTGTTCAAGGACCCGGGTGGCTGGTTGCCGCCGTACGAGCCGCCCGAGAGGACCCCGGTGGGGCAGGCGGTGACGAACGTGCTGACGTTCGTGGGGCTGCTGCCGCAGGAGACGGGCGACCACCTGATCAAGCGGGTCGTCGGGACGCCCGGGGACCACGTGACGTGCTGCGACGACCAGGGTCGCGTGAGCGTCAACGGGGAGCCGATCGACGAGGAGTCGTACATCAAGCCGGGCTCGGTGCCGAGCCAGGACCCGTTCGACACGGTGGTGCCCGACGACATGCTGTTCGTCATGGGGGACAACCGGCAGAACTCGCAGGACTCCCGCTACAACACGGGCAAGCCCGGCGGCGGGTTCGTGCCGATGCAGAACGTCGTCGGGTCGGCGTTCGCCACCGTGTGGCCGCTGGGTGACGCGAAGCTCCTGCGCAACCCGGGCGACGTCTTCGCGAAGGTCCCGGAGCCGTGACGTCGCTCGTCGAGCCGGGCGTCGAGGAGGACGCCGTCCAGCCCGTCCGGGCGACGTCCGGTCCGGAGACGGTGCGCCGGCCCACGCCGCCCCGCCGCCGCACGGCCAGCGGCGGCGCCAAGCAGCGCCGGAGCCCGACCCTGCGCCAGGAGCGCGCGCTGCTCACGGGCGGCGCGCGGCTGGTCGCGGGCATGGACGAGGTCGGGCGCGGCTCCCTCGCCGGGCCCGTGAGCGTGGGGGTCGTCGTCGTGGACGCGGCGACGCGGACGGCGCCCCAGGGGCTGACCGACTCGAAGCTGCTCACCCCGGCGGCACGGGTCGCGATGGTGCCGCAGCTGCAGCGCTGGGGTGTCGCGTGGGCCGTCGGGCACGCGGGGCCGGCGGAGATCGACGCCCACGGCATCGTGGCCGCGCTGCGGCTCGCCGGGCGGCGGGCGCTGGCCCAGGTCCGCCGGACGTGCGGCGACGTGGACGTGGTGCTCCTCGACGGTTCGCACGACTGGCTGAGCCGGGGCGACGTCGACCTGTTCGAGGCCGCGGCCCTCGACCCGCTCGGGCCCGAGGCGCCCGAGCCGGGGGTGCGCACCCTCGTCAAGGCGGACCTGCAGTGCTCCTCGGTCGCGGCCGCGAGCGTGCTCGCCAAGGTGGAGCGCGACGGGCTGCTCGTGCGCCTGGCGCGCCAGTACCCGGCGTACGCGTGGGACCAGAACAAGGGCTACTCGGCGCCCGCCCACCTGGACGCGCTGCGGCGGCTCGGCCCGACGCCGCAGCACCGCCGGTCGTGGAACCTGCGGGCGCTGGCCGACGACGGCGCGGGCGACGTGCTGCCGGGCACGACCGTGGGCACGCTCGACGTCGGCCTCGCCGATGTGGCACCCGATGGGAGGATGGCCCCGTGAGCGCCGAAGACCTCGAGAACTACGAGACCGAGATGGAGCTCGCGCTGTACCGCGAGTACCGCGACGTGGTGGGACTGTTCTCGTACGTCGTGGAGACGGAACGACGGTTCTACCTCGCCAACCAGGTGGACCTGCAGGTGCGGTCCGCCGCCGGCGAGGTCTACTTCGAGCTCCGACTGGCCGACGCCTGGGTCTGGGACGTCTACCGCTCCGCGCGGTTCGTGAAGTCGGTGCGCGTCGTGACGTTCAAGGACGTCAACGTGGAGGAGCTCGCGAAGGCCGAGCTCGCCCTCTAGCTTCCTCGCCGTCCCGGGACGCCACGAGGCGTCCCGAGGCACGGACCCTGCCCCCAGGTCGCACCGGCCGCTCCCCGTCCACAGCCGACGGTCCGCGCGCGCGTCGTCCTCCGCGGCGACGCGAGGCTTCCCCGCGGAGGTGGTTCGATGCGGGCGAAGGACGCCGTCGGGCGGTACGGGGAACGGGTGGCGGCGCGCTACGTCGAGGCGCAGGGCCTGGAGGTGCTCGAGCGCAACTGGCGCGGCACGGGAGGCGAGCTCGACCTCGTCGCGCGCGACGGCGACGTGCTGGTCGCGATCGAGGTGAAGACGCGGCGCGGCACGGCGTTCGGGCACCCGGCGGAGGCGGTGACGGCCGCCAAGCTGTCCCGGATCCGCAGACTCACGGGGCAGTGGCTGGCCGAGCACCGGGAGGTGCGCTGCCGCGAGATCCGGGTCGACGTGGTGGCGGTGGTGCTCCCGAGAGCGGGTGCCGCGCAGCTCGAGCACCTCGTGGGGGTGCTCTGATGGGGCTCGGGACGACGGCGGCCGTCGCCCTCACCGGGCTGACCGGGCACGTCGTGGAGGTGCAGGCGCAGCTCGCGGCGTCCGTCCCCGGCTTCACGCTGGTGGGGCTGCCGGACACGGCGCTGAACGAGTCGCGCGAGCGCGTGCGGGCCGCGGTGCTCTCCACCGGCATCAAGTGGCCGCACCGCAAGATCACCGTCAACCTGTCGCCCGCCTCGCTCCGCAAGTCCGGTTCGTCGTTCGACGTCGCCATCGCCGTCGCCGTCCTCGCCGGGGACGGCGTAGTCCCCGGGTCCGGGCTGGACCGGGTGGTGCACCTGGCGGAGCTGGGGCTCGACGGTCGCCTCCAGCCCGTGCGCGGGGTGCTCCCCGCGGTCGCCGCGGCCGTCGAGGCGGGCTGCCCCGACGTCGTCGTCGCGACCGGGGACGCGGACGAGGCACGACTGGTCCCCGGGGCACGCGTCCACGCGGCGTCGAGCCTCGCCGAGGTGGTGCTGCTGCACGGCGGCGAGCTCGCGGAGCCGCCGGTCCTGGAACCTGTCCGGGCGGCGCGGCAGACCGTGCAGCGCCGGTCACCAGGGGACCTCGCGGAGGTGGTGGGGCAGGTGCAGGCGCGGATGGCGCTGGAGGTCGCCGCGGCAGGCGGGCACCACCTGCTCCTGGTCGGGCCGCCGGGCGCGGGCAAGACCATGCTCGCCGCCCGCCTGCCCGGCATCCTGCCGGACCTCACGCCGTCGGAGGCCGTCGAGGTGACGGCGGTGCACTCGGTGGCCGGGACGTTCGACCCCGGGAACGGGCTCCTGACCCGGCCGCCGTTCGAGGACCCGCACCACACGGCCACCCCGGCCGCGATCGTCGGCGGAGGCAGCGGCCTCGCCCGGCCCGGGGCGGTGTCCCGAGCGCACCGGGGGGTGCTGCTCCTCGACGAGGCGCCCGAGTTCCCGTCCCGCGTGCTGGAGACGCTGCGCCAGCCGCTCGAGCAGGGAGAGCTGGTGCTGCACCGCTCCGGCGGCGCCGCCCGCTACCCCGCCCGCTTCCAGCTGGTGCTGGCGGCGAACCCCTGCCCGTGCGGGATGGCGTCGGTGAACAAGGGGCTGGACTGCTCCTGCACCCCGACGGCGAAGCGGCGGTACTTCGGTCGCCTGTCGGGGCCGCTGCTCGACCGGGTCGACCTGCAGGTGGAGGTCCTGCCCGTGACGCGGGCGGAACGGACGGCCCGGTCGGAAGGGGAGGCGTCGGCCGTGGTCGCGGCGCGGGTCGCCGAGGCCCGGGCCGCGGCGCGCGAGCGACTGTCGGGGACGCCCTGGACGACGAACGCCGAGGTGGCCGGGCGGTGGCTCCGGGAACGGTCGGGGGCGCCGGGCGTGCTGCGGCCGATCGAGCAGATGGTGGACCGGGGCGTGCTGAGCCTGCGTGGGGCCGACCGTGTGCTGCGGATCGCGTGGACCCACGCCGACCTGGCGGGGCGCGTCGCGCCGACGGCCGACGACGTCTCCAGGGCCGTGACGATGCGCACGAGGGGGAGCCATGCGTGAGCTCGAGGTGCCCCCGGGCGTGGCGCAGGACGCGGCGCCGGCCATGAGCGCGTCGCGGTCCCGCGGCGCCGGAGGGCTGCCCTTCGCGACGGACGACCCGACGCTCGCCCGCGCCGCGTGGAGCCGGCTGGCGGAGCCGGCCGACGCGGTGGCGGGCACGCTCGTCGCGCACCTCGGCGCCCCGGCGGCGCTGGAGTGGGTCGTCGACGCGGTCCGCGACCCGGCGCGCGCCCTGCGGGGGTCGGCGGTCGAGCCGCTGGGCAGCGCGGTCGCGGCCGACCGGCTGATGGAGGGAGTCGCCCGGTGGGCGCCGCGGCTCGAGCGGCTGGACCCGCGGCGGGAGCTGCGGGTCCTCGAGCGGCTCGGCGGCACGCTGCTGGTGCCGGGGGACGGCCGGTGGCCGGCCGGCCTCGCCGCGCTGGGTCCGGAGGAGCCGTTCGCGCTCTGGGTGCGGGGGGATCCGGACCTGGCGGCCGCGACGGCCCGATCGGTCGCGCTCGTCGGTGCGCGGGCGTCCAGCGCCTACGGGGACCACGTGGCGGCCGACCTCGCGGCCGGGGTGGCGGACCGCGGCTTCGCCGTCGTGTCCGGAGGGGCGTACGGGATCGACGCCGCCGCCCACCGCGGCGCGGTCGCGGGAGGCGCCCTGACCGTCGCGGTGCTCGCCGGGGGCGTCGACCGCTTCTACCCGCCGGGCAACCAGGATCTGCTGCGCCGGCTCGCGGACGGCGCGGGGGCGGTCGTGAGCGAGGTGCCGCCCGGGTCGGCGCCGTTCAAGCAACGCTTCCTGGCCCGCAACCGGATCATCGCCGCGGTGTCGTGCGCGACCGTCGTGGTGGAGGCCGCCTGGCGTTCGGGGGCGCTGTCGACGGCACGCCACGCGACGCGGCTGCTGCGCCCGCTCGGCGTCGTGCCCGGCCCGGTGACGTCGGGCACCTCGACCGGATGCCACGCGCTCCTGCGGGACGGGGCGGCGATCTGCGTGACGGATGCCGCCGAGGTGGCCGAGCTCGCCGGTCCGTACGACGCCGACGCGACCCCGGCGCAGGCTCCGCCCGAGGGGACGCCCGCACCCGGGCGCGCCGGCGGCGAACGTTCGCGCCGGCGGATCCCCGCGGAGGTCGAGGCGCTCGGCGAGCACGCCCGTCTGGTGTGGGACGTGCTGCCCGCGCGGGGCGCCGCAGCGACGGACGCGTTGGCGCGCACGGCCGGGCTCGCCCCGGGCGAGCTGCTCGCCGGGCTCGGTGCCCTGGAGCTGCACGGCCTCGCCGGCCAGGAGGGCGGCCGGTGGCGCAGGGTCCGCCGCGACGCCGTCGAGGCGGGCCGGGGGAGACCGCCGAGCTGAGGCGGCGGTGCCGGGAGCACGTCGAGGTCCGGCCGCGTGGCGGGTCGCGTGAGGGCCGTCGGGGCCGTGGACGACCTCGACACGCGCGCCGCCTCACCCGTCCCGGGACGGCTCAGGGGCACACTGACCTGGATGGACACCGATCCGGACCTCCCGCCGCTGCCGGCGCCGCTGGCGGAGGCGCTGGCGCGTTTCGACGAGTACCTCGAGGTCCAGCGGGGGCACTCGGCGCACACGCGACGCGCGTACCGTGCCGACGTCGGGTCGCTCCTGCGGTACGCGGTGCGGCACGGGGTCGACGCTCTGCCGGGGGTGGACGTGGGCGTGCTCCGTGGCTGGCTCGCCACCCAGGCCGAGCGTGGCCTGGCCCGGGCGACCATCGCCCGTCGCGGCGCCGCGGCGCGGACCTTCCTGCGGTGGGCCTACCGCGTGGGCCTGGTGCAGGCGGACCCGACGGCACGGCTGGCGAGCCCGAAGGTGTCGCGGACCCTGCCGACGGTGCTGAGCGCGGACGCGGCCGCGACGCTGCTCGACACCGCCCGCGAGGCGGCGCACACCGCGGAGCCGGAGGACCGGCCGGCGGCCCTGCGCGCCTGGGCGGCGGCCGAGCTCCTCTACGGCAGCGGCATCCGCGTCGGCGAGCTGGTGCAGGTGGACGTTCCCGCCGTCGACCTCACGGAGCGGCTCGTGCGGGTGCTCGGCAAGGGTGGCAAGGAGCGGGTGGTGCCGTTCGGCGTCCCGGCGGCGCGCGCGGTGTCCGAGTGGTTGGCGCGCGGCAGGCCGGCACTGGTGCAGCCGACCTCCGGCGCCGCGCTCCTCCTGGGCGCGCGCGGGGGCCGCTGGGGTCAGCGACAGGTCCGCGACGCGGTGCACCAGCTCGCGGCCCGGGCGGGCGTGGAGGACGTCGCCCCGCACGCGCTGCGGCACTCCGCGGCGACGCACCTGCTGCAGGGCGGCTCGGACCTCCGGTCCGTCCAGGAGGTGCTGGGGCACTCCGACCTGGGCACCACCCAGCGGTACACCCACGTGGACGACGAGCGGCTGCGCAAGGTGTTCGTCCAGGCGTTCCCGCGCGCCTGACCGCCCCGGGCGCTCGCTCGAGGTCGCCCGGTCCGATCGCCTGTCCCGTTCGCCCGTACCGTTCGTCGGCACGGGCTCGTGAGAGTCGGCCCGACCGGCGCGCCCGCCTCCGCTCAGGGACCGCCGGGCAGCAGCACGATCGGTGGCGCCTGGCCGAGCAGGGCGAGCGGGTCGAGGTAGACCTCCCCGCGCAGCACGCCCCAGTGCACGCACCCGGCGGGCGCGCAGTGTCCCGGCCCGGCGGCGAGCGTGCCCACGACGTCGCCCTCGGCCACCGGGTCGCCGAGGCCCACCGAGGCTGTGACGGGTTCGAACGTGGACCGCAGGCCGCCGGGGTGCGCCACCACCACGACGGGCTTGCCCGCGACCTCCCCGGCGAACGACACCGTTCCCGCGGCCGGTGACCGCACCCGCTCACCCGTCGCGGCGGCGAGGTCCACCCCGCGGTGGCCCGCGGCCCACTCCTCGGCCGGCGGATCGAACGTCTGCACGACGTCGCCGGGCACGGGGCGTGCCCACCCGTCGCTCCCCGACGACGGGACCCGTGCCGACGGTGCCGCCCCGGCGAGCGGTGCTGCGACCAGGAGGACCGCGGCGCCGAGCACGACGAGAGCCGTGAGGAGTCCTCTGAGCGGTCTCGTGACGGTCGGGGCGGTAGAGGTGCGAAGCGTCATGGGGCGACGATGGCGAAGTCGGTAGACCGCCGGACGCGTCGGCCGAGGCGCTGTGGATCGCCCGTGGCACCCGACTCCTGGGGGCAGGCTGGGGACGTTGGTGCCGCGCGCCACGTCGTCCGCCGAGGGCGGTTCCGGCCGCGCTGGGCGGGGCGCCAGGTGGGCGATCGCCGGTCGGCTAAGAGGCCCGGAACCGTCGGGTAGACTGGCTGCCGCGATCGGCTTGTGCCTCGCCTCCCCGAACCATCCCGGTGGATCCCGTGGACCGTCCTCGACGTCCTGCGGGCCCGCCGGCCGGGGGAGCGGACGCGAACCGGTCGACATCGCGCGTCACGTACGCGCCCCGCGACCCGGCCCGCCGGGTGCAGGGCGCGGCCGCGTCGGCAGCGGTCCGCCCCCGGTCCCCGGGAGCGGTGCCGGCCCGGCGTGACGCCAGGGGTGCCGGGCCCGATGCCCGTCACCGACGAACCGAGTACCGCGACCGGAGACCTGCAGCAGCAGCCCGGTCGCCCGACGCGCGTGCAGCCCGGAGGATCCGGCGCACGCGGCGAAAGGACGTGTCATGGCCGTCGTGACCATGCGCCAGCTCCTCGAGAGCGGTGTCCACTTCGGGCACCAGACCCGCCGTTGGAACCCGAAGATGAAGCGGTTCATCTTCACGGAGCGCAACGGCATCTACATCGTCGACCTCCAGCAGTCGCTGTCGTACATCGACCGCGCCTACGAGTTCGTCAAGGAGACCGTCGCCCACGGCGGCAGCATCCTGTTCGTCGGCACCAAGAAGCAGGCGCAGGAGCCCGTGGCCGAGCAGGCCGCCCGCGTCGGCATGCCGTACGTGAACCACCGCTGGCTCGGTGGCATGCTCACCAACTTCACCACGGTGCACAAGCGCCTCCAGCGCCTCAAGGAGCTCGAGGAGATCGACTTCGACGACGTCGCCGGCTCCGCGCTGACGAAGAAGGAGCTCCTCGTCCTGCGTCGCGAGAAGGACAAGCTCGCGCGCACGCTCGGCGGCATCCGTGACATGGCCAAGACGCCGTCCGCGGTCTGGATCGTCGACACCAACAAGGAGCACCTGGCCGTCAACGAGGCGAAGAAGCTGGGCATCCCGGTCGTCGCCATCCTCGACACCAACTGCGACCCCGACGACGTCGACTACGCCATCCCGGGCAACGACGACGCGATCCGCTCCGTCACGCTGCTCACCCGCGTGATCGCGGACGCGGCCGCCGAGGGCCTGCTGCAGCGCCACTCGGGCAAGAAGGGCGAGGCCGCGGAGACCGCCGAGGCCGAGCCGCTGGCCGAGTGGGAGCGCGAGCTCCTGGCCGGTGCCGAGGCCGCCCAGGCCGAGGCCCCCGCCGCCGAGGCCACCGAGGCGCCCGCCGCCGAGGAGGCCCCGGCCGCCGAGGTCGCGACCGAGGAGGCCCCCGCCGCCGAGGAGACGCCGGCCGCCGAGGCCGAGAAGTCCGAGTGAGTCCTCGCGGGCCGGTCATCCCCGGGTGACCGGCCCGCGGACCGCCGCACGACCCACTCCGCCCGGCTCCCGACCGGGGCCGGGCGGACCTCGAACCAGCACGGAGGACATCCATGGCGAACTACACCGCCGCTGACATCAAGGCGCTGCGCGAGCGCACCGGTGCCGGCATGCTCGACGTCAAGAAGGCGCTCGACGAGGCCGACGGCAACACCGACCAGGCGATCGAGATCATCCGCAAGAAGGGTCTGGCCCGCGCCGCCAAGCGCGAGGGCAACGCGACCACCGAGGGCCTCGTGGCCGTCAAGGTCGCCGACTCCGCGGCCGGCCAGGTCGCCACGATGATCGAGCTCGACGCCGAGACGGACTTCGTCGTCAAGAACGAGAAGTTCATCGCCCTCGCCGACGCGGTCCTCGAGGCCGTCGCCGCCGCGGGTGCCACGGACGCCGAGTCCGGCCTCGCCGCCCCGGCCGCCGAGGGCACCGTGGCCGACACCATCGCCGCCCAGGGCGCCACGATGGGGGAGAAGGTCGTGCTGCGCCGCGTGGCCCGCCTCGAGGCCCCCAAGGTGACGACCTACCTGCACAAGACGGCCAAGGACCTGCCGCCGTCGATCGGTGTGCTCGTCGCCACCGACGACGCGGCCGAGCCCGTCGCCAAGGACGTCGCGCAGCACATCGCCGCGCTCGCCCCGAAGTACCTGTCCCGCGAGGACGTCCCGGCGGACGTCGTCGAGAAGGAGCGCGAGATCGCGCGCGAGGTCTCGATCGCCGAGGGCAAGCCCGAGGCCGCGCTGCCGAAGATCGTCGAGGGTCGCCTCAACGGCTTCTTCAAGGACGCCGTGCTCGTGGACCAGCCGCTGGCCAAGGACACGAAGACGACCGTCGCCAAGCACGTCGCCACCACCGGCGGCAACCTGCTCGGCTTCGTCCGCTTCCGCGTCGGCAGCTGACGCCTCACCGCGCTCAGGCCCGACCGCACCGTGCGCGGTGCGGTCGGGCCTTCGCGTACCCGCCCGCGCCCGCCCCCTGACGGGGCGGGAGCCGCCGTCCGGTGCCAGGATGCGCGGAGGGCGACCACGTACCACCGAACACGAACCACCGGGCGAGCGCGCCCGACCTGCCGGGCCCGTCGACGGCGGTGCACGGCGGACGCGGAACATGCCGCAGGACATGCGGAACAGACCGGCATGCGGAACAGACCAGAGAGCGACGGTGACCCACGTGACCGAGACCAACCAGACCGAGCGGACCAGCACGACGGGCGAGGCGACCGGTGAGGCCGCGCCCGCGCGCCGGGTGCTCCTCAAGCTCTCCGGCGAGACCTTCGGGGGCGGCAGCGTGGGCCTCGCGACCGACGTCGTGCGGCGGATCGCGCAGGAGATCGGCGACGCCGTCCGTCAGGGCGTGCAGGTCGCGATCGTCTCCGGCGGCGGCAACTTCTTCCGGGGCGCCGAGCTCTCCCGCGCCGGCCTGGACCGCGCGCGCGCCGACTACATGGGCATGCTCGGCACGGTGATGAACTGCCTCGCGCTGCAGGACTTCCTCGAGCAGGACGGCGTCAAGACGCGCGTGCAGACCGCGATCACCATGGGCCAGGTCGCCGAGCCGTACATCCCGCTGCGCGCGATCCGGCACCTGGAGAAGGGGCGGGTCGTGATCTTCGGCGCGGGCGCCGGCATGCCGTACTTCTCCACCGACACCGTGTCGGTCCAGCGTGCCCTGGAGACGCACTGCGACGAGGTCCTCATGGGCAAGAACGGCGTGGACGCCGTCTACTCGGCCGACCCGCGCACGGACCCGGACGCCGAGCGCCTCGAGCACCTGACCTACACCGACGCCCTGGTGCGCGGTCTGAACGTGATGGACGCCACCGCGCTGTCCCTGTGCCGGGACAACGACGTGCGCATGCGTGTCTTCGGCCTCGAGGAGCCGGGTAACGTGACCCGCGCGCTGCTGGGCGAGAAGATGGGCACGCTGGTCACCACCCACTGACGCCGCACCAGCCGTACGACCCCACGCAGCACGACGACGAGCACGACGACGAGAATGGAGCACCGGTGATCGACGACACCCTCCTCGAGGCCGAGGAGAAGATGGACAGGGCGATCGAGGTCGCCAAGGAGGAGTTCGCGGGGATCCGCACGGGCCGCGCCAGCTCGGGCATGTTCTCGAAGATCACCGTGGACTACTACGGCGCCCCGACGCCCCTGCAGCAGCTCGCGTCGTTCAACATCCCTGACGCTCGCACGGTGCTCATCTCCCCGTTCGACAAGGGCTCGATGACGACCATCGAGAAGGCGCTGCGCGAGTCCGACCTGGGCGTCAACCCGTCCAACGACGGCAACGCGATCCGCATCATCATGCCCGCCCTCACGGAGGAGCGCCGTCGCGACTACGTGAAGCTCGCGAAGACGAAGGCGGAGGACGCCCGCATCTCGGTGCGCAACGTCCGCCGCAAGGCCAAGGAGGAGCTGGACCGCATCGTCAAGGACGGCGAGGCCGGCGAGGACGAGGTCACGCGGGCCGAGAAGGAGCTGGAGTCGCTGACGAAGAAGCACGTCGACGCGATCGACCAGCTGCTCGCCGGCAAGGAGAGCGAGCTGCTCGAGGTCTGATGGTGGCCCATCCCCTCGAACCGGGCGAGGACGCGTCCCCGCTCGACCCGGCCACCGCCGGCGCGGCGGACCCGACGTCGTCGCGCGCCGGCCGCAACCTCCCCGTGGCGATCGCGGTCGGCGTCCTGCTGCTCGTCGGCGTCGCGGCGTCCCTGTGGTTCCGGCCCGAGCCGTTCGTCGCGGTCGCGGCGGTCGCGGTCGGTGCCGCGCTGTGGGAGCTGCGGCAGGCCTTCGCCCGCCGGGACATCCACCTGCCGATGCTGCCGCTGCTCGTGGGCGGCGCGGGCATGGTGGTCTCGGCGTACACCGCGGGACCCGAGGCGCTGCTCGTCGCGTACGTGCTGACCGTCGGCGCCGTCGTCGTCTGGCGGGTGCTGGACGGCCCCGGGCCGCAGGCGCTGCGCGACTGCGCGGCCGCGGTCTTCGCGGCCACCTACGTGCCGTTCCTGGCGGGCTTCGTCCTGCTGCTGCTCGCGCAGCCCGACGGCGAGCTGCGGGTGGCCCTGTTCATCCTCCTGGCCGTGGCGAACGACACCGGCGGGTACATCGCCGGGGTGACGATGGGCCGCCACCCGCTGGCACCCACCGTGAGCCCGAAGAAGACCTGGGAGGGCCTGGGTGGCTCGCTCGTGCTGGCCACGGCCGTGGGTGTCGCGGGCGCGGTGCTCGCCCTCGACGCGAGCCCGGTGCTCGGCATCGTGCTCGGCGTGCTCACCGCGATCACGGCCACCGTGGGCGACCTCGCCGAGTCCCTCATCAAGCGGGACCTAGAATTGAAGGACATGGGTTCGCTGCTCCCGGGTCACGGGGGTGTGCTGGACCGCCTCGACTCGCTGGTCGTCACCGCCCCGTTCGTGTACCTCGTGCTCACGATGGCGCCCACGACCGCCCTGTAAGGACACGTCATGCCCCCCACCACCGCCCGTCCCGCGACGTCCGGCGCCGACCTCGGGTTCCCCGCGGTCCGGCCGGGCGACGAGACCGCGCCGATGCCCCTGCAGATGGCGCCGCGCCGCCGGGGCAAGCCGCCGAGGCACTTCGCCGACCTCACGCCCGCCGAGCGCGTCGCGTCGATCCAGGAGATGGGGGAGAAGCCGTTCCGGGCCAAGCAGCTCGCGACGCACTACTTCCAGCACTACACGTCCGACCCGGAGCAGATGACCGACCTGCCGGCGAAGACGCGCGAGGCCATCGCGACGACGATGTTCCCGCAGCTCATCCGCCCGACCCGGCGTCTCGAGGCCGATGGCGGCACCACCGTCAAGACGCTGTGGCACCTGTTCGACGACGCCAAGGTCGAGTCGGTGCTCATGCGCTACCCGCACCGCACCACGCTGTGCGTGTCGTCGCAGGCGGGGTGCGGCATGGCGTGCCCGTTCTGCGCGACGGGCCAGCTGGGCCTCACGCGCAACCTGTCGACGGCGGAGATCCTCGAGCAGGTGCGCGCGGCGAACCGGTCGCTCGCGGCGGGAGAGATCCCCGGGGGGCCCACGCGGCTCAACAACCTCGTGTTCATGGGTATGGGTGAGCCGCTGGCGAACCCGAAGGCCGTCTTCGAGACGGTCCGCGCCCTGGTCGCGCCGCAGCCCGAGGGCTTCGGCATGTCGGCGCGCAACATCACCGTCTCGACGGTGGGACTGGTGCCCGCGATCGAGAAGCTCACGAAGCTCGAGATCCCGGTGACGCTCGCCCTCAGCCTGCACGCGCCCGACGACGACCTGCGCAGCGAGCTCGTGCCGATCAACACCCGGTGGAGCGTGGACGAGGCCCTCGACGCCGCACGGCGCTACTTCGAGGTCACCGGGCGGCGCGTGTCGATCGAGTACGCGCTCATCAAGGACATGAACGACCACGGCTGGCGCGCCGACCTGCTGGGGGAGAAGCTCAACGCGCGCGGGCGCGGCTGGGTGCACGTCAACCCCATTCCGCTCAACCCCACGCCCGGGTCCATCTGGACCGCGAGCGAGCGTGATGTCGAGGACGAGTTTGTGGCACGCTTGCGCGGGCACGGCATCCCCACCACGATCCGTGACACCCGCGGGAGCGACATCGACGGCGCCTGCGGGCAGCTGGCTGCCGAGGAGGACGAGTGAGCGCACTGTTCAGCACGGTGTCCGCGATGCGCACCGGGTACGACCGCGACGAGGTCGAGGACTTCTTCGACCACGCCCGGCAGGCGTACGAGGGTCGCACCGCGGAGCCCCTGTCGCACGCCGACATCCAGGTGTCGACGTTCGACCTGGTGCGCGGCGGCTACGACACGCACGAGGTCGACGCGGCGCTGGACCGTCTCGAGTCGGCGTTCATCGCGCGGCAGCGCGCCGAGTACGTGGCGGCGCACGGGCAGGAGGCGTGGATGGCCGCGCTGGCCGACCGCGCCCGCACGATGTACGGGCGCCTGGGGCGGCCCGACGGCGACAAGTTCGCCCCGGCCGACCGCGGCGAGCAGGGCTACGACCCGGACGACGTCGACGCGCTGTGCGACCGGCTCGTCGCCTACTTCGACCGGCAGGAGCCGCTGAGCTCCGGCGAGATCCGCTCGGCCACCTTCGGCCGGGCCAAGGGGTCGGACGCCTACGCCGAGGGTCCGGTCGACCGGTTCTTCGCCCGCGCGATCGAGGTGCTGCTCGGGGTCGAGTGACCTCCCGGGGCACCACCGCGAGACCTGACGAGGGCCGCCGACGACACGTCGGCGGCCCTCGTCGTTCACCGGCCGGAAGCCGTGGCGGCGCCCGCCGCGGCCTCCGACAGGAGGGCGGCCTGCTCGGTGCGGGTGAGGACGTCACGGATCGTGTCCCGGCTGCGGGTGAGGCAGGCGATCTTGTCCTCGATGCCCACGAGCTCCGTGGCGAGCATCTCCGCGACCGTGCGTGGGCAGGTCGGCGCCTCGGACCGGCTCGTCGTCTCCATGTCGAGCAGCACCTTGATCAGGCGTGTGGGGATCCCGGCACGCACCATCCCGGCCACCCTGGACACACGCTCGACGTCGTCCTCGGAGTAGGTGCGGTACCCGTTCGCCGCGCGGTCGGCCACGAGCAGGCCCTGCTGCTCGTAGTACCGCACGAGGCGCGGCGCGACGCCTGCGCGCCGGGCGAGCTCGCCGATCTTCATCTCGCACCTCCAGGAGTGACCGGGGTCACGCTTGACATTGACATCAATGTCAAACTCTAGCGTCGGACACATGACGACACCAGGATCTCCCCCCGCCCCGTCCGACGGGCTCCCGTGGCCCTCCCTGCTGGTCCTCGGCACGGCGACCTTCACGATGGTCACCGCCGAGATGCTGCCGACCGCCGTGCTGCCGCAGATGAGCGCGGGGCTCGGCGTCTCCGAGGCGCGCACCGGGTTGCTCGTGTCCGTGTGGGCCGCCGCGGTGGTGGTGGCGAGCTTCCCGCTCGTGCGCCTCGTCGCCGGCAGGGACCGGCGCGCTGTGGTCGCGGTCGCGCTCGGCGTCCTGGCCGCCTCGTCCCTCGCCACCGCGCTGGCGCCGACGTACGGCGTCGCCGTGGGGGCGCGACTGGTGGGTGCGGCCGCCGTCGGGCTCCTGTGGGCGTCCGCGAACGCGCACGTCGCCGACCTGGTGCCCGACCGGCTGCTCGCCCGCTCGATCGCCGTGGTGCTGGGTGGCGCCACCCTCGGCATGGTGCTCGGCACGCCGCTCGCCAGCCTCGTCACCCGGGTGGTCGGCTGGCGGGCCGCGTTCGCCGGCCTCGCGGTGCTGACGCTGGTGGTCGCCGTCCTGGTGCGACTCGTCGTCGCGCGTGCGGCCGCGCCCGCCACGGAGCGGCCCGGTGAGGGGGCGACGCCGGGCGCCGCGGGACCCGCGCCGGCCGGGGGGCCCGGTCCGATGATCACGGTCACGGCGATCGTCGGCGTGCTGCTGGTGGGGCACTACGGCGCGTACACGTACGTGACGCGCATCGTAGAGGTGCCGGCCGACGCGCTGCCGGGCGGCGTGAGCGGGCTGCTCCTGGTGTTCGGCCTCGCGTCCGCGCTGGGCGTGGTCCTGGCCGGCCGGTTCGGGGCGCGGACCGCCCCCGTGCTCGCGCTCGCTGCCGGCGGGACCGCGCTCGCCCTGCTCGGGCTGGCGGTGGTGGACGTGCATCCGGCCCTCGTTGTGGCCGTCGTCGTGCTGTGGGGCGTGTCGTCGGGCGCGCTGCCTCCCCTGGCGCAGACGCTGATCCTGCGCCTCGGCGGGCCGCAGCGGCGGGCGACGTCGTCGGCGCTGATCCCGGTGGTGTTCAACGGCGGCATCGCCGTCGGGGCCGCGCTGGCGTCGTGGGTCGTGGCGGGCGGCGGTGTCGGGGCGCTGCCGGTCCCTGCGGCCGTCGTGGTCGCGGTGACCGCCGTCGCGCTCGGCGCCGGGGCGCGGGCCTGGTCGACGCCGACGGTCGTGGAGAGCGGTGGTGACCGCGCCGGTCGCGCGGTGGCCGAGAGTCCTGCCGGGGTCTGACCCCGCCCGTCAGCAGGCGGGGGCGAGGGCGGAGCCGCTGCCCGTGTTGAGGTAGGCGTCGGACACCCAGTTGCTCGGGCCGATGCGGTACCAGAGGTTCGTGGTACCGCGGGTGCCCGTGACCGTCTGGCCGCGCGCGTGGCAGAGCAGCGGCACGCGCGCGGTGTCGGCGGCGACGCCGGTCCAGCGGTATCCGGTGCCCGGGCCGGTGCGGACGTTGAGGGTGCCGCCGTCGGCGGAGACGATCCCGGTCCGGGCGGAGCCCTGCCACAGGTAGGTCACGTCGATCCAGGCGTTGGAGCGCAGGCCCAGGCCGTCCCAGTAGGTGCCGTCCGCCAGGTCGATGCCCGCGGGGTTGGTGACCTTGCGGCCGAAGAGGTCCTTGCCGCCGTGGTGGCCGAGCCGGTAGGCGGCGGACGCCTGCGGGGTCCCCTTCGGGAGGTCGCGCGCGGCGTGCCGGGTGGAGCTCCAGTAGTCGTCGGTGGTGTTCCACGGCCCGACGTCCCACACCGGCGCGTACTCGCACCGCGCGCTGTCGGCGCGGCAGACCCGGACGGAGTACGCGCCGTCGCCGTCGGCGGACAGGGCGCGCCGGGAAGGCAGGGCGACGAAGTGGTCCCGCTTCTCGATCGTGTGGCCGTTCGCGGTGCGCTTGCCCACCAGGCCCTCGCGGGTCGCGAAGATGCGGTGGGTCTCGCCGTCGCCGTCCGCGGCGGCGGGTGCCGCCACGCCGACGACCGCCCCGGTGACGAGGGCGGCGATCCCGGCGAGGGTGGACATGGCGCGCTTGCCGACTATCACGCGATAAGGACGCATGTATGCGAACGTAACCGGCGTCACACCCCGCCGCGACCGGGCGAGGGAGGTCCTCGTCCGGAAGTCAAGCACCGGAGCGGGTGAATTCCGCGCCATTCCGCGGCGCGTCGCCGGGTGGGACGACGGGGTGGGACGACGCGGCCGAACGAGCGTGGGGGCCTGGGATGATGGGCGCCATGCCCGACCTCGCGACCCCCCGCACCGTCACGCTCCTCGGTTCCACCGGCTCGATCGGCACGCAGGCGATCGACGTCGTGCGGGCCCACCCCGGGCGGTTCCGGGTGGAGGCGCTGAGCGCGGGCGGGTCCGACGTCGTGCTGCTCGCGGAGCAGGTCGCGACCGTGGGGGCGCGCACGGTCGCCGTCGCGGACGGCGCCCGCGCGGACGAGCTGCGGGCCGCCCTGGTCGAGAGGCTCGGCGCCGCGGCGGGCGACGTCGAGGTGCTCGCCGGGCCGGCGGCGGCGACCGAGCTGGCGGGCCGCGGCAGCGACGTCGTCCTCAACGGCATCACCGGGTCGGTCGGCCTGCGGCCCACGCTCGCGGCGCTCGCGGGCGGCTCGACGCTGGCGCTGGCGAACAAGGAGTCGCTCGTGGTGGGCGGCTCGCTGGTCAAGGCCGCGGCCGCGCCCGGGCAGATCGTGCCGGTGGACTCCGAGCACTCGGCGATCGCCCAGGCGTTGCGCGCCGGCGCGCACTCACCCGATCACAGCGAGGTGCGGCGCCTGGTGCTCACGGCCTCCGGCGGGCCGTTCCGCGGCCGCAGCCGCGACGACATCAAGAAGGTCACGGTCGACGAGGCGCTCGCCCACCCGACCTGGGCGATGGGGCCGGTGGTGACGGTGAACTCGGCCTCGCTGATGAACAAGGGCCTCGAGCTCATCGAGGCGCACCTGCTCTTCGACGTGCCGGTCGACGACATCACCGTGGTGGTGCACCCCCAGTCGGTGGTGCACTCCATGGTCGAGTTCCACGACGGGTCGACGATCGCGCAGGCGTCCCCGCCGGACATGCGGCTGCCCATCGCGCTCGGGCTGTCCTGGCCGGAGCGGCTCGACGTCGTCTCCCCGCCCTGCGACTGGACGCGCGCCGCGTCGTGGACGTTCGAGCCGCTCGACGAGGACACGTTCCCGGCGGTCGGGCTGGCGCGCGCCGCCGCGGCGGCGTCGGCCACCCACCCCGCCGTCTACAACGCGGCGAACGAGCAGGGGGTGGCCGCGTTCCTCGCCGGGCGCATCGGCTTCCTCGACATCGTCGAGACGGTGGAGCGGGTGCTGGCCGAGCACGACGGCGTCGCGGCCGCCGGCGTCACGCTCGACGCCGTCGAGGGCGCCGAGCGCTGGGCGCGGGCCCGCGCGGACGAGATCCTCGCGCGGTCCTGACGAACCCTCCACGCCCGCGCGACCGGGGCGTGCGGCGGGTCGCCGCAGGTGTCCTAGGCTCGACGCCGTGGACGTTCTCTCCTGGGTGGTCGGCATCGCCGTGATGGTCGTGGGCCTCGCCCTCTCCATCGGCCTGCACGAGGTGGGCCACATGGTGCCCGCGAAGAAGTTCGGCGTGCGCGTGAGCCAGTACATGGTCGGCTTCGGCCCCACGCTGTGGTCGCGTACCAAGGGGGAGACCGAGTACGGGGTCAAGGCGATCCCGCTGGGCGGCTACGTGCGGATGGTCGGCATGATGCCGCCCGCACCCGAGGGCACCCGCCGTCGCGGCGGCTTCTTCGGGCAGGCGATCGCCGACGCGCGCGACGCGTCCGTGAGCGAGATCCGCCCCGGCGAGGAGCACCGCGCCTTCTACCACCTGTCCACGCCCAAGAAGCTCGTCGTGATGCTCGGCGGCCCGGTGATGAACCTCCTCATCGCGGTCGTGCTCACGTTCGTCGTCCTCGTGGGCATCGGGGCGCCGACGGTGACCACGACCGTCGGCGCGGTGAGCGAGTGCACGCCCACGTCGACGACGGCGGAGGGGGCGCCCGTGTGCGGCGACGACGCCGCGCCGTCCCCGGCGGCTGCGGCGGGCCTGCGTCCGGGCGACGAGATCGTCGAGTGGGACGGCACGGCCGTGACGTCGTGGGAGCAGCTCTCCGGCGCGATCGCGGACGCCCCCGACCAGCAGGTCCCGGTGGTCGTGCTGCGCGACGGCGCGGAGGTCCCGCTGACCGTCACGACGTCGGACCGGCAGGTCCCGGTGGTCGAGGCCGACGGCACCGCGAAGGTCGGCGCCGACGGGCAGCCGGTCACGGAGACCGCGGGGTTCCTGGGCGTCACGCCGACGCAGGAGTACGAGCCGCTGCCGGTCTCGACCGTCCCGGAGGCGGTCTGGCAGCAGGTCTCCGGCACGGCGGGCATGATCGTCACGCTCCCGGTGCGCATCGGCGACGCCGCGGTGCAGGCGTTCACCGACGAGCCGCGGTCGCAGGACTCCGTGGTGTCCGTGGTCGGTGTCGGCCGGATGGCCGTGGACGCCGTCGCCGCGGACGCCCCCGTGATCAGCACGCTGCAGTTCCTGCTGAGCCTGCTGGCCGCGCTCAACGTGGCACTCTTCGTCTTCAACCTCATCCCGCTGCTGCCGCTGGACGGCGGGCACGTCGTCAACGCCCTGTACGAGGGCGCCAAGCGCACGCTCGCGCGGCTGCGCGGGCTCCCGCGGCCCGGTCCGGCCGACGTCGCGCGGATGATGCCGGTGGCCTACGTGATGTTCGTCGTGCTCGTCGGCACCGGGGCGATCCTCATCGTCGCGGACCTGGTCGACCCGGTACGCCTGGGCTGAGGACCCTCGCCGCCGGCCCGGTCCGGTGAAGGTCGTGCGTGACGACGCGCGGGGATTCCGTGCCGGTGCGGTGCCCGCGTGCGTAGCACCCGCCCACAGGCGCGATACTGGCACCGTGACTGCGATCAATCTCGGCATGCCTACTCCGCCCGCGCCCACGCTGGCCCCGCGCCGCAAGTCCCGCAAGATCCAGGTGGGCAAGGTGGCCGTCGGCGGTGACGCGCCGATCAGCATCCAGTCCATGACGACGACCCCGACCACGGACATCAACGCGACGCTGCAGCAGATCGCGGAGCTGACGGCGTCGGGCTGCGACATCGTGCGTGTCGCGGTGCCGACCATCGACGACGCGGAGGCGCTGCCCGCCATCGCGAAGAAGTCGCAGATCCCCGTGATCGCGGACATCCACTTCCAGCCCAAGTACGTGTTCGCCGCGATCGACGCCGGCTGCGCGGCCGTGCGCGTGAACCCGGGCAACATCCGCAAGTTCGACGACCAGGTCAAGGAGATCGCGAAGGCGGCCTCCGACGCCGGGGTCTCGCTGCGGATCGGCGTCAACGCCGGCTCCCTCGACAAGCGCCTGCTGGAGAAGTACGGCAAGCCGACCGCGGAGGCGCTGGTCGAGTCCGCCGTGTGGGAGGCGAGCCTGTTCGAGGAGCACGGCTTCCACGACTTCAAGATCTCCGTGAAGCACAACGACCCGGTGGTCATGGTGCGCGCCTACGAGCTGCTCGCGCAGCGCGGCGACTGGCCGCTGCACCTCGGCGTCACCGAGGCGGGCCCGGCGTTCCAGGGCACGATCAAGTCGGCCACCGCGTTCGGGGCCCTGCTCAGCCAGGGCATCGGCGACACGATCCGGGTGTCTCTGTCCGCGCCTCCGGTCGAGGAGGTCAAGGTCGGCACGCAGATCCTGCAGGCGCTCAACCTGCGCCCGCGCAAGCTCGAGATCGTCTCCTGCCCGTCGTGCGGCCGCGCCCAGGTGGACGTCTACACGCTCGCCGAGAAGGTCACCGCGGGTCTCGAGGGGATGACGGTCCCGCTGCGCGTCGCGGTCATGGGTTGCGTCGTCAACGGCCCGGGCGAGGCGCGCGAGGCCGACCTCGGCGTCGCGTCGGGCAACGGCAAGGGCCAGATCTTCGTCAAGGGCGAGGTCATCAAGACCGTCCCGGAGGCGATGATCGTCGAGACCCTCATCGAGGAGGCGATGCGTATCGCCGAGACGATGCCCGCCCCCGAGAACGAGGCGCAGGCCGGGGCCCCCGAGGTCACGGTCGGCTGACGGTCCGGCCGACAGGTCGACCTGTGGCGGCCGCATCGGGGACGATGGCGGGAGGGCCCACGGCGGCGAAGGGGGCGTGATGGGCGGCTGGCGACCGGCGGTGCGGGCGCGCGGCGACGCGCGCGGCCTCGACGTGCGCCGCCCGCGGGCCCGCGTCCTCGGCCAGGAGGACCTCGCCGAGGCCCGCGCCCTGTGCGCCCTCGACCCGGTGACGTCGGTGCTCGCGGCGGCGCGGCTCGAGGTGGCGGCGGTGGCGGGCTTCGCCGCCGCCGGCGGGCAGGCCTGGGGCTTCCCGGCGACGGGCCCGCTGGTCGCGGTCTGCTGGTCCGGCGCGAACCTCGTCCCCGTGCTGGCCCCGGACCTCGCGGGCCGCGACGCGGACGACGCCGTCGCCGCGTTCGCCGCGACGGCCCGCGCCCAGGGGCGGCGCTCCTCGTCGATCGTGGGGGAGCGGACGGCGGCGCTCGCGCTCTGGGACCTGCTCGCGCCCCGCTGGCCGCCGGCGCGCGAGGTGCGCGCCGACCAGCCGTCCCTCGCGATCGCGCGCGACCCCGACGTGGAGCCCGACCCGGAGGTGCGGCGCTCGACCCTCGGCGAGGTGGACGCCGTGCTGCCCGCCTGCGTGCGGATGTTCGCGGAGGAGGTCGGCTACGCCCCGGCCGCGTCGCCGGGCAGCGCGTACGCCCTGCGCGTGCGCTCCCTCGTGGCCGAGGGGCGGTCGTTCGTGCGCATGGAGGCAGCCGGTTCGACCTCGGGCGCGGGCACCGGACCCGGGCCCTTCGTCGCCTTCAAGGCCGAGCTGGGCGCGGTCGCGGGCGGGGTGGCGCAGGTGCAGGGCGTGTGGGTCGACCCGCTGCGGCGCGGGCGCGGCCTGGCCGCGCCCGGCATGGCCGCCGTCGTCGTCGCGACGCGGCGCGAGGTGGCGCCCGTGGTCTCGCTGTACGTCAACGCCTTCAACGCGCCCGCGCTCGCCACCTACCGGCGCGTGGGCTTCGAGCAGGTCGGCACGTTCACGACGGTGCTGTTCTGACCGGTGCCCTGCGGTTCCCGGATCTGTCCGGATCGTGAGATGGTACGGCGCGTGACGACGCGAGCGACGGCGGCAGCCGGGGTGAGGTCCGTGAGGGGTCGACGGGCGGGACGACGATGAGGGCGCTGTACAAGCCGGGGCCGGGCCCCGGGCTGGAGCTGGTGGAGCGGCCCGAGCCGGAGGCCGGCATCGGCGACGTGAAGATCCGGGTGCTGCGCACCGGCATCTGCGGCACCGACCTGCACATCGACCGCTGGGACGACTGGGCCGCGTCCACGATCGCGGCGCCGCTGGTGCCCGGCCACGAGTTCGTCGGCGAGGTCGTCGAGGTCGGGGAGACGGTGCACGACGTCGCCGTGGGCGACCTCGTCTCGGGCGAGGGGCACATCGTCTGCGGCACCTGCCGCAACTGCCGCGCCGGGCGCCGCCAGATGTGCATCCGCACCCAGGGCCTCGGCCTGCACCGCGACGGCGCGTTCGCCGAGTACGTCGTGCTGCCCGCCACCAACGTGTGGGTGCACCACGCCGAGGTCGACCTGGACGTCGCGGCGATCTTCGACCCGCTCGGCAACGCGGTCCACACGGCGCTCGCGTTCCCGGTGATCGGCGAGGACGTGCTCGTGTCCGGCTGCGGGCCCATCGGGCTCATGGCGATCGCCGTCGCCCGGCACGCGGGCGCCCACCTCGTGGTGGGCACGGACGTCAGCCCGGCCCGGCTCGAGATGGCCAAGGCCATGGGCGCGGACGCCGCCCTCGACGTGCGCACGGCCCGGGTCGCCGACGCGCAGCGCGAGCTCGGCCTGCGCGAGGGGTTCGACGTCGGCTTCGAGATGAGCGGGGCACCGAGCGCGCTGCCCGAGATGATCGAGAACATGAACCACGGCGGGCGGATCGCGATGCTCGGCCTGCCGTCCGGGCCGATCGCCGTCGACTGGGGCACGGTCGTGACGCACATGCTCACGCTCAAGGGCATCTACGGCCGGGAGATGTTCGAGACGTGGCAGGCGATGGACGCGATGCTGCGCACCAGCGCGACCCTGCGGACGGCGATCGCGTCGGTCGTGACCGACCGGCTCCCCGCGAGCCGCTGGCGCGAGGGGTTCGAGGCCGCGGCCTCCGCGCACGGCGGCAAGGTCGTGCTCGACTGGACGGACTGGGACGACGCGCAGGACGACGCGCAGGACGACGCGCAGGACGACGCGCAGGACGACGAGGGGAAGGCGTAGCGATGTACGGGACGTTCCGGGAGCACCTGGCGGGCCAGCTCGCCGAGATCGAGAGCGCGGGTCTCACCAAGCACGAGCGCGGCATCGCCGGCCCGCAGGGCGCGCGCATCCGCGCCGACGGCGCCGAGCTGCTCAACTTCTGCGCCAACAACTACCTCGGGCTGGCCGACGACCCGCGCATCGTCGCGGCGGCGCGGCACGCCCTCGACACGTGGGGCTACGGGCTGGCGAGCGTGCGGTTCATCTGCGGCACGCAGGACCAGCACCGCGACCTGGAGCAGCGCCTGGCGGGCTTCCTGGGGACGGACGACTCGATCCTGTTCTCGTCGTGCTTCGACGCCAACGGCGGGGTCTTCGAGACGCTGTTCGGCGCCGACGACGCGATCGTGTCGGACGCGCTCAACCACGCCTCGCTCATCGACGGCATCCGCCTGTCGAAGGCCGCCCGGTTCCGCTACCGGAACCGGGACATGGCCGACCTCGAGGACCAGCTCCGCGCGGCGCGCGACGGCGGCGCCCGCCACGTCGTGGTCGTCACGGACGGCGTGTTCTCGATGGACGGCTACCTCGCGCCGCTGCGCGAGATCTGCGACCTCGCCGACCGGTACTCCGCGCTCGTCCTCGTGGACGACTCGCACGCGGTGGGGTTCATGGGCGACCACGGCCGCGGGACGCCGGAGCTGCTCGGCGTCGCGGACCGCGTGGACATCCTCACGGGCACGTTCGGCAAGGCCCTGGGCGGCGCGTCCGGCGGCTACGTCGCGGCGCACCAGGAGATCGTCGACCTGCTGCGGCAGCGCGCCCGCCCCTACCTGTTCTCGAACACGCTGGCGCCGACGATCGTGGCGGGCACCCTCACGGCGCTCGACCTCGTGGAGGGCTCCGCGGACCTGCGCGCCCGGCTGACCGAGAACGCCGCCCTGTTCCGTCGTCTCATGACCGAGGCGGGCTTCGACCTGCTGCCCGGCGAGCACCCGATCGTGCCGGTGATGTTCGGCGACGCCGTGCTCGCGGCGAAGGTGGCGGCGGCGATGGGGGAGCGCGGCGTGTACGTCACGGCCTTCTCGTTCCCGGTCGTGCCGCGCGGCGAGGCGCGCATCCGCGTCCAGCTCTCCGCCGCCCACACACCGGAGCAGGTCCGCGCGTGCGTCGACGCCTTCGTGGCGTCGCGCGAGGCGGTCGCGGCAGGCTGACCGGCCGGCCTGCTACTTCAGCAGCCTCGACATCCGCCGGTCGGCGAGCACCTGCCCGCCGGTCTGGCAGGTGGCGCAGTACTGCAGCGAGCGGTCGGCGAAGCTGACCTCGCGCACGACGTCGCCGCAGACCGGGCACGCCTCGCCCGTGCGGCCGTGCACGCGCATCCCCGCGCGCTTGGCGTCCTTGAGCTCCTTGGCGGGCTTGCCCGACGACGCCGCCACGGCGTCGCGCAGGGTGGTGACGACGGCGTCGTGCAGCGCCGCGACCTCGTCCGGGGTGAACGACCGGGTGAGCTTGAACGGCGAGACCCGCGCGACGTGCAGGATCTCGTCGGAGTAGGCGTTGCCGATCCCGGCGATCGCCCGCTGGTCGCGCAGCAGGCCCTTGACCTGCTGGTTCCTGTCCTGCATCAGCGCGGCGAGCGCGTCCGGGGTGAAGGCGTCCGAGAGCGGGTCGACGCCGAGCGTGGCGACCTGCTCCACCTCCTGCGGGTCGCGCACCACGTGCACCGCCAGGCGCTTGCGGGTGCCCGCCTCGGTGAGGTCGAAGCCTGCGCCGTCGTCGAGCCGCACCCGCAGCGCCAGCGCCGCCCCGCGCGACGAGCCGCCCATGCGCGGGCGTACCGGCGTGGTCGGCGCCTGGTCCGACCAGCGCACCCAGCCGCCGCGCGACAGGTGGAACAGCAGGTGCGTCTCGCCGCCGTCGGGACCGACCGTGAGATCGAGCCACTTCCCGTGGCGTGTGACGCCGCGGACCTCCTGGCCGACGAGCGCGGTCACGGGCGGGTCGAACGTCTTGAGCGCGGCGATGGCCGCGACGTCGGCGGCGACGACGCGGTGACCGGTCGTACGAGCGTCGAGGAACTCCGCCAGCGCCTGCACCTCGGGAAGCTCGGGCATGCCGCCATGCTGCCAGCACGGTGCGACGGCGACCAGTGATGCGACGGCGACACCGGCCGGGGGAGGCCCGCCGCGCCGCTAGGCTTGCCCCCATGTCGATCGCGTCCGCCCGTCAGCCCCAGGGCGACCTGCTCCGCCTGTCCCACCTCTTCGTCCGTACCCTGCGCGAGGACCCGGCCGACGCCGAGGTCGCGAGCCACCGGCTGCTGGTGCGCGCCGGCTACATCCGCCGCGCGGCCCCCGGCATCTACTCCTGGCTGCCGCTCGGCCTGCGCGTGCTGGCGAAGATCGAGGCCGTCGTCCGCGAGGAGATGGAGGCGATCGGTGCGCAGGAGGTGCACTTCCCGGCGCTGCTGCCGCGCGAGCCCTACGAGGCCACCGGCCGCTGGACCGAGTACGGCCCCAACCTCTTCCGGCTGCAGGACCGCAAGGAGGCCGACTACCTCCTGGCGCCCACGCACGAGGAGCTGTTCACGCTGCTGGTGAAGGACCTGTACTCGTCGTACAAGGACCTGCCCCTCGCGCTGTACCAGATCCAGACGAAGTACCGCGACGAGGCCCGGCCCCGCGCCGGCCTCATCCGCGGGCGCGAGTTCATCATGAAGGACGCCTACTCTTTCGACATCGACGACGAGGGCCTCGCGGCGGCGTACGAGCGTCAGCGCGGCGCGTACCAGCGGATCTTCGACCGCCTCGGCCTCGACTACGTCATCGTCTCCGCGACCTCCGGCGCGATGGGCGGCTCCCGCTCGGAGGAGTTCCTGTCCCCGTCGCCCATCGGCGAGGACACGTTCGTGCGCTCGGCGGGCGGGTACGCCGCGAACGTCGAGGCCGTGGTCACGCCCGTGCCGGACGCGCTCCCGTACGACGACGCCCCGGCCGCGCACGTCGAGGACACCCCCGACACCCCGACCATCGAGTCGCTGGTGGCGTGCGCGAACGAGAAGCACGCCCGCCCCGACCGTCCCTGGACCGCCGCGGACACGCTGAAGAACGTGGTGCTCGCCGTCACGCACCCGGACGGTCGGCGCGAGCTGCTCGTCGTGGGGCTGCCGGGCGACCGCGAGGTCGACGTCAAGCGTCTCGAGGCCTCCCTCACCCCGGCCGAGGCCGAGCCCGCCACCGAGGCGGACTTCGCCGCGCACCCGGAGCTCGTCAAGGGGTACATCGGCCCCGGCGTGCTGGGGCCGCAGGGCGCGCAGGTCGAGGCCGAGGACGGCTCGACGAGCTCCGCGATCCGGTACCTGCTCGACCCGCGCGTGGTGCCCGGCACCCGGTGGATCACCGGCGCCGACGCCCCGGGCCGGCACGTCTTCGACCTGGTGGCGGGCCGCGACTTCGCCGCCGACGGCACCATCGAGGCGGCCGAGGTGCGCGCCGGCGACCCCGCGCCCGACGGCTCCGGGCCCCTCGAGCTCGCGCGGGGCATCGAGATCGGCCACATCTTCCAGCTCGGCCGCAAGTACGCCGAGGCGCTCGACCTCAAGGTGCTCGACGTGAACGGCAAGGCCGTGACCGTCACCATGGGCTCGTACGGGATCGGCGTGACGCGGGCCCTCGCGGCGCTCGCGGAGGTCAACCACGACGACAAGGGCCTCGCGTGGCCGGCGCACGTCGCGCCCGCGCACGTGCACGTCGTCGCGACCGGCAAGGGCACGGAGGTGTTCGACGCCGCCGAGAAGCTCGCCACCGAGCTGGTCGACGCGGGCGTCGAGGTGATCTACGACGACCGTCCCAAGGCCACGCCCGGCGTGAAGTTCGCCGACGCGGAGCTCTTCGGCGTGCCGCTGATCGTCGTCGTCGGCCGCGGTCTCGCGGACGGCCTGGTGGAGGTGCGCCCGCGCGCCGGAGCGTCGGAGCAGGTCCCCGTGGCCGACGCCGCGCGGGTCGTGACCGAGCGCGTCGCGGCCCTGCTGGCGGACTGACACCACCGCGCGGGACGTCCCGCGGAGGTCAGGCGGACGCGTCGTCCCCGGCCTGCTCCGGCAGGCCGGGGAACGGCTCGGGCTCGGCGCCCCAGTCGTCGAGGGCCACGGCGGAGTCGACCAGCAGGTCGACGAGCACCCCGCGGGTGCCGGCCGCCGTCGTGCCGACGAGGGACGCGTAGTCCGTGGCGAGGTCGTTCTCCAGGTCGATCACCAGCGCGTCGTCGCCCTGGTCCGCGAGCCGCGGCACGGCGTAGGCGGCGCGACGCGGGTCGTCCGCCGTGGCCTGCGTGCCCGCCACGGCAGCCCACCCGTCGGCCCGCTGCGCGTGCACCTCGACCCGCTCGAGCAGCCGTTCGCGCGTCGTGCCCGAGCCGATCGCCGCCCGCAGCTGCAGCGCGTAGCGGGTCGCGTCCTCGGACACGACGAGCGTGCTCAGGTCGTGGGGCGTCAGCCCCTCGGGCACCGGTCCGTCGTCAGCCGCTCCCTCGTCCGCCTGCCCGTCCGCCTCGCCGTCGTCCTGCCCGGTGGCGGAGGCGTCGTCGGAGGGAACGTCGGGGGATGGCACCTCCTGCTCGGCCTCCTCGGCGTCCTCCTCGGTGTCCGCGTCGTCCTGGTCGGCCTCCACCGGCACGGGCACGCGAGGTTCGACGACGTCGGGCCCGGCGACGTCGACCAGCGCCGCGAGGCGCTCGCCCGAGACGGTCTGCGCCGCGCCGACCGACGCCAGCAGCCGGGCCAGCGGCCCGTCGCCGGTGGTCCCGGCGGCCGTCCGCGACCGGGCGGCCGCGTCGTCGAGCGCCTGGACGACGTCGGCCGGGGTCGCCCTGTCCCAGGCCGAGGACTGCGTGTCGGTGGGCGCGCCGGTGGCGAGGCCGGAGTCGTACTCGCCGCCGAGCGCCTCGGCCTGCTCGCGCGAGGACGCGGCGATGCGCGTGAGCTCGGCGACGACACGCTTGCGGGACGTGGGCACCTCCTCGAGCGCGGCCTCGGCGCCGTCGGCCACGAGGAGGGCGTCCGCGACGGCGGTGCGGCGCACCACCTCGAGGCTGTCGGGCACCGGCTCGCCCGCGGGAGGGGCCTCCAGCCGTACCCCGCACCCGGCGAGGAGCCCGACGGCGAGCAGCGCCCCCGCGGCGGCCAGGGGGCGGCGCCGGGCGGCGGTCGGGGCCGCGCCGGTCACGTCGTCGTCGGCGGACCGGTCGGGGGTGGGCTGAGGTTCCATCGAGGCCGATGATGCCACGCGCGCGGCCCCGCCCGTGTGACGTTCCTCCGCCCGTCGGGGGCGGCGGACGGCGCGGGACCGGCCCGTCGTTCGTTACGCTGGTCGCTGCACACAACGACACACCGGCCGCGGGACGTCCCGGCGCGGGAGCACACGGCAGTCCACGACGTGACCCACGGGAGGCAGGGATGGCAGCGCAGCACGGCCGCACGACGGCGGGCGGGGCGAAGGCCGAGGCGGTGCGGCGGGTCGTCACCCCGGCGGTCGACGCCGCGGACCTGTTCCTCGAGGACGTCGTCGTCACGCAGGCCGGCGCGAAGTCGGTCGTGCGCGTCACGGTGGACCTCCCCGAGGACGTGCCGGGCAGCCTCGACTCCGACACCCTCGGCGACGTCTCGCGCGCGATCTCCGCCGCGCTGGACGCCGACGACGTCGTCCCCGGCGCGTACACGCTCGAGATCTCGACGCCCGGCACCTCCCGGCCGCTGACCGAGGTGCGCCACTTCCGGCGCGCCCGCGGCCGCCTGGTGGTGCTGCGGCTGCGCACGGGGGGCACGACGTCGGGCCGCCTGGTGGACGTCGAGGCCGGGGTGGGCGACGACGCGGAGCTCGTGCTGGAGGACGGCACCCGGGTGCCCCTCGCCGACGTGCGCCAGGGCAAGATCGAGGTCGAGCTGAAGCGCCTGGACGAGGCGCCCCTCGACACGGACACGGACACGGACACGGACACGGACACGGGCGCCGCCCGGGACCACACCACGGGCTCTGCCCGTCACGAGGAGGGCTGACGATGGACATCGACATGAGCACGCTTCGGCTGCTGGAGCGGGAGCGGGACATCAGCCTCGACGTCCTCGTGGAAGCGATCGAGCAGGCGCTGCTGTCGGCCTACCACCGCACGCCCGACGCCTACCCGCGCGCCCGCGTCGAGGTGGACCGCAAGTCCGGCCACGTCGCCGTGTGGGCGCGCGAGGAGATCCGCACGCCGGACCCCGAGGACCCCGAGGCGCGGCCCACGATCGAGCTGGGGCCCGAGTTCGACCACACGCCCGCGGACTTCGGCCGCATCGCCACGGCGACGGCGCGGCAGGTCATCGTGCAGCGGCTGCGCGACGCCGAGGACGACCAGGTGCTCGGCATGTTCCGCGGCAAGGAGGGCGAGGTCCTCGCCGGCGTCATCCAGCAGGGCCGCGACCCGCGGGTCGTCCTCGTGGACGTGGGCGGCACCGAGGCCGTCCTGCCGCCGCACGAGCAGGTGCCCACCGAGGAGTACGTGCACGGCGAGCGGCTGCGCGCCTACGTGGTCGAGGTGTCGCGGGGGATGAAGGGCGCCCAGGTGGTGCTGAGCCGCACGCACCCGGGCCTGGTGCGCAAGCTCTTCGAGCTCGAGGTCCCGGAGATCGCGGACGGTGCCGTCGAGATCACGGCCATCGCCCGCGAGGCGGGTCACCGGTCCAAGGTCGCCGTCCGGTCCAAGGTGGCCGGGCTGAACGCCAAGGGCGCCTGCATCGGCCCGATGGGAGCGCGCGTGCGTGCCGTCATGGCGGAGCTGCACGGGGAGAAGATCGACATCGTCGACCACAGCGACGACCCCGCCCGCTTCGTGGCCAACGCGCTCTCGCCGGCACGTGTGACCTCCGTCACCGTGGTCGACGCCGACGCCAAGGCCGCGCGGGCGGTCGTGCCGGACTACCAGCTGTCGCTCGCGATCGGCAAGGAGGGGCAGAACGCCCGTCTCGCCGCGAAGCTGACGGGCTGGCGCATCGACATCCGGTCGGACGAGGCGGCGCCCGCCGGCGGCGGTGTGGAGGGCGACGACGCAGGTGGCCCCGCGGCGAGCCGCGGGGCCGAGGGCTGAGGCCGGTCACGGCACGTGGGTCGTCGCGCTAGACTGTCGGGGACCGGGCCACGCGCCCAGCCCTCGACCTCCCCACGTACCCCTCCGGAAACCTCCGGCCCGGTACGGACGTGCGTCGGGTGCAGGGAGCGTGACCAGCGGTCCGCTCTTCTGCGGCTGGTGCTCGAGCCGTCGGGACGCGAGGGAGTCCTCGTGGTCGACGTGCGAGGGTGCCTGCCGGGGCGTGGCGCCTGGATCCATCCGACGCCCGCCTGCCTGGCGCTCGCCGAGCGTCGTCGGGCCGTGCCGCGCGCCCTGCGCGTCACGGGGCCCCTCGACCTCTCCGGCGTCCGGGAACACCTGGAGCGGCGAGACCGTTGAGTCCCTCCGGTCCGCACCGCCACCCGGCGGCCGGACCATCGCGACCGAGCATGCTCGGCCGCACCCACTGAAGTCGACAAGGAAGCGGGTCAGAAGCCGATGGGCACCCGATGAGTTCCGTGCGATGAGTACTCGGTACTAACGACGGTCCTCCCTGTCTCGCAGGAGGGCCGAGACAGGAGAGTTGTGGCGAAGATCCGCGTTCACGAGCTGGCCAAGCAGCTCGGGGTGGAGAGCAAGACCCTGCTCGCCGACCTGAAGTCGGCGGGCGAGTTCGTCCGTTCGGCGTCCTCGACGCTCGAGGCACCGGTCGAGCGAGCCATGCGCGACAAGTACAAGGGCGCGGCCCCCGCGTCCTCGGGCGCCCCGGCGAGCAAGCCCGCCGAGCCGAAGGCTGCGGCGCCCCGCGCCGAGCAGAAGCCCGCTCCGGCGAAGCCTGCCCCCAAGCCCGCCGCGCAGAAGCCGACGCCCGCGCCCGAGGCCGAGGCGCCCGCCGCCCCGGCGGCGGCCGCGACGCCCGCCGCGGCAGCGCCGGAGTCCCCGGCCAGGCCCGCCAACCGTCCCGGCGCGCCGACCCCCGGTCCGCGTCCCGCGGCGCCGAAGCCGGCACCGGCCGCGCGCGAGCAGCGCGACGGCGGGCGTGACGGTGGTCGCGACGGCGGCAAGGGCGGCCGCTCCCCGCGTCCGGGCAACAACCCGTTCGCGTCGAGCCAGGGCATGCCGCGCCAGGGGCAGCGCCCCGGCGGCGCCGGTGGCCCGCGCCCGGGCAACAACCCGTTCGCGTCCAGCCAGGGCATGCCGCGCCCCGGTCAGCGCCCGGACCGCGGCGAGGCCGCGCCCGAGCGTTCCGGCGAGCGTCCGGGCGGTCCCCGTCCGGGTGGCCCCCGTCCCGGTGGCCCGCGTCCCGCGGCGCCCCGTCCCGGCGGGCCGCGCCCCAACCCCGGCATGATGCCGGGCAAGACCTCGATGCCGCGCCCCGGCGAGCGTCCGGCGCCCTCGGGCGGCGGTCGTGGCGGCCGCGGTGGCGGTCCCGGTGGCGGCCCCGGCGGTGGCGGTGGCTTCCGTCCCGGCGGTGGCGGCGGCTTCGGCGGCCGTCCCGGCGGCCGTGGTGGCGCCGGTCGCGGCTCCACGCAGGGTGCGTTCGGCCGCGCAGGCGGCCGTCCGGTCCGCGGGCGGAAGTCGAAGCGCGCGAAGCGCCAGGAGTTCGAGCAGATGCAGGCGCCGTCGCTCGGCGGCGTGCAGGTGCCCCGCGGCAACGGTTCGACCGTCGTCCGCCTGCGCCACGGCTCGTCGCTGAACGACTTCGCGGACAAGATCGACGCGAACCCCGCCAGCCTGGTCACGGTGCTGTTCCACCTCGGTGAGATGGCGACCGCGACGCAGTCGCTGGACGAGGACACGTTCGGCACGCTCGCGAACGAGCTCGGGTACGTCATCGAGATGGTCTCGGCCGAGGAGGAGGACCGGGAGCTGCTCGGGGCCTTCGACATCGACCTCGACGCCGAGCTCGAGGGCGAGTCCGACGAGGACCTCGCGGCGCGTCCTCCGGTCGTCACCGTCATGGGCCACGTCGACCACGGCAAGACGCGTCTTCTCGACGCGATCCGCCAGACCGACGTCGTCTCCGGCGAGGCCGGCGGCATCACCCAGCACATCGGTGCCTACCAGGTGCGCCGGGAGCACGAGGGCGTCGAGCGTCCGATCACGTTCATCGACACCCCGGGTCACGAGGCGTTCACCGCCATGCGTGCCCGTGGTGCCCAGGTGACCGACATCGCGATCCTCGTGGTCGCCGCCGACGACGGCGTCATGCCGCAGACGGTGGAGGCGCTCAACCACGCCCAGGCGGCCAACGTGCCGATCGTGGTCGCGGTGAACAAGGTGGACAAGGAGGGGGCCAACCCCGACAAGATCCGCCAGCAGCTCACCGAGTACAACCTGGTGGCCGAGGAGTACGGCGGCGACACGATGTTCGTCGACGTGTCCGCGAAGCAGAACCAGGGCATCGACCAGCTCCTCGAGGCCGTGCTGCTCACGGCCGACGCCTCGCTGGACCTCCGGGCGAACCCGGACAAGGACGCGCGAGGCGTGGCCATCGAGGCCAACCTCGACAAGGGCCGCGGCGCCGTCGCGACCGTCCTGGTCCAGTCGGGCACGCTGCACGTCGGCGACGCGATCGTCGCGGGCACGGCCCACGGCCGCGTGCGCGCCATGTTCGACGAGCACGGCACCGCGCTGACCGAGGCGGGCCCGGCCCGACCGGTCCTGGTGCTCGGCCTGGCGTCCGTGCCGAGCGCCGGCGACACCTTCCTGGTGGCGCCGGACGAGCGCACCGCCCGGCAGATCGCCGAGAAGCGCGAGGCGGCCGAGCGCGCCGCCCTCCTGGCCAAGCGCCGCAAGCGCATCAGCCTCGAGGACTTCACCAAGGCGCTCGAGCAGGGCAAGGTCGAGACCCTCAACCTGGTCCTCAAGGGCGACGTCTCCGGTGCCGTCGAGGCCCTGGAGGACGCGCTGCTCAAGATCGACGTGGGCGACGAGGTCGAGCTGCGGGTCATCCACCGCGGTGTCGGTGCGATCACGCAGAACGACGTCAACCTGGCCACGGTCGACAACGCGATCATCATCGGCTTCAACGTGAAGTTCGGTGAGCGTGTCGAGGACCTCGCGGACCGCGAGGGCGTCGAGGTCAAGTTCTACTCGGTCATCTACCAGGCGATCGACGACGTCGAGGCAGCCCTCAAGGGGATGCTCAAGCCGGAGTACGAGGAGGCCCAGCTGGGCACCGCGGAGATCCGCCAGGTCTTCCGCTCCTCGAAGTTCGGCAACATCGCGGGTTCGATCGTCCGGTCGGGCACCATCCGCCGCAACACCAAGGCGCGCGTCCTGCGCAACGGCAAGATCGTCGGGGACGACCTCACGATCGAGTCGCTGCGCCGCGAGAAGGACGACGTCACCGAGGTCCGCGAGGGCTTCGAGTGCGGTATCGGACTCGGGTCGTTCAACGACGTCACCGAGGGTGACATCATCGAGACCTTCGAGATGCGCGAGAAGCCGCGCGCCTGACGGTCGCGCCGCACGGTACAGCCCGACGGCGTCCCGCACCGGCCCCGCTCCGACAGGAGCAGGGCCGGGCGGGGCGCCGTCGGCGTCGAGAGAGGGAGACACACTATGCCCGGCCCCCAGGGCAACAACCGGCCCGAGAACCCGCGCGCCCGCAAGCTGGCGGACCGCATCAAGGAGATCGTCGCGCAGCTGCTCGACACGCGGATCAAGGACCCGCGTCTCGGCTTCGTCACGGTGACCGACGTCCGCGTGACCGGCGACCTGCAGAACGCCTCGATCTTCTACACCGTGCTCGGCACGGACGAGGAGCGGGCGGGCACGGCCGCGGCGCTGGAGAGTGCCAAGGGCATGATCCGCTCGGAGGTCGGCAAGCAGACCGGCGTGCGGCTCACCCCGACCATCGAGTTCTTCCTGGACTCGATGCCGGAGAACGCCGCGCACCTGGATGCCGCGCTCCTGGAGGCCCAGCGCCGGGACGCCGAGCTCGCCGCGCTGCGCGAGGGCAAGGGGTTCGCCGGCGACGAGGACCCGTACCGCAAGGCGCGCGAGGACGACGAGGACGAGTGAGCGGCCCCGGGGAGCGTCCGCCCCGCCGCCCGACCGCGCCCGACGGGTTCCTGGTGGTCGACAAGCCCGCGGGCTGGACCAGCCACGACGTCGTCGGCCGGTGCCGGCGGCTGGCGGGCACCCGCAAGGTCGGCCACGCGGGCACGCTCGACCCGATGGCGACGGGCGTGCTCGTCGTCGGGGTCGGCCGGGCCACGAAGCTGCTCACGTACGTGGTCGGGGCGGACAAGGCGTACGACGCGACGATCCGCCTGGGCGCCACCACCAGCACCGACGACGCGGAGGGCGAGGTCGTCGAGGCGCGCGGTGTCGGCGAAGGCGTCGACGACGCCGCCCTGGCGCGCGAGGTGGCCGTCCTGACGGGGGAGATCCGGCAGGTGCCCACCACGGTGAGCGCGATCAAGGTCGACGGCAAGCGTGCCTACGCGCGCGCCCGGGCGGGGGAGGACGTGGTCCTGGAGGCCCGGCCGGTCACCGTGAGCCGCTTCGACGTGCACGCCACGCGGCCCGCGACGGCGGGCGACGGCGTGGCCGCGCTCGACGTCGACGTGACCGTCGTCGTGTCCTCGGGGACGTACGTCCGGGCGCTGGCCCGCGACCTGGGCGCCGCGCTCGGGACGGGCGGCCACCTCACGGCGCTGCGCCGTACGCGGGTGGGTGGCTACGACCTCGGCACGGCCCGCACGCTCGAGGAGCTCGAGGCCCAGGCCGACGCCGACGGCGTGCTCGCGACGGTGCCGCTCGCGGACGCCGCCCGGGCGACGTTCCCCGTGCGCGAGCTCACGCCGGACGAGGCGCGCGCCCTCGGCTACGGCCAGTGGGTGCCCGCGAGCGGCGAGCGGGGCACGGTCGCCGCGATCGGGCCGGACGGCGCGCTGGTCGCGCTGCTGGAGGACACCCGGCGGCGGGGCGAGGCGCTGGCGAAGCCCGTGCTCGTCCTCGCCCCGGCCGGCGGCTGACCCGGGCCGCTCGAGGCGGCCCGGGCGCAGCGCGGTGCGCGTCAGCCCTGCGGGGCCGGCTCGGCGAGCCGGGCGGCGCGTTCCAGCGCCTCGTCGCGCGCGGCCTCGGCGTCGGGCTCGACGCCGCCCGCGGTGCGCAGGTGCCCCACGAGCGACATCACGACGCCTGCGCCCGCCCAGAGCCCGAGGGCGAGCCAGGCGCGCCCCGCGTCGGCGGCCGGGAAGTAGGACAGGTCGCGCAGCAGGGTGGCGCCCGCGCCCGGCGGGAACCACTGGCCGATCGCGCCCCAGTGCCACGGGAGGAACTCGGGCGGCATGGTGGCGCCGGAGATCGGGTTGGCGACCAGCATCATCGTGACGGCTCCGAGAGCGATGCCGGCCCGACCGAGCAGTGCCACGAACCCGGTGATGGGCGCGGCGACGGCCGCCAGGGCGAGGGCGGCGGCACCGGCGTTCGTCCACCAGTCGCCCTGCAGCGCCCCGAACCAGGACTGCAGCACCGCCACCAGGACGACGCCGCCCGCGGCCGCATAGACCGACACGGCGAGCACCCGGCGCACGGCGCCCACCACGAGCAGCGAGATCGCGATCCCGCCGATCATCCCGCCGAGCAGCAGAGGGAACATGGCCGCCGTCAGCCCGGCGCCCCGCGGGTCGTCGGCGGACAGGGGCACGACGTCGGTCACGGCGACGGTGGGAGCGGCGGACGCGTCCGCCCCCGAGGCGAGCGCCTGCTGGGCGAGCCCGTCCTGCAGCTGGCCCGCCGCCGCGGTGAGGAGCTGGCTCGTCACCGTGCTCGCGGCCGAGGCCGTGAGCACCTCGGGCGTCTCGCCCAGCACGATCGCGCCGTAGACGTCGCGGGACTCGACCGCGGCGACGGCGGCGTCGCGGTCGGCGACCGGCACGAGGTCGAGCGCTCCGGGCTGTGCCTCGTCGAGGGTGGCACCGAGGCCCGCGACGGCCTGCTCCGGGCCGGCGACGGCCACCGGGAGGTCCTTGGGCTCGGCGGTGACGGCGGGCCAGGAGAAGGCGAGCACGAGCACGCCGACGACGGCGGCGACGCCGAGCGCCACGGCTACGACCCGGCCCCACGGGGTGCGGGGGACCGGGCGCGGCGGGGAGGTGGGCGGTGCGGCGGGGGCGACGGTCGTCGACGACATGGTGGTCTCCGGTGCTGAGGACTGGGTCGAGAAATCCAAAAACGAATGTTCGTTCTTTATGGCAAGCCTGCGCGGGTGTCCCTAGACTTGTCAACCGTCCGCCAGTGCCCTCGGGAAGGGGTCCGATGCCACGAGTGACCGAGGCGCACCGCGAGGCGCGGCGCGCGCAGATCCGGGCCGCGGCCCTGCGGGCGTTCACCGCCAAGGGCTACCAGCGAGCCTCCATCTCCGACGTCGTCGCCGAGTCGGGGCTGTCGGCGGGCGCGATCTACGGCCACTACGACGGCAAGCAGGCGCTCTTCGCCGCGGTCGCCGAGGAGGTGCTCTCCCGGCGCACCACGGAGATCGACGCCGCCGGCGACGACGGGGTCCCGCCCTCGCCGATCGAGGTGCTCACGATCCTCACGGGCGGCATGGCCCGGGACCTCGAGGACGGGAAGGTGCTCGTCCAGCTCTGGTCGGAGTCCACCGTGGACCCGGTGATCCACGATGTCGTCCAGCACGTCGTCGTCGACCTGCGGAACGTCCTGACCGCTGCGCTGCAGGCGTGGTTCGGGGCGCGGCCCGACCTGGCGCCCGACGGGCCCGACGCCGCGGCGCGGTTGCTGCTCCCCGTGATGATGGGGCTGGGCCAGGGGTTTCTCATGCAGCGCGCGCTGCTCGACGACTTCGACCCGGAGCGCTATCTCACGGCCGCCGCGGCGGTGCTCCCGGGGTGAGGCGGTCCGCGGCCCCGGCGTCGGTCTATCCTTGACGGTCGGCACCCGGCGCGGGTGCCGACGGCCGGCCATCGACGAGACGGAGCGCGACGCGTGCAGGTGTTCACGGACCTGGACCAGGTCCCCGACGGGTTCGGTCCGTCGGTCGTCACGATCGGCAACTTCGACGGCGTCCACCGCGGTCACCAGGCCGTGCTGGGGCGCCTCGTGGGCCTGGCCCGCGCCGACGAACGGCTCGCGGTGGCGCTCACCTTCGACCCGCACCCGGCCCAGGTGCACCGCCCGGAGACGGCGCCGGAGCTCCTGACGGGGCTGCGCGACCGGCTCGACCTCATGGGCCGTGCGGGCCTCGACGCCGTGCTGGTCGTGCCGTACACGCTCGACCTCGCCGCGCTGACGCCGGAGGAGTTCGTCACCCGGTACCTCACGGGCGGCCTGGGCGCACGCACCGTCGTCGTCGGGCACGACGTGCGGTTCGGCAAGGGCAACGCCGGCACGCTCGCCACGATGGTGGAGCTCGGAGGCACGCACGGCTTCGAGGTCGTGGCCGTGGACGACGTGGGCGAGTGCGCGCCGGGCAGCGCCGGGGCCCGCGAGCGCTGGTCGTCGTCGGCGGCGCGCGCGCTGCTCGCCGAGGGCGACGTGGCGCAGGCGGCCGAGGTGCTCGGCCGCCCCCACCGGGTGCGCGGCACCGTGGTGCACGGGGACGCGCGCGGGCGCGAGCTCGGCTTTCCCACCGCGAACCTCGGCCACGTCGAGGGCATGGTCCCCGCCGACGGCGTGTACGCCGGTCGGCTGCTGCGGCCGGCGCTCGCCCAGGAGGACCCCGGGAACCCCGACGCGGACCTGCCCGCCGCCATCTCCGTGGGCACCAACCCGACCTTCGACGGCGTGGAGCGCCGCGTCGAGGCCTACGTGCTCGACCGTGACGACCTGGACCTCTACGGGGAGACGGTCGTGCTGGAGCTGGTCGAGCGGCTGCGCCCGACCCTGCGCTTCGACGGCATTGATCCGCTCATCGAGCAGATGCACGCGGACGTCGCGCGGGCGCGCGACATCCTGCGCTGACCCGCGCGAGCGGGTGAAAGTCCCCGCGGCCGGTCACGGCCGCGGGGGAGGTCCCTCCTTCCTGGCGTGACGGACCGGGCGTGCCCGGTCCGTGGGCCGCGGTGACACCGCGGGCCCGTCGCGGCGCGCCACCGCCCTCCCTGATCCACGGCGGTGGCCGCGTCGCAGCGCGCAGTCCCGGGCCGCCTCCCGTGCTGATCGCCGGTGGCGGCCCGGGACCCGCCCCGCGCCGGGCGGCGCCCGGCGCCCGCTTCTCCCGAGAGGGGCAGAGCCATGGCGGCTCAGCAGACCATCGAGCAGGAAGCGCCCGAGCCCGGGCACGACCTCCACTCGGACCCGGTCGGCCGGACGGTGCGCAGCGTGCGCCACGGCGGCCAGGTGCGCCCGCGCCCGCGACCCCGACCGCGACCGGATCCCGACCCGGGGTCGTCGCCGGCCCCGTTGCTCCACGAGACGGAGCTCGCCGTCCTGCGCGACATCGTGGAGGACCGCTTCGAGGCGACGACGTCGTTCGACTACCTCTTCCGCGGCCTGCGCGGGCACTTCCCCGCCGCGCACCTGCCGGTCACCGACGGCGGCGACCCGCCCGAAGGGCCGGTCGCGGGACCCACCGTGGACGCGGTCGTCGCGGCCCTGAAGAAGCTCGGCGCCGGGATGATCGAGCCGGCGGGCCCGCCGAACCCGGCGCTGGACTCGACGATCCCCGCGATCTACACCTACTGGGGCCAGTTCATCGACCACGACATCACGCTCAACACCAACGGCCCGGACGGTCCGCCGGAGGCGGGGGAGCGGCCCCGGCCGGGCGACCTCGTGCTGGGCGACATCGTCTCCGACCCGTTCACGGCGTTCCCGCCGGAGGTCGTGGTCCGCAGCCTGCACAACGGTCGGCACCCGTTCCTCAACCTCGACAGCCTGTACGGCAGCGGGCCGCGGTTCCCGGGTGAGGCCGGACGGCGGACCACCCGCAGCGAGGCCGCGTACGCCACGACCGACCAGACCAAGCTCGCGCTCGGTCGGGTGGCGACGACCCCGATCCCGGGGTTCGAGCTCGTCCCGCCGGGCGACGACCCGCAGCGCGACCTGCCGCGGTTCTCGTCGGAGGAGATCGCAGGACTCGACGTCCCGGAGGACGAGCGGCCGGCCCCCGGTTCGGCGAAGATCCCCGACGGGCGCAACGACGAGAACCTCGTCGTGGCCCAGCTGCACCTGGGGTTGATCCGGTTCCACAACGCGGTCGTGGACTGGGTCCGCCGCACCGAGCCGTGGCTCACGGTGGACGAGCGGGCGGTCTTCGACCGCGCCCAGCAGCTCACCCAGCACCACTACCAGTGGCTGGTGGTCCACGACTACCTGCGCACGCTCACCAAGCCGGGGGTGCTGGACGAGGTGCTCGTCGAGCCGTCGCTGCTCTTCCGGCCCCGTCGCAAGGTCGCCATGCCGCTGGAGTTCGCCGTGGCCGCGTTCCGGTTCGGGCACTCGATGGTGCGCAACGGCTACGACTTCAACCTCAACTTCGGCAAGGTCGTGCCACCGGCGGCGCCGCCGCGGGCCGCGTTCGCGAGCCTGGTGCAGCTGTTCGAGTTCACCGGGGGCGGCGGGCTGGTCCCCACCGGGGCGCCGCCCGGCGAGGTGCTCCCGTCCAACTGGCCGATCGACTGGGCCCGCTTCGTCGACAAGGGCGACCCGGACCGCCGGCGTTCCGCGGCGAAGATCGACCCGTTCCTGGCGGCCGGCCTGGCCACCATGCTCAAGGAGGGCACCGACCCCGGCCTGGCCCCGGAGATCAGCGCCCTGCTCAAGCAGCTCGCGCAGCGCAACCTGCTGCGGGGGTACTGGCTGTCCCTGCCCACCGGGGAGGCTGTGGCCGAGGCGCTGCACGTGCCGGCCCTGTCCGCCGAGCAGCTCACCCGCGGCGCCGCGCAGGGCGTCAAGGACGCCCTGGCGGAGCTCGACGGCACGCCCCTGTGGTATTACGTGCTCAAGGAGGCCGAGATCCAGGGGAACGGCAACTTCCTCGGCGACGTCGGCAGCCGGATCCTGTGCGAGACGTTCGTCTACCTGCTCAAGGCCGACGACACGTCGTACCTCGCCACGGGCTGGACCCCGGCGCAGGGGGTACGGATCGACGGCGGGAAGATGATCACGACGATCGGCGACCTGCTCCGCTTCGCCGGCGTCCTGACCCTCGACGACGGCACGACGTTCCGCCAGGTCGACGGCCGTCCGGCGGGTCACGACGGCGACTGAACCGTCCCCTGCTGTGTCGTGGCACACGTCGCGGCGCCCCCCCCCCCCCCGCGGGGGGCGCCCGCGGTCGTGGGGGCGGGGGGGGGGGGGGGGGGGGGGGGGGGGGGGGGTGCCCCCCCGGCCTTGGGCCCCGGGGGTCCGCCCCACCCCCGGGCCCTTGTCCGGGAC
>NZ_JBHTVT010000008.1:0-41283 GCF_042792795.1 Isoptericola sp. NPDC056605 | reverse complement strand
TCCCGCCTGGCCGCCGGCGGCCGGGCGGTACACCCGGGCCACTCACCCGCCCCGGGGTGTGGGGGGCCACCGGGCGCGCCCCCCCCGGTCCCCGGGGGGGCGCCGCGCTGGTAGCATGGTGGGGCCGTACGAACGGCCGCGGATCCAGAGCGCCCCGGTGAACGAGTCCCGGAGCACCGCGCAACGACACCGAAGGAGAGCCATGCCGCTCGACGCTGCCACCAAGCAGTCCATCATCACCGAGTACGCCACTCACGAGGGCGACACCGGCTCGCCCGAGGTGCAGATCGCGCTCCTCACGCAGCGCATCAACGACCTGAACGAGCACCTCAAGGAGCACAAGCACGACCACCACTCGCGTCGTGGCCTGCTGCTCCTCGTCGGCCAGCGCCGCCGCCTGCAGGCCTACCTGCAGAAGATCGACATCGAGCGTTACCGCGCGCTGATCCAGCGCCTCGGCCTGCGCCGCTGACTCTGCCGACCAGCCCGGTCACCCTCGCGGGGGCCGGGCTGGTCTGGTGTGATGTCCCTGTCATAACCACCATCGCGCCGCCGGATCCTCGTCCGGTCCTCGGTAGTGGCCTCCCGAACCGTCCGACCATCGGGTCGGGCCCGGCTCCGTGGGCCTCGATCGAAGACCGCCGAGCCGCGGCGGCGCCCTCGAGATCAAGGAGGGCACCCGTGGAGGGTCCCGAGATCCAGTTCGCCGAGGCCGTCATCGACAACGGCCGCTTCGGCACCCGCACCGTCCGCTTCGAGACGGGCCGCCTCGCCCGCCAGGCCGCCGGCTCCGTCGCCGCGTACCTGGACGGCGAGACGATGCTGCTGTCGGCCACGACGGCCGGCAAGCACCCCAAGGACCAGTTCGACTTCTTCCCCCTCACGGTGGACGTCGAGGAGCGGCAGTACGCCGCCGGCAAGATCCCCGGCTCGTTCTTCCGTCGTGAGGGTCGTCCCTCGACGGAGGCGATCCTGGCCTGCCGCCTCATCGACCGCCCGCTGCGCCCGCTGTTCGTCAAGGGCCTGCGCAACGAGGTCCAGGTCGTCATCGACGTCCTGGCCATCCACCCGGACGACGCCTACGACGTGCTGGCGATCAACGCCGCGTCGGCGTCCACGCAGATCTCCGGCCTGCCGTTCTCCGGCCCGGTCGCGGGTGTGCGCGTCGCGCTGATCGACGGCCAGTGGGTCGCGTTCCCGAAGTACTCGGACCTCGAGCGCGCCGTGTTCAACATGGTCGTGGCCGGCCGCATCGTGGGCGACGACGTCGCCATCGCGATGATCGAGGCCGAGGCGACCGACGACGCCTGGAAGCTCATCAAGACCGAGGGCGTCGCCGCGCCGACCGAGGAGGTCGTCGCCCAGGGCATCGAGGCGTCGAAGCCGTTCCTCAAGGCCCTGTGCGAGGCCCAGGCCTCGCTCGCCGCCCAGGCGGCCAAGGAGGTCAAGGACTACCCGGTCTTCCTCGACTACCAGGACGACGCGTTCGCCGCCGTCGAGGACGAGGTCTCCACGACGCTGCGCGACGCGCTCGCGATCGCGGACAAGCAGGACCGCGAGAACCGCCTGGACGAGCTCAAGGAGGGCCTGCTGGGTGCGCTCGGCGAGCGTTTCGAGGGCCGCGAGAAGGAGCTGTCGGCCGCGTACCGCGCGCTGCAGAAGAAGCTCATCCGCCAGCGCGTCCTCACCGAGGGCGTCCGCATCGACGGTCGTGGGCTCGCGGACATCCGCACCCTGTCCGCCGAGGTCGAGGTCATCCCGCGCGTGCACGGCTCCGCCCTGTTCGAGCGCGGCGAGACCCAGATCCTGGGCGTCACCACGCTGAACATGCTGCGCATGGAGCAGCAGATCGACTCGCTCGGGCCGGTCACGCGCAAGCGCTACATGCACAACTACAACTTCCCGCCGTTCTCCACGGGCGAGACGGGCCGCGTCGGCAGCCCGAAGCGCCGCGAGATCGGTCACGGCGCGCTGGCCGAGCGGGCCCTCGTGCCCGTGCTGCCCTCGCGCGAGGAGTTCCCCTACGCGATCCGCCAGGTGTCCGAGGCGCTGGGCTCGAACGGCTCCACCTCGATGGGCTCCGTCTGCGCCTCGACGCTCTCGCTGCTCAACGCCGGCGTGCCGCTGAAGGCCCCGGTCGCGGGCATCGCGATGGGCCTCATCTCCGACACCGTCGACGGTGAGACCCGCTACGCCGCGCTGACCGACATCCTGGGCGCGGAGGACGCGTTCGGCGACATGGACTTCAAGGTCGCCGGCACCAGCGAGTTCGTCACGGCCATCCAGCTCGACACCAAGCTCGACGGCATCCCCGCCTCGGTCCTGGCCGGCGCGCTGACCCAGGCCCGCGACGCGCGCCTGACCATCCTCGAGGTGCTCGCCGAGGCGATCGACGTGCCCGACGAGATGTCCCCGAACGCCCCGCGCGTCATCTCCGTGAAGGTGCCGGTCGACAAGATCGGCGAGGTCATCGGGCCCAAGGGCAAGATGATCAACCAGATCCAGGAGGAGACGGGCGCGGACATCTCCATCGAGGACGACGGCACCGTCTACATCGGCGCCACCGACGGCCCCTCGGCCGAGGCCGCCCGCGCGGCGATCAACGCGATCGCCAACCCGCACGTCCCCGAGGTGGGCGAGCGCTTCGTCGGCACCGTCGTCAAGACGACGTCGTTCGGCGCGTTCATCTCCCTCTCGCCGGGCAAGGACGGACTGCTGCACATCAGCCAGATCCGCAAGCTCGTGGGCGGCAAGCGCGTCGAGAACGTCGACGACGTGCTGTCCGTGGGCCAGAAGGTCCAGGTCGAGATCGGTGAGATCGACCCGCGCGGCAAGCTCTCGCTCGTCGCCGTGACCGAGGACGAGAAGGCCGACGAGGCCGCCGACGCCGCGGCCGAGACCCCTGCGGAGGCCTGACGCTCTGATGTCCTGGCACCTTCCGCTCGTCCACGCGGGCGAGCCCGGTGCCGACCTGACCGCCGGGCAGGACGGTGCGACGATCCGTCGCACCGTCCTGCCCGGCGGTGTTCGTGTGCTCACCGAGTCGATGCCGGGCCTGCGCTCGGCCACGGTGGGCGCCTGGGTCGGCGTCGGCTCCCGCGACGAGACCGACGGCCACTTCGGCTCCACGCACTTCCTCGAGCACCTGCTGTTCAAGGGCACGCCCCGGCGCTCCGCGATGGACATCGCCGAGGCCTTCGACGCCGTCGGCGGCGAGGCCAACGCGGCCACGGGCAAGGAGCACACCTGCTACTACGCCCGCGTGCTCGACGCCGACCTGCCGATGGCGGTCGACGTCATCGCCGACATGGTCACCTCGGCGCGCCTCGACGAGGGCGAGCTCGAGACCGAGCGCGGCGTGATCCTCGAAGAGCTCGCGATGAACGACGACGACCCGGGCGACGTCGTGCACGAGGAGTTCTCCGCCGCCGTGCTCGGCACGCACCCGCTCGGCCGGCCGATCGGCGGCACCCCGGACACGATCCGTGCCGTGCCGCGCGACGCCGTCTGGGAGCACTACCGCTGGCACTACCGGCCCGAGACCCTGGTGGTCTCCGCCGCGGGCGGCGTCGACCACGACGCCCTCGTCGGGCAGGTGGCCGACGCGCTGAGCACCGGCGGCTGGGACCTGGCCGCCGGGGCGGCCCCGCGCGACCGGCGGCCGACGGCCACGGACCCCGTCGGCGTCCCCACCGAGGGCGTCGAGCTCACGGTGCGGCGCCAGGTGGAGCAGGCGAACGTCATCGTGGGGTCCACGGGCCTCGCGGCCACCGACGACCGCCGCTTCACGCTGTCCGTGCTCAACGCCGTCCTGGGCGGTGGCATGTCGTCGCGCCTCTTCCAGGAGGTGCGCGAGCGTCGCGGCCTGGCGTACACCACGTACTCGTTCGCCTCCGGTCACGGCGGGCTCGGCACGTTCGGCCTGTACGCGGGCTGCTCGCCCGCGAAGGTCGACCAGGTCACCGAGCTGCTGGTCGCCGAGCTGGAGCGCATGGCGACCGAGCCCATCACCGACGCCGAGCTGGCGCGCAGCATCGGCCAGCTCTCCGGCGGGCTCGTGCTGGGCCTGGAGGACTCCGGGTCGCGCATGAGCCGGCTGGGCAAGGCGGAGCTGGTGTACGGCGAGCTGCTGACCCTGGAGGAGTCCCTCGAGCGGGTCCGCGCCGTGACCGTCGACGACGTCCGCGAGCTCGCCGCCGACCTGGCCGCGCGGCCGCGGTCCGTCGTCCGCGTGGGACCCTTCGGCGACTGACCGCCGTCCCGCGACCGAGTGCCGTGCGGCGGCCGGGCGACGGCCGCCGACCTCATCGAATGGAGACCAGACTCATGAGCAGGACCCTCAGGGTGGCCGTGCTCGGCGCGGCGGGGCGCATGGGCGCCACCGTGTGCCGGGCGGTCGAGGAGGCGGCGGACCTCGAGCTGGTCGCGCGCCTCGACGCGGGCGACGCGGTGGACGCCGACGCCCTGGCGGGCGCCGACGTCGCGATCGACTTCACCGTGCCGGCCGCCACGGAGGCCAACGTGCACGCGGTGCTCGACGCCGGCGCCCACGCCGTCGTCGGGACGACCGGATGGGACGACGGCTCGCGCGGCCGCGTCACGGAGCACCTGGAGCGCGTCAACGCGACGCGGGACGGACAGGACGGGCTCGGTGTGCTCATCGCGCCGAACTTCGGGCTGTCCGCCGTGCTCGCGATGACGTTCGCCGCGAAGGCGGCGCGGTACTTCGAGTCGGCCGAGGTGGTCGAGCTGCACCACCCCGACAAGGTGGACGCCCCGTCGGGCACGGCGCGGCACACCGCCGCCGCGATCGCGCGGGCGCGTCGGGAGGCGGGCCTGGCCGCGATGCCGGACGCCACCGAGACGGGCCTCGAGGCGCGCGGCGCCGACGTCGACGGCGTGCGCGTGCACGCCGTCCGGCTGCGCGGGCTCGTCGCGCACGAGGAGATCCTGTTCGGGAACGTCGGCGAGCAGCTGGTGATCCGGCAGGACTCGTTCGACCGGGTGTCGTTCATGCCCGGCGTGCTCCTGGCGGTGCGCGAGGTCGTCTCCCGGCCCGGGCTGACCGTGGGCCTCGAGAACGTGCTGGACCTGTCGTGAGCGACGCGCCGCGCCGGCGCCTGCCGCGGGGGCTCGCGGGGGCGGTCGCCGTCACCGCGCTGCTCGCGCTGTACGTCTGGCAGATCGCCGGGCGCGGCGTCTCGATGATCGGGACCGGCGAGCCGGTGCTGATCGCCATCGGCCTGGCCGTGCTGGTGATCCCGCTGCTCGTCATCGTGCTCATCGCGCGCGAGTACCGTCTCGCGACGCGGGTGCAGCACATGGCTGACCTGCTCGCGGCCGCGGGCGAGCTGCCGGTCGACGACCTGCCGCGCTCGCCCGGCGGCCGGGTGGACCGCACGGCCGCCGACGCCGCGTTCGAGGAGCGGCGCGCTGCGGTGGAGCGCGACCCGGACGACTGGAAGGTCTGGTACCACCTGGCGTTCGCCTACGACGCGGCCGGCGACCGTCGCCGCGCTCGCGAGATGCTGCGCAAGGCGTCGTCGATGTTCAGGCCGGACGCGACGTCCTGACCCGCCCGCCGGCAGTCCCCCCGGGGACGGCCGGCGGGCCCAGGGGCGCCAGCCGCGCCCAGCAGTACAGCCCGTGGCGCACCTGGCGCGCACGGTCGGCGAGCTCGCCCAGCGCGACGAGCGCGGGTGCGAACCGGTCGGCGGCGGGTACGGCCCCGCCGCTCGAGGTCGCCCAGGAGCGCGCGACGGCGACCAGCCGGTCCGGGTCCGCGGCGGCCAGCGCCTCCGCGAGCTCGTCCGAGACGGCCACCACCCAGGGTCCCTCGTCCGCGCCGTCGACCAGGGCGCCGTGCCGCGGGTGCGCCGTGACCTCGGCGTACGGCCGCGCGCACAGCGCCTCCGCGACGCGCCCCAGCATCACGAACGGCTCCACCGCGGGCAGCCGGACGGTGTCGAAGAGCGGCCGGCCCGAGCCTCGCGCCAGCACGGACGGCCCCGCCTCCTGGTGGACCACCGTCGCGGCGACGGCGTCGGTGGGCGCCGCGAAGTAGTCGGTCACGAGCGGCGCGGCACCGTCAGCACGGCCACCGCGCGAGGCTCCTGGCAGCGCCCCCGACAGGTTCATGGGGACACGGTCGCACCCGGGTGCTACGGGCGCGTCACGGCGTCGTGACGGCTCGGGAACGGCTCGTCGGGACGGAGACGCCCCCGGCCGCCGGCCCTACGACGACGCGTGGCGCGGGAACGCCTGGCGGGCGACGAGGACCGCGACGAGCGCGACGGCGACGATCGCAGCGCCGGTCAGCGCCAGGGCGCGTGCCCCGGGACCGGCGACCACCGCCGCCCCCACCGCGGCGCCGAGCCCGATGCCGAAGTTCGAGGTCGCGTTGACGAACGCCCCGGCGACGTCCGCGGTGGCGCCCTGGGTGCGCAGCGCCGCGGCCTGGAACGTGGCGGGGATCGCGCCGAAGGCGGCGAGCCACACGCCCGCGGCCACGAGCACGCCGACGGTGCCCGGGAGGGCGAGGGCGAGCGCGACCAGGGACACGGCGATCGCTGCCATCGCGACGATCGTCAGGGCGCGCGGGCTCCGGTCGAGGTAGCGGGCGGCGCCCCAGAGGCCGACGAGCCCGAGAGCGCCGAACACCAGCAGCGCGGGGCCGACGGCCGGCTCGGACAGCCCGGCGGCGAGGAGCAGCACGGAGATGTACGTGTACACGGTGTACTGCCCGCCGAAGAGCACGGTGTTGGTGCCCACCACGAGCCCGAGCCGGGCACGGCCGCGGCGGGCGGCCGCGGCGTCGCGCGGGGCGGCGGGCTCGACGGCGACCGACGGCAGCAGCCGCGCCACGAGCAGGGCGGTCACCGCGCAGACGGCCGCGAGCACGCCGAACGACCAGCGCCAGCCCACGGCGGCGCCGAGGGACGTGGACAGCGGGACGCCGAGCACGAATCCGAGCGTGCCGCCCGCGGTCACGAGCGTGAGGGCGCGGCCGGTGTACAGCGGGCTGACGAGGCGCGCGGCGTAGGCGATCGACACCGAGAAGAACACCGCGTGCCCCAGGCCGCCCAGCACCCGCGCGCCCGCCACCACGGCGTACGACGGCGCGACGGCCACCAGCAGGTTGCTCGCCGCGTAGGTGGCGAGCGTGGCGAGCAGCAGGGGCTTGCGGGCGAGCGAGCGGGTCGCGATCGTCAGCGGCACCGCGCAGGCGGCGACCACGAACGCGTAGACGGTGACGAGCAGCCCCGCCGTCGACTCGCTCACCCCGACGCCGCGCGCGACCTGCGGCAGCAGGCCGACCGGCAGCACTTCCGTGGTGATGGCCACGAAGTTGGCGACGCCGAGGACGGCGATCCCCGCCGCCGCGTCCCGGACGGTGCGGGCGGGGGCAGGGGAGGAGGACGTCACCGCCTCATCCTCCCATCGGCGGTCGTCGTGCGTCGTGGGCGCCCACCACCGTCAGACCGGCAGGCCGTGGCCGAACCGGAACAGCGGGTCGGCGGTGTCGAACGGGACGTCCTCGCGGGACGCCTCGACGGCGGCCGTCGAGCGGGGCAGGTCGAACGGGAGGCGGCCCTCCGCGGGCACGGCGGCGGTGAGGGCGTCGAGCAGCGCGGGGGTGGAGGCCCCGAAGTTCACGACCAGCGACCCGCCGTCGCCCAGCGCCTCGAGCACCGGGCCGAGGATCGCCGGCCGGTCGAGGTAGACGTCCACGACCGTCGGCACCTGCGCCGCGACCTCGGCCACGTGCGCGACGACGTCCGCGGGGAAGTCGAGCGAGCCGGCGTGGAAGAAGCCCTCGAAGCCGGGGCCGCGGTCCTCGTACGGCGCCTTGAGGCGCAGCAGCGCGACGTCCGCCTCGGCGGGGGAGGCGACGACGGTCACGCCCCCGATGCCGTCGACGTCGGACGCGCCCTCCACGTGGACGCGCAGGCCGCGGGCCAGGGGGAGGCGTGCCGCGCCGCCGGCCGCGGACGCCAGCAGGGTCACGGACCGCGACTGGGCGCGGCGCCCGGCGGCCACGAGGTCCGGGTGCCCGACGACGGACGCGGCGGCGTCGGGGTCGACGTAGCGGGCGCCGTCGAACAGTCCCAGCTCGAGCTTCTCGCGCAGCAGGCGGGCGACCGACTCGTCGATCCGCGACTCGGCGACGCGCCCGGCGCGCACCAGCTCCACGACGAGCTCGGGGCACGACTCGCCGCCGAGCTGGTCCGCGCCGGCCGCGAGGATCTTCTCCAGCCGGTCGACGGGCGCCAGGTGCTCGACGCCCCAGGCGCGGGCGGGGAACGGCTGGCCCAGGATCTCGGCGTCGGACACCAGGCCCCAGTCGGTGCACACGACGCCGTCGAAGCCGAGCTCGTCGCGCAGCAGGCGCGTGAGGATCTGACGGTTGAACCCGAAGCCGACCGGCTCGACCGTCTCGGGCCCGTCGCCGAGGTCCGCGTCGAGGCCCACCGGCATGCCGTAGTACGGCATCATCTGCCGCGTCCCGGCGTCGAGCAGCGCCTTGAACGGCTCGAGGTGCTCGGCGAAGCGGCCGCCCGGGTACACCTGCTCCCGGCCGTAGGCGAAGTGCGGGTCCTCGCCGTCCTGCTGGGGCCCGCCGCCCGGGAAGTGCTTGGTCATCGTCGAGACCGACCGCTCGCCGAACGTGCCGGGCAGGCCCGCCTCGCGGGCGACGTCGCCGGTGGCCTGGAACCCGCGCACGTACGCGGCGCCCATCCGGCCGGTGAGCTCCGCGTCCTCGCCGAACGTGCCGTTCGCGCGGGCCCAGCGGGGCTCGGTGGCGAGGTCGACCTGCGGGTGCAGCGCCGTCCGGATGCCGACGGCGAGGTACTCGCGGCGCGCGGCGTCGGCGTGCTCCTCGACCAGCCGCTCGTCGCGGGTGGCGGCGAGGCCGAGCGTCTCCGGCCACTGCGAGAACGGCCCGGACAGCAGCGCGGTGCCGGGGTTGTCCGTGAAGGCGTGCCGCGGGTCGGTGGACACCGTGACCGGGATGCCGAGCCGGGTGGACGCCGCGAGCTCCTGGAGCCGGTTGTGCCACCGCGCGAACTCGCGCGCGGTCGGGGGCGCCGCGAGCACGTTGAAGTGCGTCATCTGCCGCTTCACGACCATGTCGGTGGTGGCGGGCACGCCCATCGCGGACGGCCCCTCGGACAGCTCGCCGCCGGAGCCCACCTCGATCATGGTCTGGAAGAGCTGGCCCGCCTTCTCCTCGAGGGTCATGCGTCCGAGCAGGTCGGCGACGCGCTCGGCGACGGGGCGCGACGCGTCGCGGTACGGGGCGTCGCCGGGCGCCGGGGCGGTGGCGTCGGTGTCGTCGGTCATCAGCGGGCTCCTCGGATGAACAGGGTGGCCACGGCGCCGAGGGCGACGATGACCGCGGAGACGGCGAACAGGGCGGTGTAGTTGCTGCCGCCGGTGCCGATGGCGAGGAACGCCGGGGCGAGGGCCGGGGCCACGGACTGCGGCAGCGCGTTGGCGATGTTGAACACACCCATGTTCTTGGCGGCCTCGGTCTCGGCGTTGGGCAGCACGTCCGTGACCAGCGCGAGGTCGACGGCGAAGTAGGCGCCGAGGCCGGCACCGAACAGCGAGGCGCCCAGGTAGAGCATCGCGGGGCCCTGGACCAGGGCGAAGGTCAGCAGGCCGGCCCCCGCGAGCAGGGTGGCGACGACCACGAAGACCTTGCGGCGGCCCGTGCGGTCGGACAGCACGCCGCCCAGCAGGGAGGCGACCACCATGACGACGGCCTGCACGACCATGAGCCGCAACTGCCAGCTCAGCGCCGTCGCGGTGTCGAAGCCGAACCGGTCGATGAGGAAGTACAGCTGGTAGGTGTTGTACAGCGCGAAGCCGAAGAGCATGAGGAAGCGGCCGAGGAAGGTCCACGCGAAGTCGGGGTGCTGCCGCGGCGAGACCCAGAAGCCCTTGAGGAACGCGCCGAGGCGGAAGGGGGCGACGTCGGCCCGGTCGAGGTGGCGGTCCTGGAGGACGGCCACGAGGGCGAGCACGCCGACGACGGCCAGGGCCGTGGGGACGACGAAGATCCAGATCTCGTCCGCCCCGGCCGCGGTGAACGCGAAGGCGAGCGCGATGCCGACCAGCGGCGCCAGCTGCTGGGCCATGCCGAGCAGGCTGGAGACGCGGGCGCGCTGGGTCTCGGCCACCTGGTCGGGCAGCAGCGCCTGGAGCGCGGCCTGGGTGCCGTTCATCGCGGCCTGCGTGACGGCCCACCCGATCACGACCATCCAGATCGCGGGCGCGAACGCGATGAGCAGGAGGCCGACGGCGCCGAGCAGCACGCCCCACAGCAGCCAGGGCCGCCGCATGCCGAGCCGCGACGTCGTGCGGTCGGACAGGGCGCCCGCGACCGGGTTCGCGACGAACGCGAAGAACGCACCCACGCCGGTGACGAGGGCCAGGTTCGTGGCGCGGGTCTCGGGCGTGGACAGGGCGTCGACCTTGAGCGCCAGCGTGCTGACCACCGGCGTGAGCACCGCGATGTACAGCGTGAAGAACGCGAGGACGTAGGCGACGACCGTCCCGGTGCCCGCGGCGGCGCGGCCGGCCTCCGGGCTGCGGGTCGGGGACGCCGGGGACGGGCCGGTCGGTGCGGGGGCCTGAACGTCTGCCATGGACGACTCCTGATTCTCTGCCGGGCCCGCCGTCGGACCCGCCTGGCGACCAATGCCTACCGGCCGGTCGGCAAGTGAGGTTACCGCATGGTAGGTATTGGTGCCAAGGGTCCTGCTGGGGCGCGTGCGGGTGAACCGTCCCGTCCGACGCGGCGGGCGAACGAGGGAGAATGGCCGACGTGAGCGACACGACGATCCAGGACGAGGCCGCGCCCCGCCGGGGCTACGCCAAGGGACGGGCCAAGCGCGAGGAGATCCTCCAGGCGGCGATCGTCGCGTTCGCCGAGGTCGGGTACCACGGCGCCTCCCTGCGGGAGATCTCGGCCCGCGTCGGCATCTCGCACCCGGGGCTGCTGCACCACTTCCCGACCAAGGCCGCGCTGCTGGAGGCGGTGCTGGAGCACCGCGACGCGGTGGACTTCGCGGACTTCGACACCGACGTCGAGCAGGGCCGCACCATGTTCGAGGCACTCGTGCGCCTCGTCCAGCGCAACGCGCTGCGACGCCCCGTCGTCGAGGTCTTCACGGGTCTGGCCGCCGAGGCCACGTCCACCGACCATCCCGCGCACGACTACTTCGCGCGACGGTACGCGGACACCCTCGAGCGGGTCCGCACGGAGCTCGAGCGGCTCGCGGCCGACGGCCGGCTGCGCGACGGCGTCGACGCCGGGGTGGCGGCACGCACCGTCGTGGCGCTCATGGACGGGCTGCAGATCCAGTGGCTGTACTCGCTCGAGCGGCCGCGCGCCGAGCGCGTCGACATGTCCGCCGACCTGCGGGCCTACCTCGACCTGATCGTCGTCGACGCGGCGTGATGTCGTGAGCGCTCGATCGGTGTGGTCGTGGTCCGGCCGGCACCGATCGAGCGCCCACAGGGTTCGGGGGGTCAGGCGTCGGCGGCTGCCACGAGCTGCTCGAGGGTGCCCCGGTCGAAGCCTGCCAGGCCGAAGTCGGCGATCACCGCGAGCGGCATGTCCGTGGCCATGGCGAGCATCGACGGGTCGATCGGCGTCGCCTCGAGGGCGGGCCGGATCATCGCCCCGGCGACCGGGTGGTCCAGCGCCTCGCCGAGCGTCGACAGCTCGTGCAGGGGGAGGGTGACGTCCTCGCCGACGACGTCGACCACGAGCTCGGCGCGCAGGTCGCGCGACGAGGCGCCCACGGCGACCCGGAACTCGCCGCCCTCGAGCGCCCAGCGGCGCAGCACGGGGTGCCAGTACGACAGGTCGCGGGCGTCGAGGTCGAACGTCACGACCCGCGACGCGTGCGGCTCGAGGTGCACCTTGGCGAACGCCTTGAGCTCGCGCTCGGGCCGCTGCACCTGGGCCTGCGGGTCCCCGACGTACACCTGGACGACCTCCGCGCCCGCGACGGCGCCGGTGTTGGTCACCCGGACCGACACGCGCACGCGGGTGTCGGGGCCGGAGCCGGTCACCTCGGCCGTGGCGTCGTCGTACGCGAACGTCGTGTAGGTCAGGCCGTGCCCGAACGGGTAGGCGACGTCGACCTTGCGGGCGTCGTACCACCGGTAGCCCACGAGGACGCCCTCGCCGTACCGGACGTGGCCGAGCTCGCCGGGGAAGTTCCCGAAGGCGGGGGTGTCCTCGAGGCGCAGCGGGAGCGTCTCGGTGAGCCGGCCCGACGGCGCCACGGCGCCCGTGAGGACGTCGGCGACGGCGGAGCCGCCGGCCTGGCCGCCCAGCCAGCCGGTGAGCAGCGCGGGGGTGGCCTCCTGCCAGGGGGCCACCGAGATCGCCGAGCCGCCGGCGAGCACGACGACGACCCGCGGGTTCGCCGCCGCGACGGCGCGCAGCAGCGCGACCTGGTCGGCGGGCAGGTCGAGGTGGTCGCGGTCGTAGCCCTCGGACTCGTACGCGGCGGGCAGGCCGAGGAACACGAGCACGGTGCCCGCGCCGCGCGCCGCGTCGACCGCCTCGGCGACGAGGGTCTCGGGGGAGCGGTCCTCGGCCGGGCCCTCGGCCAGCGCGTAGCCCGGGGCGAACGGCAGGTCGGCGCCGGCGGCCGCGCGCAGCGCGGTGAGCGCGTCGTCGAGGCGGGTCGGGTTGACCTGCGAGGACCCGGCGCCCTGGTAGCGCGGGGTGCGGGCGAGCTCGCCGACGACGGCGGCACCCGCGAGGGCGTCCGGCGCCAGGGGCAGGAGGGGTGCGCCGTCGACGGGGTCGTTCCTCAGCAGCACCGTGCCCGCGGCGGCGGCCTCGCGGGCCAGCGCGTGGTGGGCGTCGACGTCGAAGGTGCCGGGCGCGTCCTGCGCCGGGAGCGAGCGCGCGACGAGCTGCAGCACGCGGCGCGCGGCGGCGTCGACGAGGGACTCGTCGAGCGCGCCGGAGCGGACGGCGGCGTCGACCTCGGCGTCGGTCCGGCCGCCGGACGACGGCATCTCGAGGTCGAGCCCGGCGGCGACCCCGGCGACCCGGTCGCGCACGGCGCCCCAGTCGGAGACGACGAGGCCCTCGAAGCCCCACTCGTCGCGCAGCACCGTGGTGAGCAGCCAGTCGTGCTGCGAGGCGTACACCCCGTTGACCTTGTTGTAGGCGCACATCACGGTCCAGGGCTGCGCCTTCGTGACGACGCGCTCGAACGCCGGCAGGTAGATCTCGCGCAGGGTGCGCTCGTCGACGTCGGCCGACACGCGCATCCGGTCGGCCTCCTGGTTGTTGGCGGCGAAGTGCTTGAGCGACGTGCCGACGCCGAGGGACTGGATGCCCTCGACCAGGGCCGTCGCGAGCTCGCCGGCCACCACCGGGTCCTCGGAGAGGTACTCGAAGTTGCGCCCGCACAGCGGCGACCGCTTGATGTTCACGCCGGGGCCCAGGAGGACGGCGACGTCGTTCGCGCGGGTCTCCCGGCCGAGGGCCTCGCCGACGCGGCGCAGCAGGTCGGCGTCCCAGCTCGACCCGAGCGCGGCGGCGGTCGGGAAGCAGGTGGCGGGCACGCTGTTGCCGAGGCCGAGGTGGTCCGCGGTCTCGTCCTGCTTGCGCAGGCCGTGGGGGCCGTCCGTGACCATGATCGACGGGACGACGGTCGCGCCGTCGCGCTCGACCGGCTGCGTGTGCCAGAAGTCGACTCCCGAGAGCAGGGAGGCCTTCTCCTCGAGCGTGAGCGACGCGAGCACGCGCTCGACGTCGAACGGGTCGGCGGGGTGCTCGGGGGTGCCGTCCGCTGCGGTGGCGGGCACGGTCTGGTCGAGGGTCACGGGGCGCTCCAGGGGTCGGCGACGGTGCAACGCCTGCAGCCTAGCAAAAAACCTACCGTTCGGTAGGCAACTGGAGCGGCCGCCCGCGGTCGGGGGGAGCCCCGCAGGCGTCAGATGGCGGCGGACCAGCGCCGCTCGACGACGTCGCGCACGCCGGTCGCCAGGGTGCGGGACGTGCCGTCCGGCCCCAGGCCCGCCGAGCCGAGGAAGCGCTCGCGCGCGGAGTCGTCGTCGAGCACCCAGGTGACGACCTGCTCGGCGCCGTCCGTGCGGAGCCGGTCGACCGCGGCGGACAGCAGCCGCGAGCCGTGGCCGCCGCGCTGGTGCCGTGGCTCCACCTCGAGCGCCACGAGCTGGCCGGGGCCCACCGCCGCGAAGCCGACGATCTCCGGCCCGTCGAGGGCGACGAGCACCACGAATCCCGGGCCCGGCGGTGCCGTGATCGCGCGCGCCCAGCGGTCGCGCATCGCGTCGGTGTCGAGCGCGTCGACGACGCCGTCGCCCAGCGCCACCTCGTGGGTCGCGCGCCAGGCGGACACCTGGACACGCGTGACGGCGTCCTCGTCGCCGGGGACTGCCGGGCGGACCGAGACGTCGGCCGCCTCGCGGAAGAGTGCCATCCGGCCACCCTAGTGACCGGGCGACCCCGTGCGGGTCGTCAGCCCCAGCCGAGGGCGCGCAGCCCCGCCGCGGTGGCGGCCGCCAGCACCACCACGAGGATGAACGGCGCGCGCAGCGCGAGGGCGATCGCCGCGACGGCGAGCGCGGGCACGCGCGCGTCGACGACGAGGGCCTGCCCGTCGGCGAACGTCTGCACGACGACGAGCGACACCAGGAGCGCCACCGTGACGAGCGTCGAGGTGCGCTGCACGCGGTCCGTCGCGAGCCAGTGCTCGGGGATGAGGTGGCCGGCGAGCTTGAGCGCGAAGCTGAGCAGCGAGGCGGCGAGGACGGTCACCCACAGCACGGTGGTGGTCATGCGGCCTCCGTCCGGCCGTCCGGGGTGCGCGGCGTCGCGACCACGCCCACGGCGATCGCGACCGCCGCGGCGGCGAGCACGGGCACGCCCGCCGGGACGACCGGGATCAGCGCGGCGGTGACGACGACGGCGAGCGCCGCGACGACCTGCGCGCGCCGCGCGGCGAGCCGCGGCCACACGAGGGCCAGGAACGCGGCCCCGGCGGCGGCGTCGAGCCCCCAGGCGCGGGGGTCGCCGAGCGCGTCCCCGGCGAGCGCGCCCACCAGCGTGAACGCGTTCCACAGCACGAAGACGCCGACCCCGGTGACCCAGAACCCGGCCCGGGTGGCGGCCCGCTCCCGCTGGCCCACGGCCACCGCCGTCGACTCGTCGATGGTGAGCTGCGCCGCGGCGAGCCGTCGCCAGCCGCGCACCTCGAGCAGCGGCGCGACGACGGCGCCGTACAGCGTGTTGCGTACGCCCAGCAGGGTCGAGGTGGCCACGGCGGCGACGGGGGAGCCGCCCGCGGCGACGACGCCGATGAGGGCGAACTGCGACCCGCCGGAGAAGAGCAGCAGGCTCAGCGCCATGGTCTGCGGCACGCTGACACCGGCCACGACCGAGAGCGCCCCGAACGAGATGCCGTACAGGCCGGTGGCGAGCGCCACGCTCGCCCCCTGGCGGACGGCGGACCGCACCGCCGGGTCGCGCCCCTCTCCACGTGTCACGCCGGTAGGAAACCACGGCCCGCCCCGGCGCGGGAAAACGTCCGTCGCTCAGAGCGCCACGTACACGGTCTCGAGGAACTCCTCGAGGCCCGCCTCCCCGCCCTCGCGGCCCAGCCCCGACTGCTTCATGCCCCCGAACGGGGCGCTCGCGTCGGAGACCATGCCGCGGTTGATCCCGATCATCCCGGCGTCGATCTCCGCCCCGACGCGCAGGGCCCGTTCCAGGGAGGTGGTGTAGGCGTACGCGGCGAGCCCGTACTCGGTGTCGTTCGCGAGGGCGAACGCCTCGTCGTCGTCGGCGAACCCGACGACGGGCGCCACCGGGCCGAAGATCTCCTCGCGCACCGCCCGCGCGTCCCGGTCCACCCCGGCGAGCACGGTCGGCTCGAAGAACGTGCCGGGACCGTCGGGGCGGCCGCCGCCCGTGAGCACCTGCGCGCCACGGTCCGTGGCGTCGTCGACGAGCCCGGCCACCTTCTCGACGGCCCCGGCGTCGATGAGCGGGCCGACGTCGACGCCGTCCGTGTCGCCGCGCCCGACGCGCAGGCCGGCGAACCGGTCGGCGAGGCGCTGCGCGAACTCGCGGGCGACGGAGTCGTGCACGAGGAAGCGGTTGGCCGCGACGCACGACTGGCCGGCGTTGCGGAGCTTCGCGACGGTCGCGCCGTCCACGGCGGCGTCGAGGTCGGCGTCGGCGAAGACCACGAACGGCGCGTTGCCGCCGAGCTCCATCGACGTGCGCAGCACCTGGTCGGCGGACTGCTTGAGCAGCGCGCGCCCGACGGCGGTGGAGCCGGTGAAGGACAGCTTGCGCAGCCGGTCGTCGGCGAGCAGCGGCGCCACGAGGTCGCCCGAGCTCGCCGTGGGCACGACGTTGACGATGCCGCGCGGGAGCCCGCGGTCGGCCGCCTCGGAGCGGATCACCTCGGCGACCAGCATCGTCGTGAGCGGGGTCTGGTGGGCGGGCTTGATCACGACCGTGCAGCCCGCCGCGAGCGCCGGGCCGATCTTGCGCGTCGCCATGGCGATGGGGAAGTTCCACGGCGTGACCAGCAGCGCCGGGCCGACGGGGCGCCGGTGCACGAGCTGCCGGTTCGCGCCGGCGGGAGCCGTGCGCACCAGGCCGTCGGCCCGGACGGCCTGCTCGGCGTACCAGCGCAGGAAGTCGGCGCCGTACGCGACCTCCGCCCGCGCCTCCGCGAGCGGCTTGCCGCACTCGGCGGTGATGAGCGAGGCGACGGCGCCGCTGCGCGCCACGAGCCGCTCGTAGACGGCGCGCAGCAGCTCCGACCGCTCGCGCGGCGCGACGGCACGCCACGCGGGTGCGGCGTCGGCGGCCGAGGCGAGCGCGCGGCGACCGTCCTCGGGGGAGGCGTCGGCGACGTCGAACAGCACCTCGCCCGTCGCGGGGTCGGTGACCTCGAACGTCCGCCCGCCCGAGGCCGCGGTCCACTGACCGTCGGCGAGCATGCCGGTCGGCAGGTGGGCCACGAGCGCGGGGGACAGCGAGCTCATGCCCCGAGTATGCACAGGGGTCGGTCCGCTCGACACGGGGAGCGGACGACCTTCGCCCCCGGCGCCGTTCCCTACGATCGGCGGATGGGCGACGGGCGGGACGGGGGCGAGGTGACGCTGCTCCTGCTCAACGGGTTGCCGGGCGCCGGCAAGTCGACCGTCGCGGCGGCGCTCGCGGCCGGGCGGCCCGGCACGCTCGTCCTCGACGTGGACGTGGTCCGCACGCTGATCTCCGGCGACCCCGCCCGCGCGGCGGAGCCCGCCCGGCGCCTCGCCCTCGACATGGCGCGCTCGCACCTGCGGGCCGGCGCGGGCGTCGTCGTCCCGCAGCTCGTGGCGCGACCCGACCAGGTGGCCCGTTTCGCGGACGCCGCGGCGGACGGCGGGGCGCGGTTCGTCCACGCGATCCTGCGGGTCTCGCCGGCGACGCTCGGGCACCGGGTGGCGGCGGACGGTGCTGCCGGCCGTGCGGCGCACCGCGCCGACCTCGACGCCGCCGCCCTGGGCGCCTACGCGGCGGGCCTGCGCGAGGTGGTCCGCACGGCGGGCGCGGTCGAGGTCGACGCCGACGCGGCGGGCGTCGCCGACCTGGCGGCCCGGCTGGGGCGGCTGCTCGACGGGTGAGTCCGGTCCGTCGGGCGCGGTCGCGCCCGGTACGGTTGACCTCATGACGCTCGCCCTTGCCGCCGCGCGCCCTTTCGGCGCCGTCCTCACCGCGATGGTGACCCCCATGACGCCCTCGGGCGACCTGGATCTGGATGCGGCGGTCAAGGTGGCGAAGCGCCTGGTGGACGACGGCAACGACGGGCTCGTGCTGTCGGGGACCACCGGCGAGTCGCCGACGACGCACACCCCGGAGAAGGCGGACCTCGTGCGCGCCGTCGTGGACGCGGTCGGCGACCGGGCGTACGTCCTCGCGGGCGCCGGGTCCAACGACACCGTGCACGCCGTGCGGATGGCGGAGCAGGCGGCGGAGGCGGGCGCCCACGGGCTGCTCGTCGTCTCGCCGTACTACTCGCGTCCGTCGCAGGAGGGCCTGTACCGGCACTTCGCGACGGTCGCCGACGCCACCGAGCTCCCCGTGATGCTGTACGACGTCCCGGGGCGCACCTGCGTGCGGATCGCGGCGTCGACCTACGAGCGCATCGCGCGGCACCCGCAGGTCGTCGCGACGAAGGACGCCACCGGTGACGTGTCGTCCGTCGCCCCCCTGGCGGCCGCGACGGGCCTCGCCTGGTACTCGGGCGACGACAGCCTGCTGCTGCCGTTCCTGTCCATGGGCGGCGCCGGCGTCGTGTCCGTCTCCGCGCACGTCGTGGGCGGGGCGTTCGCCGAGGTCGTGCGCCGCTGGGACGCCGGTGACACCGCGGGCGCCCTGCAGGCGTACCTGCCCACCGTGCCCGTCATCGAGGCGCTCAACGGCGCCGGCGCCCAGGCCGTCATGGCCAAGGCCGCGCTCGAGGTGCTCGGCGTGCTCGACAACCGCGAGCTGCGTCTGCCCAACGTGGCCGCCTCCGAGGACGACGTCGCGCAGCTGCGCGACGCCCTCGCGACGGCGGGCTACCTGAACGACGGCGTCCGTGCGGGCGCCACCACACTTCCGTAAGACCGACCGGCCTGGAGGCCCCGTGAGCCACCCTCACCCCGAACTTCCCCTGCCCCCCGCCCTGCCGTCGAAGGGGCTGCGCATCGTGGCCCTCGGCGGCCTGGGCGAGGTGGGCCGCAACATGGCCGTCCTCGAGTACGAGGGGCGCCTGCTCGTCATCGACTGCGGCGTCCTCTTCCCCGAGGACCACCAGCCCGGCGTGGACCTGATCCTGCCGGACTTCGAGTACATCAAGGACCGCCTCGACGACATCGAGGCGATCGTCCTCACGCACGGGCACGAGGACCACATCGGCGCCGTGCCCTACCTGCTGCGGCTGCGCCGGGACATCCCGCTCGTCGGCTCGCGGCTCACCCTCGCGTTCGTCGAGGCCAAGCTCAAGGAGCACCGCATCAAGCCGGTGCTGCGCGTCGTGGCCGAGGACCAGACCGAGCGGTTCGGCCCCTTCGACTGCGAGTTCGTCGCCGTCAACCACTCCATCCCGGACGCGCTCGCCGTCGCCGTCACGACCGGCGCCGGCACGGTGCTGCACACCGGCGACTTCAAGATGGACCAGCTGCCGCTCGACGGCCGCATCACGGACCTGCGCGCCTTCGCCCGGCTGGGCGAGAAGGGCGTCGACCTGTTCATGGTCGACTCCACCAACGCCGAGGTGCCCGGGTTCGTCACCAACGAGGTCGAGATCGGCCCGGCGCTGGACGCCGCCTTCGCGCAGGCGGAGAAGCGGATCGTCGTCGCGTCGTTCTCCTCGCACGTGCACCGCGTGCAGCAGGTGCTCAACGCCGCCCACGCCCACGGGCGCAAGGTCGCCCTGGTCGGCCGCTCGATGGTGCGCAACATGGGCATCGCCGCGGAGCTCGGCTACCTCGACGTCCCCCCGGGTGTCCTCGTCGAGCTCAAGCAGGCCGCGAGCCTGCCCGACGACCGCATCGTCTACATGTCCACCGGGTCGCAGGGCGAGCCGATGGCGGCCCTGAGCCGCATGGCCAACGGCGACCACAAGGTCCAGGTCGGCCACGGCGACACGGTGATCCTCGCGTCGTCGCTCATCCCGGGGAACGAGAACTCCGTGTTCCGGGTCATCAACGGGCTCACCCGTCTCGGCGCGCGCGTCGTGCACTCCGGCAACGCCAAGGTGCACGTGTCCGGCCACGCGAGCGCCGGCGAGCTCCTGTACTGCTACAACGTGCTCAAGCCGAAGAACGTCATGCCGGTGCACGGCGAGGTGCGTCACCTCGTCGCCAACGGCGCGCTCGCCGTCCGCACCGGCGTGCCCGCCGACCGCGTGATCCTCGCCGAGGACGGCGTCGTCGTCGACCTCGTGGACGGCAAGGCGTCCGTCGTGGGCGCGGTGCCCTGCGGCTACGTCTTCGTCGACGGCTCGACCGTGGGCGCGGTCACGGAGAACGAGCTCAAGGACCGCCGGACGCTGTCCGAGGAGGGCTTCGTCTCGGTCTTCGCCGTCGTCGACACCGCGACCGGCAAGGTGATCGCCGGCCCGCAGATCCTCGCCCGCGGCATGGCGGAGGGCAATGCGGTCTTCGAGGAGATCCAGCCCGACGTCGTCGCCGCGCTCGAGAACGCGATCGCGGGCGGCGCCACCGACACCTACCAGCTGCAGCAGGTGATGCGCCGCGTCATCGGGCAGTGGGTCAACCGCCGCCTGCGCCGCCGGCCGATGATCGTGCCGGTGGTCGTAGAGGCCTGACGGGCCGGACGCCCTGGTCAGGGCGCACGAGCGGCGGGCCGCGCCAGTATGCTGGCGCCGGCCCCCCCCCGGCCCCGGGGGGGCGGTGAACCCGCCCCACCCCGGGGCCCCCCCCGGCCGCCCCCCCCCCCCCCAGGCGACCCCCGCCGCCCCCCCCGCGACCGCGCCCGCGGCCCCGCCGCAGCCGCGGTTCGGCGCGTACGCGCCGCCCGGGTACACGCCGCCGTCGGCGGGCGCCCTCGCGGTCCCGGCGGGCTGGGCCTCGCCGGTACCCGCGCCGGCCGCACCGACGGGCCTCGCGACGGCCGCGGTGGCCCTCGCCGTGGCCTGGTGCGTGATCCAGGTGGTGCTCCTGGCCGCCTCGTTCCAGGCGGTCGCGCCCTACGAGGCGGCGCTCGCGGCGGGCGGGTCCCTCCTGGAGGTCTCGACGCCGTACGACGAGCTCGGCAACCTCCTCCTGCCGCTCCAGGTCGCGGCGTTCGTCGTCGCGTGCCTCTGGCTCCAGCAGTGCCGTCGCGCCGCGGTGGTGCTGTCCCCGACGGTCCGGCAGGTGCGCGGGCCGGTGTGGGTCTGGCTGGGCTGGGCGGTCCCCGTCGTCTCCCTCTGGTTCCCGTTCCAGGTGGTGCGCGACGTGCGCGCCGCCGTGGTGGGCGGGCGGACGCCGGGCCGCCTCGGCTGGTGGTGGGCGTGCTGGCTCGTCGGCCTGTGGGCGTCGAACCAGGCGGCCTTCTTGTCCCTCGGTCTCGCCTCGCGCGACCCGGAGACCATCCCCGTGTTCGAGGGCCTCGCCACCGTGGCCGTGGTGGCGGGCGGCCTGCTCTGGGTCGGCCTGGTGCGCGAGATCACAGGGGGCCTGCGGGCCCGGCTCGCCCCGGTCGCCTGACCGGCGGTCACGGGCCCGTACGCTGCCTGGCATGACCCCATCGCCGTCGACCTCACCCTCGTCGACCCCGACCTCGTCGACCGCGCAGCGACCCCCGCGCGCCGAGCTCCACCTGCACCTGGAGGGCACCCTCGAGCCGGAGCTGGCCTTCGCGCTCGCCGAGCGGAACGGGATCGCCCTGCCGTTCGAGGACCCGGCCGCGCTGCGCACCGCGTACGCCTTCACCGACCTGCAGTCGTTCCTGGACCTCTACCACGCGACGTCGCAGGTGCTCCGCACGGCGGAGGACTTCGCGGACCTCACGGTCGCGTACCTGCGCCGGGCCGCGGCGGGCGGGGTGCGGCACGCGGAGCTCATGGTGGACCTGCAGACCCACGTCGCGCGGGGCGTGCCCCTGGCGGAGGTCGTGGGCGGCGTGACGCAGGGCCTCGAGGCCGGCGAGGCCGAGCTGGGCGTCAGCGGCCTGCTGATCGCGGCCTTCCTGCGGCACCGGCCGGGGGCGGAGGCGGAGGAGCTGCTCGACGACCTCCTGGCCCTCGACGCGCCGGTCGCCGGCGTCGGGCTCGCGTCCACCGAGGTCGGGTTCTCGGCCGCCCCGTTCGCGCCCGCGTTCGCGAAGGCCGCCGCGCACGGGCTGCGGCGTACGGCGCACGCGGCCGAGGAGGGCCCGGCCTGGCACGTGACCGAGGTCCTGGACGTGCTCGGCGCGGAGCGCGTGGACCACGGCATCCGCGCGCTCGAGGACCCGGACGTCGTGGCGCGCCTGGTGCGCGACCAGGTCCCGCTCACCGTGTGCCCCGTCTCCAACGTGCGGCTGCGTGCCGTGCCGTCCCTCGCCGAGCACCCGCTGCCGGCGATGCTCGAGGCGGGCCTGAACGTCTCGCTGAACTCCGACGACCCGTCGTACTTCGGCGGTTACGTCGACGAGGTCGACGATGCCGTGACCGCGCAGTTCCGCCTGACCCGCGACCAGCGCGCCGACCTCGCGGCGGCGTCGTTCCGCGGGTCGTTCCTGCCGGCCGGGACGGTCGCGCGCCACGTGGCCGACGTCGAGGATTGGCGCCGGGCGGGCTGAGCAGCGCGTCCGGACCCCGTGCCTCAGCGCGCGAGCAGCGCGGGGCCGACGGCGCCCGCGGCGGCGTCGTAGCGTGCGGCGCGGGCGGGCTCGTCCCCGGGAAGCAGCCCGGCAAGCTCGAGCGACACGAGGCCGTGCACGAGCCCCCACAGCCCGACGGCGACGGGCTCGGCGTCGGTGGGCCCGACGCCGAGCACGCGCGCGGAGGCGGCGAGCAGCACACGGAAGGTGGGCTGCTCGGTGGCGGGCGGGGCGTCGGCGCCGGGACGCACGGCGCGGTCGAACATCGTCCGGTAGAAGTGCGGGTCGGCCAGCGCGCTGCGCCGGTACGCCACCCCGAGGGCGCGCAGGTCGGCGACGGGGTCGTCCGTGCGCGGGACGGCGGCCAGGTGCGTGGCGAACCGGCGGAAGCCCTCGGCGCTGACGGCGGCGAGCAGCTCCTCGCGCGAGCCGAACAGGGCGTAGACCGCCGACGCGCTGGTGCCGGCGGAGGCCGCGACCGACCGGACCGTCACGGCCTGCTCGCCCCCCGTGGAGAGGGCTTCGGAGGTGACCTCCAGCAGGCGGGTGCGCAGGGCGTCGTCGTGCAGGCGGGGGCGAGCCATGCGGCGAGCGTAGACCCCTTGACGCGCGTTTGCGAACGGTGTTCCATAACAGTGTTCGTAAACGTTCCGACGCCGTCCCCGTCACCGGAGGTCCCCGTGCTCGAGCTCACCGACGCCGCCCGCATCACCGCGGGGGTCGTCCTCCTGACCGTGGTCGGCATCGAGTCCGGCGGCTGGTTCCTCGTCAAGGTGGTCACCGGGAAGGCGCCCGCGACGCCGTTCCAGACGTCCTTCTTCCGGGCGGGTCACGCGCACGCCGGGGTCCTCGTCATCCTCGGGCTGCTCTGCGTCGTCCTGGCCGAGGCGACGGACCTCGTCGGCGTCTGGCGGTGGGTCGCCGCGACCGGCGTGCTGGTCGCCGCGATCCTCCTGCCCGCCGGCTTCTTCCTCTCCGCCGTGGGGGCGGGGCGCACGTCGCCGAACCGGGCCGTCCTGCTGCTCCCCGCCGGCGCGGTCGTCCTCGCCCTCGGCGTCGTGACGCTGGCCGTGGGGCTTCTCACAGCCGGCTGAGGGCCCGCCCGGCGGCGGCAACACGCGCCCGGGACCTGCGGCGTCGTGGCCCGTGGCGCGGGTACCGTGGGGGCATCATGGCGACCCGGACACCCGCCCGCAGAATCACCGGGACCCCGATCACCGGGACTGCGCGGGGGACTTCGCGAACGGGGCGGACCGCATCCGTGGCCGCCCCGACCCGGCGCGCGCCCGCCCGGTCGTCCTCCACCCGGTCGTCGGGCAAGGGGTCGGGCCGGAGCCCGGGCCGGGGCACCGGCACGCGCAAGCAGCCGGCACGACGACCGGTACGGTCGGGCCCGTCGGGCCAGTCGTGGCCCGTCCGGGCGGTGCGCGGCCTCTACCTGGGCGTCGCGCACGGGATCGGCGGCCTGACCCGCAGCATCACCAAGGGAGCAAGAGACCTGGAACCCGAGCACCGCCGAGACGGCGTCGCCTTCTTCCTCATCGCCCTCGCGCTGGTCGTGGCCGCGCGCGAGTGGTGGGGGATCTCCGGCACCTTCGGCACCGTCGTGCACGCCGTCGTCGCCGGCACCGTGGGGCTGGCCGGCGTGGCCGTCCCCGTGCTGCTCCTGTGGCTGGGGTTCCGCGTCATGCGGCACCCCGAGCGGGGGCAGGCGAACTCCCGCGTCGCCATCGGCCTGATCTTCGTCGTCGTGTCCGTGTGCGCGCTCGTCGCGATCGCGGAGGGCACCCCGGCCCCGTCCGACGGCTTCGAGGCGCTCCAGGACGCGGGCGGCATCATCGGCTACCTGGCCGCGACCCCGGTCGTGACCGGGCTGACCGAGTGGGTCGCCGTCCCGCTGTTCCTGCTCCTGGGCTTCTTCGGGCTCCTGGTGGTCACGGCCACCCCGGTGCACCGCATCCCCGAGCGGCTGCGGGGCCTGTACGACCGCCTCACCGGCAACCACCGCCCCGACGAGGCCGTGGACGACGACGGGCTCGCGCTCGCCGAGGGTGTCTCCCGGCACGACGGCACCGACCCGGCGCCGCGCAAGAAGCGCTCCCGCAGGACGAAGGCGGAGCGTGCCGCGGAGGCGGCCGCCGCCGACGGACTGGACGGGTACGCCGGCGACGAGGCGTTCGAGAAGGCGGCCACGCTCGAGAAGGAGGCCGCCGGCAAGGGGGCGAAGGCCGGCCGAGGCAAGGCCACCCAGCGCGTCGGCGCCGCCGCGACCGCGCCCACCGAGGCGGTCGCCGCCGTGGTGCCCGACGAGCCCGCCCCCGCGCCCGCCGGCGACCTGCCGCCGATGGGCCGCGCCGAGCAGCCGATGCTCGACGGGGACACGGTCTACCTGCTGCCCAGCGAGGAGTCGCTCGGCAAGGGCGCGCCGCACAAGACCCGGTCCGCGGCGAACGACCGGGTGGTCGAGTCGCTGACCAAGGTCTTCGAGGACTTCGGCGTCGACGCGCAGGTAACGGGCTTCACCCGCGGGCCGACGGTCACGCGGTACGAGGTCGAGGTCGGTGCGAAGACCAAGGTCGAGCGCATCACGTCGCTGTCGAACAACATCGCGTACGCGGTGGCCAGCGCGGACGTGCGGATCCTGTCGCCCATCCCGGGCAAGTCCGCGATCGGCATCGAGATCCCGAACTCCGACCGCGAGACGGTCGTGCTGGGCGACGTGCTGCGCTCGTCGGCGGCCCGCCGCACCGAGCACCCGATGGTCATGGGCGTGGGCAAGGACGTGGAGGGCGGCTACGTCGTCGCGAACCTCGCGAAGATGCCGCACATCCTCGTCGCGGGCGCGACCGGCGCCGGTAAGTCCAGCTTCATCAACTCGCTGATCACGTCGATCCTCATGCGCGCGACGCCGGAGCAGGTGCGCCTGGTGCTCGTCGACCCCAAGCGCGTCGAGCTGACGATCTACGAGGGCATCCCGCACCTCATCACGCCGATCATCACCAGCCCCAAGAAGGCCGCCGAGGCCCTCGACTGGGTGGTCCGCGAGATGGACGCCCGCTACGACGACCTCGCGACCTTCGGCTACAAGCACGTGGACGACTTCAACACCGCCGTCCGGGCGGGCAAGGTGAAGCCGCTGCCGGGTTCGGAGCGCAAGATCGCCCCGTACCCGTACCTGCTGGTCGTCGTCGACGAGCTCGCCGACCTCATGATGGTCGCGCCGCGAGACGTCGAGGCCTCGATCCAGCGCATCACCCAGCTCGCGCGCGCCGCCGGCATCCACCTGGTGCTCGCCACGCAGCGGCCGTCGGTGGACGTCGTCACGGGTCTCATCAAGGCGAACGTGCCGTCGCGGCTCGCCTTCGCGACCTCGTCGCTGGCCGACTCGCGCGTCGTGCTCGACCAGCCGGGCGCCGAGAAGCTCATCGGCCAGGGTGACGCCCTCTTCCTTCCCATGGGCGCGGCCAAGCCCATGCGCGTGCAGGGCGCGTGGGTCACCGAGTCCGAGGTGCACAGCGTCGTCGAGCACGTGAAGGAGCAGCTCAAGCCCGTCTACCGCGAGGACGTCACCGCGCCGGCGGCGGCCAAGAAGCAGGTGGACGAGGACATCGGCGACGACCTCGACCTGCTGCTCCAGGCCACCGAGCTCGTGGTGACCACGCAGTTCGGCTCCACGTCGATGCTCCAGCGCAAGCTGCGGGTGGGATTCGCCAAGGCGGGCCGCCTCATGGACCTGCTCGAGTCGCGCGAGATCGTCGGCCCGTCCGAGGGGTCGAAGGCGCGCGAGGTGCTGGTGACCCCGGACGACCTGCCGTCCGCGCTCGCCCTCATCCGCGGCGAGACGCCGCAGGCGTACGACCAGGACGCCGACGGCGGGTCCGCGGACGGCGGCGCGGCGGACCCGTACGCCGACGGCACCGACGGGCACGCCCCGCCCGTGGCGAAGGACTACCACGACGACGCCGACACCGACCCGGAGAACGGCTGGCGCTGAGGGTCGGGGTCAGTCGTCGCGGGGGAGCACCTCGGGCGGCGGGCCCGTGGCGACGGGCGGTTCCTGTCGTTCCTGGGCGACGTCGCCCACCGCGTCCCGGACCCGGTCCTCGCGGGCCTCGAGCTCGCCGGCGGACAGGGTGGTCGTGCCGGGGTCGTCCAGGGCGTCGGGGAGCGCGACCACGTCGTGCCCGCCACCGATGTCCACGGTGGTGCCCGTCCAGGTCACTCCCGTCACCCGCGCGGGGTCGTCCGGGGTGTCCTGGGTCAGGGTCGCCGTGAGCAGGACGCCGTTGCTGGTCCGTGCGTCGCAGCACGCGGCGCTCTGGTTCGACAGCAGGTTGCCGAGGCCGTAGGCGACCCACATCCCCTCGCCGTCGGGGCCCTTGCCCACGCGGTCGATCCGCTGGGGCACGTGCGCGTGGTGCCCGATGACGAGGTCGACCTCGCCGGACCGGGCGAGCCGCCGCACGACGTCCTCCTGCTGGTCGGTCAGGGTCTCGGTGTACTCGACCCCGGCGTGCAGGCTCACGACGACGACGTCGGCGCCCTCGTCGCGGGCCTGGCGGGCCTGCCGCACGAGGCGGTGGGCGTCGATGAGGTCGACCGCCCAGGGCGCGTCCGCGGGCATCGGGAGCCCGTTGAGCCCGTAGGCGGCGGCCAGGTGCGCGACCGTGATCTCCCGGCCCTCGCGGGTCAGCACGTACCGCTGGGGCTCGTCCTGCTGCGTCGCGCTGCGGGCCGTCCCCGCGAACCCCATCCCGGCGGCGGTCAGGCGCCGGATCGTGGCGGTCACGCCGTCGTAGCCCCGGTCGACGGAGTGGTTGGAGGCCGTCGAGCACCCGTCCCAGCCCTGCTCCTCGAGGTCGCGCACCAGCCCCGGGGGCGCACCGAAGAGCGGGTAGCCGCTGGGGTCGGTGCCCTTCGGCGCCACCGGGACCTCGAGGTGGCACAGCGCCAGGTCGGCGCCCTGCACCCAGGCGTCGAGGCCGTCCAGCAGGGGGGTGAAGTCGGCGTCCCGCGGCCCGCCGGCGGACCTGACGACCGGGTCGTGCGTGAGGAGGTCGCCCGCGGCCAGCAGGGTGAGCTCGACCGGCCGGGGAGTCGGGCTCGGGGTCGGCGACGGGCTCCGGACGGGGGACGCACCCGCCGACGGCGCGTCCGCGCCAGGGGTGGGCGCGGTCCCCGCGCCCCCGAGCCCCCCGGCGGCGAGCACCCCGCCGACGCCGAGGGCCGTACCGCACAGCGCGGCGAGGACGACGAGACGTCGTCGTGAGGGTCGTCCGTCGTCGGACGCGTGGCGCGGCACGCGAGGAGAGTACTGCCCGCGCGGCCTGCCGGCCCACGGGCGTCCGACGCCCGTCGCCCCGATAGGGTGGGTCGGTGGTCAACGAAGCGCCCTCGCCCTGGAACGTCGCCAACGCGGTGACCCTCGTGCGCATCGCGCTCGTCCCGGTGTTCGCCTGGACGCTGCTCATGGAGGGTGGCGACTCCGTCACCTGGCGCCTCGTGGCGACGGGCGTGTTCGTGGTCGCCGCCGTGAGCGACCGCGTCGACGGCTACCTGGCCCGGTCGCGCAACCTCGTGACCGACCTCGGCAAGATCCTCGACCCCATCGCGGACAAGGCGCTCGTGGGCGCGGCCCTGATCCTGCTCTGCTGGCCGCTGGGCGAGCTGCCCTGGTGGGTGCCGACCGTCATCCTCGCGCGCGAGCTGGCCGTCACGGTGCTGCGGATGGTGGTGCTGCGGTACGCCGTGATGCCGGCGTCGCGCGGCGGCAAGCTGAAGACGGTGCTGCAGGCGGTCGCGATCACGCTCTTCCTGCTGCCCCTGGCGGCCCTCCCCGGCGTCGTGCACGTCGTGGCGTGGATCGTGCTGTGGGCCGCGATCGCGGTGACCGTCGTGACCGGGGTCGACTACTTCGCGCAGGGGGCGCGCCTCCTCGCGGCCGGCCGGCGTGAGGCCGGGCCCAGGCCCGCCGCGTGACGCAGGGCGGCGAGGGACGGGTGCCGCCGACGGAGTCGGGGACGGGGCTGCTCGCGCGGGCGGTGCTCGACGGCGCGCGCGCCCGGGGCTGGACGCTGGCCGCGGCGGAGTCCCTCACCGGCGGGCTGGTCGTGGCGACCCTCGTCGACGTGCCGGGGGCGTCGACCGTCGTGCGCGGCGGCGTGGTCGCCTACGCGACCGACCTCAAGGCCGCGGTGCTCGGCGTCGACCCGGACCTCCTGGCGCGACGAGGGCCGGTGGACCCCGGGGTCGCCGGCCAGATGGCGTCCGGCGTGCGCCGGGCGCTGAGCGCCGACGTCGGCCTCGCGACCACCGGCGTCGCCGGGCCCGACCCGCAGGACGGGCACGCGCCGGGCGAGGCGTACGCCGCCGTGAGCACCCCGGCGGGCGACCGGGTGCTCCGCCTCGACCTCGCCGGCACTCGCGCCGAGGTGCGGTCCGGCGTGGTGCGGGCCGTGCTGACCCTGGCGCTCGAAGCCTGGGGCGACCCGGCGTCCGCGGCGACGCCCCGCCGCACGACAGGCCTGTGAAGGGTGCGTGACGAGCCTGTCGCGGGTCGTGACCGCGGGAACAAGCCCCCGGGTGCCCGCGTTGCGAAGGGTGTGATGACCGACAGGGCACGAAGCCGTCTCGATGCGCGCCACACCAGGCCGGGCATGCCGCGCGCGCGGTACGGTAGTGCCACCCCTGCAGCCAGGGGAACGACAGGACGGACGAGGAACCCGGTCACGACCGGTCCGGTGCCGGGACGATCGGACACGGAGAGGGGGCGCGAGATGGTCGTACTGCGACGTGAGATCGGCGACGTGCTGCGCGACGCGCGGCAGCGCCAGGGGCGCACCCTGCGTGAGGTGTCGTCCGCAGCGAGGGTCTCGCTCGGATACCTGAGCGAGGTGGAGCGCGGGCAGAAGGAGGCGTCGTCGGAGCTGCTGGCGTCGATCTGCGAGGCGCTCGACGTACCGATGTCCCTCGTGTTGCGTGAGGTCAGCGACCGGATCGCGGTGGCCGAGGGCCTGCACATCCCCGACACGATCCCGGCGGACGTCTACGCCGGGTTGCTCAGCCGTGCCGGCGAGCCGCGCGACGCCGAGTCGATGCGAGGAGACCTCGCACCGGTCGGCTGACCAGGACCCACCACTCGGACCCACAGCTTCAGATCCACAGCTGCTCCAGATCCACAGATCCGGCCCCGCGGGCGTTGCCCGCGGGGCCGGATCTGTGTGTACCCGGGTGAAAAGGGGGACGTTCAGGGCGTGGCCTGGCAGGTCGGGCACCAGTAGATCGCCCGTTCGCCCCCGTCCGGTCGGCTGCCCGGGCCGCTGGTGCTGCCCAACGCGACGGGGGTCCCGCAGCGTCGGCACGGCTTGTGGTGCCGCCCGTGCACGGCGAGCTCGACGGCCCCCAGCCCGGAGCGTCGCCCCGTCTCGACGCTGCGCGCCATGAGGCGCCGGGCCGTGAGGAGCAGCGCACGGCGGGCGTCGCCGTCCAGGTCGCCGACGGGGGTCCACGGCCACCGCCGGGTGGCGAACAGCGACTCCGCCGTCCAGATGGTGCCGAGCCCGGCGACGGTGCGCTGGTCGAGCAGGGCGACGCACAGCGGACGCGCGGGGTCCGCGGCGAGCCGGAGCGCGCCCTCGTCGACCCGATCCGGGAAGTCGTCGGCGAGGACGTCGGGGCCCAGGTGACCCAGCAGGCGCGGCTCGTCACGGGTGCGCAGCACGTCGAGCATGCCGAGCCGGAGGCCGAGGCAGGTCCACGACGCGGTGGCCAGCACGGCGCGGACGGCGGGGGAGCGACCGGCCGCCTCGCGGGCCCCCGTGCGGTACACCCGCCAGGAGCCGTCCATCCGCAGATGGGTGTGCAGGGTGCGGCCGTCGTCGAACCGGGTGAGCAGGTGCTTGCCGTACGCGACCGACTCGCGGACGGTGGCCCCGACGAGGTCCACGCCCGCCGCCGAGGGCCAGCGCAGGTCCGCGCGCACCAGAGGTGTGCCGCGCAGCGCGGCGCCCAGCCGTTCGGCGGTGAGGCGCAGCACGTCTCCCTCGGGCACGGTCGGAGCCTAGGCCGGGCGCAGGCCGCGCGGCGTCACGCCGAAGCCGGAGTCGAGCAGCGCGGCCGCGGCGGGGGTCCGGTCGCGGGCCGCGGTGAGCGCGGGGACGCCGTCGACCCGCTGCACGGTGACGCGCCCCAGCCGGTCGGCGCGCGTCTCGGCCACGAGCAGGCGGGCCGCGGCGGCGAGCCGAGGGCCGTCGCCCGCGTCTCCGCGGCCGAAGGACAGCACCGTGCGCCCGCCCCGCTCGACGAACAGCACCAGCTCGCCGTCGACCAGCACGACGACGGCGCCGGCCTTGCGCCCCGGGCGGTGCGAGCCCGCGCCGTCGTCCCCCGGACCCGGGACGCGGGCGCCGGACGACGACGCGCGCGGTGACGCCGCGTTCGGTGACGCCGTGCGCGGCCAGGCGACCGCCGCGCCGTACGGGTTGGCCGGGTCGGTCGCGGCGAGGAGGACGGCACCGGGCTCGACCCGGCCGCCACCGGCGCCGCCCGAGCTCTCGACGAGCGCGTCCCGGGCCCGGGCGCGGTCGGCGGCGTCCGTGCGCAGCTGGTCGACCGCACCGGGCAGCGCGAACTGCGAGCCGCCCAGGCCCTCGACGAAGTATCCGCGCCGCACGGCCCCGCGCTCCTCGAGCACCCGGAGCACCCGGTACACGTCGCGGAAGCGGGCGGTCACGCCCTCCGCGGGCGCCGCCGCGCGCGTCAGGACGCCGTGCCGCTCCAGCAGCACCTGGGTGAGGGCGTGCGCCCGCACGGTCGGGTCCTGCTCCACGGCCGGCAGCGCGGACCATCGCCCGCCACCGGTGCGCGGCACGGCGGCAGCCGACGTCGGACGGGCGAGCCCGAAGCGGGAGGGGCGCACCGGGCGGGCCCGGCCGGGTGCGGCGGGAGCGCGGTGCGCGCCGCCGCCCTGCCTGGCCCCGCGCCGCGTGGACCCGCCGAGCGACTCGCGCAGCGGACCCAGGCGGTCGTTCGTCACCCAGCCCGCCCACACCAGGTCCCACAACGCGTCGAGGGTCGCCGCCTGGCCCGCGTCCGCGAGCTCCGCGAGGCGGGGCAGGAAGTACCCGCCCGAGCCGGTGAGCAGGTCGAGCACCGCCCGGTGCAGGTCGCTGTCGAGCGGGCCGCCCTCGTCCACCGGGTCCGGGTCGCGCAGCGTGAGCGGCGCGCCGTCGGCCAGGTGCAGGCTCACCATGCCGTCGCCGCCGCCCGAGCCCGGGAGCCGGCCGTGCCCGCACCAGAGCACCTCGCCGGCGGTGGTGAGCTCGTCGAGCACCGCGGGGGAGTAGTCGGAGACGCGGGCGGGCAGCACGAGCGTCTCGAGCGCCGACGCCGGCACGGCCGCCCCCGAGAGCTGCTCCACCGCGCGGAGCACCCCGTCCGCGCCGCGCAGCGTGCCGCCGCCCGACCCGGCGCCGCCCACCCGGGTGCCGATCCCGTGCCAGCGCGGGAGGAAGACGCCGAGCGACTCCGGCTCCACCGGCTCGACCTCGGCGCGCAGCGCGGCGAGGGACCGGCGCCGCAGCGTGCGCAGCACCTCCGGGTCGCACCACTCGTCGCCCGTGCCGCCCAGCGAGGACGGCCGCAGCGCCCCGCGCGCCACCGCGCCCGCCGCCTCCAGCCGCGCGAGCACCTGGGTCACGACCGCGATGCCGAGGCCGAAGCGGCGTGCGACGTCCGCGGCGGGGAACGGGCCGTGCGTCCTGGCGTGGCGTCGGACGAGGTCGCCCAGGGGGTCGGGCACCGGCTCGGTGAAGGTCTCGGGGACGCCGACGGGCAGCGCCACGCCGAGCGCGTCGCGCAGCCGGCCGGCGTCCTCGACCACCGCCCACTGCTCGGCGTCGTCGCCCCCGTGGCCCCCGACCCGGACCCGCAGGACGCGGCGGGCGCCCTCCAGGTCGGCCAGCCACTCGCCGACCCGGGCGCGCGCGTCCTCGCGGGTGCGGTCCCGCAGGGCGCCGAGGGGGTGCGGCCCGGTGCGCCGCAGCACGTCCCACAGGCCCTCGGCGTCCCGCGCCTGACGGTCGGGCGCCAGCGCCTGCAGCTCCGCCTCGGTGCGCTCGACGGCGCCGGGGTCGAGGAGGTCCGCGAGCGGGGTGGCGCCCTGCTCGCCGAGCAGCTCCGTCAGCAGGTCCGGGTCCAGGGACAGCGCGGCCGCGCGCCGCTCCGCGAGCGGCGCGTCGCCGTCGTAGAGGAACTGGGCGGTGTAGCCGAACAGCAGCGCCTGCGCGAAGGGGGACGGCGTCGAGGTGGTGACCTCGACCAGCCGCACCCGGCCGCCCTGCAGGTTGCGCATGAGCTCGGTGAGCGCCGCGACGTCGAAGTCGTCGCGCAGGCACTCCCGCGCCGCCTCGAGCATGATCGGGAAGTCCGGGAACTGCGACGCCACCTGCAGCAGCTGCGACGCCCGTTGCCGCTGCTGCCACAGCGGCTGCCGCCGGTCCGGGCGGCGGCGGGGCAGGAGCAGCGCGCGCGCCGCGGCCTCGCGGAACCGCGCGGCGAACATCACCGAGCCGCCGAGCTCCTCGCGCACCGCGTCGAGGACCTCGTCCGGGTCGACGAGCAGGTCCTCGGCGGTGACCGCCGGCGCGTCGCCGTGCCCCGCCGTGCCGTGCCCGGTGCCGTCGGACCCGCCCCAGCCGGGGCCGCCGAGGTCCCAGCCGGAGTCGCCGGCGTCGGGCAGCCGCAGCACGATCCCGTCGTCGGCGTGCATGGCCGCGACGTCCGTGCCGTACCGCGCGCGCAGGCGCGCCGCGACGACCAGCGCCCACGGCGCGTGCACGGGCGCCCCGAACGGGGAGTGGATCACGACGCGCCAGTCGCCCAGCTCGTCGCGGAACCGCTCCACCACCACGGTGCGGTCGTCGGGGAGCCGCCCCGTCGCGCGGCGCTGCTCGCCCAGGTACGCGGCGAGGTTGTCCGCCGCCCAGGTGTCGAGCCCGGCGTCGCGCAGCACGTCCCGGCCGCGCGCGGTGCCGCGCTCCTCGTCGTCGGCCAGCAGCGCGTCGGTCTCGCGGACGAACGCGCCCACCGCGCGGCCCAGCTCCGCGGGACGACCGGGGGAGTCGCCCTTCCAGAAGGGCAGGCGCCCGGGCAGGCCTGGCGCGGGGGTCACCAGCACGCGGTCGGGCGTGATCTCCTCGATGCGCCAGGTCGAGGAGCCGAGGGTGAACGTGTCGCCGACGCGCGACTCGTAGACCATCTCCTCGTCCAGCTCGCCCACGCGCTTCCCGCCGCGGGGCCGGTCGGCCGCGCCGCCCCCCTCCGCCGGCGCGCCCGCCGTCGGCGCCTCCGTGGCGAGGTAGACGCCGTACAGCCCGCGGTCGGGGATGGTGCCGCCGCTGGTCGCGGCGAGCCGCAGCGCGCCGGGCCGCCCGGACAGGCGGCCTGTGGCGCGGTCCCACACGATGCGGGCGCGCAGCTCGGCGAACTCCTCGCTGGGGTAGCGGCCGGCGAGCATGTCGAGCACGGCCCGCCACGTCGCGTCGCCGAGGGCACGGAACGGGTGGGCCCGACGGAACGCGGCGAGGAGGTCGTCGGCCTGCCAGTCGTCCGTCGCGAGGGCCGCCACCACCTGCTGGGCGAGCACGTCCAGCGGGTTGGCCGGGACGTGCAGGTGCTCGATCTCGCCCGCGCGCATGCGCTGCGCCACCACGGTGGCCGGCACCAGGTCGCCCCGGAACGTCGGGAAGACGACGCCGTGCGACACCGCGCCCACCTGGTGCCCGGCACGTCCGATGCGCTGCAGCCCGCTCGCGACCGACGGCGGCGCCCCGACCTGCACCACCAGGTCCACGGCGCCCATGTCGATGCCGAGCTCGAGGGACGACGTCGCGACGACGGCCGGCAGCCGCCCCGCCTTGAGGTCCGACTCGGTGCGGGTGCGCTCGACGCGGCTCATCGAGCCGTGGTGCGCGCGGGCGAGCACCGGGGCGCCGTCGCCGTCCGGGAGGCCGACCGAGGCGCCCGACTGCCCCTGGGTCTGCGCCGGCCACTGCGTGCCGGGCTCGGGGAGGTCGACCCCGGAGCGCTCGGTCCAGATCTCGTTCATCCGGGCGGTGAGCCGCTCGGCGCCCCGGCGGGAGTTCGTGAAGACGAGCGTGGAGCGGTGGTCGGCGACCAGGTCGACGACCCGCTCCTCGACGTGCGGCCACACGGAGGCGCGGCGCAGCGGGGACGCGGCGTCGCCGGTGAGGTCCACCTCCTCGTCGCCCGGCCCTCCGCCGTGGCCCGGGGCCGGCCCCGGGGTCGCCGGCTGCGGGGCGGTCGGGTCCGGCACCCCGCCGGAGTCGAGGTCCGCGAGGTCGGGCACGGGCACGACGACGTCGATCGCCCACTTCTTGGTGGCCTCGGGCTGCACGACCACGACCTCCCGGCCGCCGTCCTCGGGCGTGCGGTGGCCGGCGAGGAACTCGGCCACCGTCTGCGCGGGGCGCACCGTGGCGGACAGCCCGATCCGCTGCGCCGGCCGGTCCAGCAGCTCGTCGAGGCGCTCGAGGCTCAGCGCCAGGTGGGCGCCGCGCTTGGTGCCCGCCACCGCGTGGATCTCGTCCAGGACCACGGTCTCGACGCCCGCCAGGCCCGCGCGCGCCTGCGACGTGAGGACGAGGAAGAGCGACTCGGGGGTGGTGACCAGCACGTCCGGCGGGCGGGTGGCGAACGCGCGGCGTTCCGAGGCGGGCGTGTCGCCCGTGCGCGCGCCGACGGTCACCTCCTCGACCGTGAGCCCCCCGCGGGCGGCGGCCTGCCGGATGCCGGCCAGCGGGGAGCGCAGGTTGCGCTGCACGTCGGCGGCGAGGGCCTTGAGCGGGGAGACGTAGAGCACCCGGCAGCGTCGGGCGCGCTCGGGCGGCGGCGCGGTGGTGAGCCGGTCGATCGCCCAGAGGAACGCCGCCAGGGTCTTGCCGGAGCCGGTCGGGGCGACGACGAGCGCGTGCCGGTCGGAGCTGATCGCCTCCCACGCCCCGGCCTGCGCCGCCGTCGGCGCCGCGAACGCCCCGGCGAACCAGGCGCGGGTGGCGGGGCCGAACCGCGCGAGCACGCCGTCGTGCCCGCCGTCGTGCCCCGCGGCAGAGTCGGCGGCAGGGTCGGCGGCGGGGTCGGCGGCGGGGTCGGCGGGAACGCCGGACGGGGGGACGACCACGTCGTCATCCTGGCAGGGAGCACCGACAGCCCGCAGGGCGAGGCGGCACTGCGCGGCCCTGCGCGCCGCCGGTCGCGGCGTCCGGCGTGCCGGCGACCCTCCCGGCCGTGCGAGGCTGGGGGCGTGCGCTATCGCGAGTTCGCCGAGCTGGTCGACGAGGTCTTCGGGCCCGCCTACGGGCGCGCCCTCGTGCGCGAGCAGGTGCTGCCGCGCCTCGACGGCCGCACCCCTGCCGAGGCGCTCGAGGCCGGGCTGGAGCCCCGCGACGTCTGGCACGCGCTGTGCGACGCGCTCGACGTCCCCGAGCCGGACCGCTGGGGTCGCGACGACCGCCGCCAGGCGCCGCCCGCCCGCTGACCGCCCGGCGCCCGGGCCGACGTCGGGCGGGCGGTGCATCATGGCGCCATGCGCGACCACCGGCCCCCGCTCGTGACGGTGGTCGACGTCCGCGCCGCCCTCTGGTCCCTGGTCTCGACGGCCGCCGGGCTCGGGGTCGCGATCGCCCTGGTCGACGGCGTGCGCGTGACGTCCCCGTGGGACGTGCTGCTCGCGGCGCTCGTGGTGGGCCTCGGCGACGCGCTGCTGCGGGCACCGCTGCGGCGACTCGCGCGCGCCGGCGGGGCGGTCGTGGCGCTCCTGCTCGGCCTGGCCGCGCAGGTGCTGGTCGTCTGGGCCGCGCTGACGCTGCTCCCGGGCGTGACGAGCGACGCGTGGGCGGACGTGCTCGCCGTGCTCCTCGTCGCCGCGGTGGTGATGGCCTGCGGGCACTGGGTGGTCGGGGCGCGCGACAACGCGTACGTCGTCGGCGACCTGCTGGGCCGGGCCAGCCGGCGCGCCGGTCTCCCGCGCCGGGCCGATCGCGACGACGCAGGGGACGACGCCGGGGACGGCGGTGCGGACGACCGGCCCCCGGGCGTGCTCGTCGTCATGCTCGACGGCGTGGCCCGCCCGACGCTCGACCACGCGCTGGAGGCGGGGCTCGTGCCCACGATGGAGCGCTGGCTGGGGTCGGGCAGCCACCGGCTCGAGTCGTGGTGGGCGCGCGTCCCGTGCACCACCCCGGCCAGCACCCTCGGCCTGCTCCACGGCACCACCGACGCCGTCCCGGCCTTCCGCTGGTGGTCGCGGCGGCTCGGTCGCCTGGTGGTGACGAACCGTCCGGCGGACGCCGCCGAGGTCGAGCGGTCGGCCTCCGACGGTCGCGGGCTGCTCGCCGACGGCGGGGTGGCGGTGTCGACGATGTTCTCCGGCGACGCGCCGACCAGCCTGCTCGTGATGAGCCGCGCGGCGGAGGGTCTGGGTCCCGGCCAGCTGTTCGTCCGCTTCTTCTCCAGCCCGTTCGTGCTCGTGCGGGCGGTGGCCGGCACGGTCGGCGAGGCGCTGAAGGAGGTGTACCAGGGGTGGCAGCAGGTGGTGCGCGGGGTGCGTCCCCGCGTGGCGCGGCGGGGCTGGTACCCGGTGCTGCGGGCGGTGACCAACGTGCTGCTGCGCGACCTCAACACCTCGCTCGTGGCCGAGCAGCTCGTGCGCGGCGCGCCCGTGGTGTGCGTGGACCTCGTCGACTACGACGAGATCGCGCACCACGCCGGCCCCCTGCGGCCGGAGGCGCTGCGCGCGCTGGAGGGGCTCGACCGGGTGGTCGGGCTGTGGGAGGAGATCGCGCGCGGCGCCCCGCGCCGCTACCGCACGGTGGTCGTGTCGGACCACGGGCAGTCCCTGGGGGCCACCTTCGAGCAGGTCGTGGGGTGGTCGTTCGCCGACGAGGTGCACCGGCTCATGGCGATCCCCGCCCCGGCGCGGGGCGACCGGGCGGACGGCGAGGCGTGGGGCCCGGCGAATACCGCGCTGCACGCGCTGCGCCGGGACGGCGACGGCGACGGCCAGCTCCTGGTCGGACCGGACCGCGACACCGTCCGGACGGACCTGCCCGAGGTCGAGGTGATCGGGTCGGGCAACCTCGGGATGGTGTGGTTCTGCCGCGAGCCGCGCCGGCGGTCGGCCGCGGAGGTGGCGGCCCGATGGCCCGCGCTCGTGCCCGGCCTGGTCGAGTCGCCGGCCGTCGGCTTCGTCGTGGTCCACGGCGCGCACGGACCGGTGGCGCGCGGGCGGCTCGGCTCGCACGAGCTCGCGACCGGCCGTGTGACGGGCCGGGACCCCCTGGCCGGCTACGGCTCGCGGGCCCGCGCCGACCTGCTGCGCGTCGCCGGGCTGGAGGACGCCGGCGACCTGGTGGTCGTCTCGGCGGTCGGCCCGATGGGCCGGGTGCACGCGCTCGAGGGGCTCGTGGGCTCGCACGGAGGGCTCGGCGGCGCGCAGAGCGAGGCGCTGCTGCTGCACCCCGCCGACCTCGTCGTGCCCGACGACGAGCGCGAGGACGTGGACGGCGCGCGCGTGCTGGTTGGCGCCGAGGCGGTGCACCGCCGGCTCGTGGCGTGGCTCGCCGCCCTGGGGCTGCGGGAGGGCCCGTGACCGGGGCACCGGGAGGGCGCGACCCCGCCGGCCCGTCGGGGCTCCGGGTGACGTGGCTCGGGCACTCGACCGTCGTCCTCGACGTCCCGCGCGCGGGTGGCGGCACCGCCCGGCTCGTGACGGACCCGCTGCTGCGCCGGCATGCGGGTCTCCTGCGGCGCCGGGGCGACCGTCCGGACACGGACGCCTGGCGGGGCGCCGACGCCGCCCTGCTGTCCCACCTGCACCACGACCACGCCGAGCTGGGCTCGCTGCGGCTGCTCGGCGACGTGCCGGTGCTCACGGCGCCCGCCAACGCCCGCTGGCTGCGCGGCAAGGGCCTGCGCGGCGTCGGCCTCGACCTGCCCCCCGCGGCGGGCCACCCGCCCGGCCGCGACGCCGCGCACCACGCCGCGCACCACGCCGCGCAGCACGTCCCGCAGCACGGCGACTGGCACGACGTCGCGGGCGTGGAGGTGCGCCTGACCGCCGCGGTGCACGGTGACCGGCCGATGCCGCACCGCCCGAACGCCGCGAGCGGGCACCTGGTGCGCGGGCGCGGCACGACGGTGTGGGCCGTGGGGGACACCGAGCACCACGCGGGCATGGGGCGGGTGCGCGAGCTGGCCGGCGGGCGGGTGGACGTGGCCCTCGTACCCGTGTCCGGCTGGGGCCCGCGGCTCTCGGGCGGCCATCTCGGCCCCCGCGGCGCCGCCGAGGTGTGCGCGGAGGTCCGCCCGCGGGTGGCGGTCCCGGTGCACTGGGGCACGCTGCACGTGCCGGGCGGGCAGCACCTGCCGCGCGGGTGGATGGACCATGCCGGGGAGGCCTTCGCGGCGGCGTGCCGCCGGGCGGCGCCGGACGTGCGCGTGGTGGTCCTGCAACCCGGCGGCACGTGGCGCGACACGCCCGGGGACGACGACGGCCTCGAACACGTGTTCGGGTAGAGTCTGCCCCCAGGAGGGTCCTCGGAAGTCGTCCTCCACAGCCGTGACGGACCGCCCCGACCGTGTCGGTGGCGGCACGTACGGTCGACGACAACATGAGCACGCAGCCACGAACGCCGGCGCGCAGCCGCCGCGCCCAGAACGCAAAGGTGACCGACATGCCCGCAACGGCAGACCGCGAGAAGGCACTCGAGGCCGCGCTCGCCCAGATCGACCGCAGCTTCGGCAAGGGCTCGGTCATGCGCCTCGGCGACGAGGGTCGTGCGCCCGTCGAGGTCATCCCCACCGGCTCGATCGCGCTGGACATCGCGCTCGGCATCGGCGGCCTCCCGCGCGGCCGCGTCGTGGAGATCTACGGCCCGGAGTCCTCCGGCAAGACCACCGTCGCCCTGCACGCCGTCGCCAGCGCCCAGCGGGCCGGCGGCATCGCGGCGTTCGTCGACGCCGAGCACGCGCTGGACCCGGAGTACGCCAAGAAGCTCGGCGTCGACACCGACGCCCTGCTGGTCTCGCAGCCGGACACCGGCGAGCAGGCGCTGGAGATCACGGACATGCTGATCCGTTCCGGCGCGCTGGACATCATCGTCATCGACTCCGTCGCCGCGCTCGTGCCCAAGGCCGAGATCGAGGGCGAGATGGGCGACAGCCACGTCGGCCTCCAGGCCCGCCTGATGTCGCAGGCGCTGCGCAAGATCACCGGCGCGCTGAGCGCGTCGGGCACCACGGCGATCTTCATCAACCAGCTCCGCGAGAAGATCGGTGTGTTCTTCGGCTCCCCGGAGACCACCACCGGTGGCAAGGCGCTGAAGTTCTACGCCTCGGTGCGCATGGACATCCGCCGCATCGAGACCCTCAAGGAGGGCACGGACGCGGTCGGTAACCGGACCCGCGTCAAGGTGGTCAAGAACAAGATGGCGCCGCCGTTCAAGCAGGCGGAGTTCGACATCCTGTACGGCGTGGGCATCTCCCGCGAGGGCGGCCTGATCGACATGGGCGTGGAGCACGGCTTCGTGCGCAAGTCCGGCTCGTGGTTCACCTACGAGGGCGACCAGCTGGGCCAGGGCAAGGAGAACGCGCGGGCGTTCCTGCGCGACAACCCCGACCTGGCGAACGAGATCGAGAAGCGGGTCAAGGAGAAGCTCGGCGTCGGCGCCAAGCTGGACGCCCCCGCGGCAGAGGCTCCCGTCGAGGGGGCCGCGGGTTCCGCGACCGGGCTGAGCGTGGACCCGGCACCGGCGGCCGCCAAGGCGGGCGCCAAGGGCAAGAAGGCGCCGTTCTGACGGGCGCCGCCGATTCCGGCACCGTTCGGGTCGCGCTCGCTCGGGTGAGCGCCGCCCCGACCGGGACGGTGCTCGTCGTGGCCGCCGAGGGAGGGCTCGCATGACGTCGGGGGATACTGCCCCGGGCGGTCGCGGCGTGGGGAAGCGTCGCGGCCGCCGTCAGGGTGGCTCGGCGCGGCCACACGACAGCTGGGCGGACCACCCCGGGACCGGCTCGGACAACGGCCCGGAGGACGGCGCGGAGGACGGCGGGAGGTCACGCCGGCGACAGCCGCGCCGCACGGTGGCGGAGCGTCTCGAGGCCGGCGAGCTGACCGTCGAGGACGCGACGGAGAAGGCCCGCGAGACGCTGCTGCGCATCCTCACGGCCGCTCCGAAGAGCCGCGCGGAGCTCGAGCAGTCGCTCGCGCGCAAGGGCTACCCGGAGGCCGTCGTGGGGCCGGTGCTCGACCGGTTCGACGAGGTAGGGCTGGTCGACGACGCCGCGTACGCCGACATGCTGGTGCGGACGCGGCACGCCGAGCGGGGGCTCTCGCGGCGCGCGCTGGCGATGGAGCTGCGCCGCCGCGGCATCGCCGAGGAGACCGCCGCGGACGCCCTCGAGCAGGTGGACCCCGACGACGAGCGCGCGGCGGCCCTGGCCCTGGCCCGCAAGCACGTGGCGCGCACCCGTGGGCTGGACCGCGACGTGCGCGTGCGCCGCGCGGTCGGGGCGCTCGGGCGCAAGGGCTATGCGACGGGCGTCTCCTTCGGCGTCGTGCGCGACGCCCTCGCGCAGGAGGGCGAGGACGAGTTTGACGACTACCCCGGTGTGGAGGACTGACCGGCACCCATCTCACGGGTCCTGCCGGCACGCGTGACGTCGTCCGACGGTCGTGTCAGCCACGGAGTCGGACCCACCTGGACCTCACGCGCAGGCACTTCGACGACGTCGCCCCCCGCCGCCCGTAACGGGCGGGGGGGGCGGCGGGCCGGGGACCCGCGGGGGTGGCGGCGCGGCAGGGGGGGCGCGGGTGCCCCGGGGCCCCGCTGGGGGTCCCCGGGGCG